>DASPGT010000149.1:0-11912 GCA_035620475.1 Gaiellaceae bacterium | reverse complement strand
CCCGCCGGCGTCTCGGTGTCCCTCTCCCCTGGCCGCGTGATGGTCAACGGCCCGCTCGGGGAGCTCTCGCAGCACGTGCCCCAGCGCATCGGGATCGAGCAGCGCGACGGCGAGATCGTCGTTACGCGCCCGACCGAGCGCGGGGAGGACCGGGCGCTGCACGGGCTCACGCGCACGCTGGTGGCCAACATGGTCGAGGGCGTGACGAAGGGCTTCGAGAAGGCGCTCGAGATCCAGGGCGTCGGCTACCGGGCAGGCCTGCGCGGCGCCGACCTCGAGCTGAACGTCGGCTACTCCCACCCGGTCGTGAAGAAGGCGCCGCAGGGAATCACCTTCGAGGTGCCGCAGCCGACCCAGGTCCTGGTCAAGGGCATCGACAAGCAGCGGGTCGGGCAGGTCGCCGCCGAGGTGCGCGCCGTCCGCCCGCCGGAGCCGTACAAGGGCAAGGGCATCCGCTACCACGGCGAGTACGTCCGCCGCAAGGTCGGGAAGAGGGCATAGGGCGATGGCCACCCTGACCGTGAGACAGGCCCGCGAGCGCCGCCACCGGCGCGTCCGCCTCAAGATCGCCGGCACCGCCGAGCGCCCGCGCCTCGTCGTCCACCGCTCGAACCGCGGCATCGAGGCGCAGCTCGTCGACGACGTCGAAGGGAAGACGCTGGCATCCGCGAGCCACCTCGGCGTCAAGAAGACGTTCAAGGGCACGAAGAGCGAGCAGGCGGCCGAGGTCGGGAAGCTGCTCGCCGCGGCGGCAAGGAAGGCGGGCATCGAGACCGTCGTCTTCGACCGCGGCGGCTACCTCTACCACGGGCGCGTGAAGGCGCTCGCCGACGCCGCACGCGAAGGAGGACTGAGTTTCTAGTGGCTATCGACGCCAAGCAGGTGCGCGACCGCGAGATCGACCAGCGCGAGCTCAAGGAGCGCGTCGTCGAGATCAACCGGGTGGCCAAGGTCGTCAAGGGCGGCCGGCGCTTCTCGTTCACGGCACTCGTGGTCATCGGGGACGAGGTCGACCGGGTCGGCGTCGGCTACGGGAAGGCGCGGGAGGTCCCGCTCGCCATCTCGAAGGCCGTCGACGACGCGAAGAAGAACCTCTTCCAGGTGCCCAAGCACGGCCAGACCATCACCCACGAGGTGCTCGGCCGCTCGGACGCCGCGCGCGTGCTTCTGCGCCCGGCCAGCGAGGGAACCGGCGTCATCGCCGGCGGCGGCGTCCGCGCCGTCCTCGAGCTGGCGGGGATCCGCGACATCCTGGCCAAGAGCCTCGGAAACCCGAACCCGATCAACCTCCTGAAGGCGACGGTGAACGGGCTCCAGAGCCTGCGCCGGCCCGAGGAGGTCGCGCGCACCCGCGGGAAGGTCGTCTCGGACGTGCTCTTCCCCGCCAAGAAGAAGGACGAGGCCCCTGCCGAGGAGCCGGCCGCCGAGGCGCCGGCGCCCGAGGCCGAGGCCGTGACGGAGACCGACCAGAGTGGCGAAGCTGAAGATCACCCAGACGCGTAGCCAAATCGGCCAGACCGAGCGACACCGCGGCACGCTGCGGGCGCTCGGCCTCGGCAAGATCGGCAGGACGACCGAGCGGGAGGCGAATCCCGAGACGTTCGGCATGCTCCGGAAGGTCCGCCATCTCGTGAAGGTGGAGGACGCCTGATGGCCGACGAGACGAAGCAGACGCAGGAGCAGCCCGAGGAGGGCCTGACCCTCTCGAACCTGAAGCCGGCGCAGCCCCGCCGGGCGCGCAAGCGCGTTGGCCGCGGCCTGGGCTCCGGCAAGGGCCGCTACTCCGGCCGCGGGATCAAGGGCCAGAAGTCGCGCTCCGGCTCGCACACGATGCGGCCGGGCTTCGAGGGCGGCCAGATGCCGATCTACATGCGCCTGCCGAAGCAGCGTGGCCCGTACTCGAAGGACGCCATGCCGATGGGCCCGCACCGCACGCACACGGTGCCCGTCAACCTGCGCGACCTCGAGCGCGTCTTCGACGACGGCGCCGACGCGACGCTCGAGGCGATGGTCGAGAAGGGCCTGATCAAGAACACGCGCACCGACGTGAAGGTGCTCGGCCAGGGCGAGCTGACGAAGAAGCTCGCCGTCACGGCCCACGCCTTCTCGGCGGCCGCCCGCGAGAAGATCGAGGCGGCCGGCGGAAGCGCCACCGCGCTCCGCCCGCCCAGGGAGGAGAAGAAGCGCCGCCGCAAGGCCGCGCCCGCGGCCGGGGAGGCCGTCGAGGAGCCCGAGGCGCAGGCCGACGAGCCCGTCGAGGCGGAGGAGGCCCCGGAGGAGACCGCCGAGTAGATGTTCTCCTGGCTGACCAATGCGTGGAGGGTCCCGGAGCTCCGGCGCCGGCTGCTCTTCACCGCGATGATCCTGGCGCTCTACCGCCTGGGCAGCTGGATTCCGGTGCCGGGAGTCGACTCGGCGCAGATCGAGGCGTACTTCGACGACCAGGGCGGCACGATCCTGGGCCTCTTGAACATCTTCTCCGGCGGCGCGCTCTCGCAGTTCGCCGTCTTCGCGCTCGGGATCATGCCGTATATCACGGCCTCGATCATCCTCCAGCTGATGACCGTGGTGATCCCGAAGCTGGAGCAGCTCCAGAAGGAGGGCGAGGCCGGCTACGCGAAGATCAACCAGTACACGCGCTACCTGACGGTCGTGCTCGCCGCGCTCCAGGCGGCGGGCTACTCCTACCTCTTCAGCCGCCAGGGCGCGCTCGACCTCACGCCCGGCCGCTTCGTCCTGATCGTGACGTCGCTTACCGCCGGGACGACGCTGCTCATGTGGATGGGCGAGCTGATCACGAAGCGCGGCGTCGGCAACGGCATCTCGCTGCTCATCTTCGCCTCGATCCTCGCCGGTCTCCCCGGCGGCCTGCGCGCCTGGTGGGCCGGCGATTCCTTCGAGCGCCTGATGTTCCCGCTGATCGCGCTCGCGATCATCGTCGCGGTCGTCTTCGTGCAGGAGGGCCAGCGCCGCATCCCGATCCAGTACGCGAAGCGCATGGTCGGCCGGCGCATGACCGCCGGCGGCTCGACCTACATGCCCCTGCGCGTGAACATGGCCGGCGTCATCCCGATCATCTTCGCGGCGGCGATCATGGCCTTCCCGCCCACGGTGGCGCAGTTCTTCCCACAGACGCAGACGTTCATCAACGAGAACTTCTCGCCGACGGCCCTGCCGTACCTGCTGCTGCAGGGCTTCATGATCATCGTCTTCACGTACTTCTACACAGCGGTCCAGTTCAACCCGATCGACCAGGCCGACAACCTGCGCAAGCACGGCGGCTACATCCCGGGCATCCGGCCCGGCCCGCCCACAGCGCAGTACCTGGACCGGGTGCTGACCCGCCTGACCCTCCCGGGCGCGCTCTACCTGGCGCTCGTCGCGACGCTGCCGACGCTCTTCATCCGCTACGGCGGCTTCTCGCAGGCGACCTCGGCGGCGCTCGGCGGGACGTCGATCCTCATCGTGGTGGGCGTCGCGCTCGACACCATGCGCCAGATGGAGTCGCAGATGATGATGCGCCACTACGAGGGCTTCCTCCGATAGGCGGTCCGGTGCCGCTCGACCTCGTCATCCTCGGCCCTCCCGGGGCCGGCAAGGGCACCCAGGCGGAGCTCGTGGCGGCCGACGCCGGCATCCCGCACGTCGCCACCGGCGACATGCTGCGCGAGGCGATGGCGGAGGAGACCCCGCTCGGCCGCGAGGTGAAGCCGATCTACGACGCCGGCGACCTCATCCCCGACGAGCTCATGGTCGGCCTCATCCGCGAGCGGCTCTCGCAGCAGGACACGGAGGCGGGCTTCATCCTCGACGGGTTCCCGCGGACCCTGCCCCAGGCCGAGGCCCTCGACGAGATGCTCGCCGAGATCGACCGCACGCTTTCCGCGGTCCTCCTCTTCGACCTGCCCGAGGAGGTCGCGGTCGAGCGGCTGCTCGGCCGCGCGCGCGAGCAGGGGCGAAGCGACGACACGCCCGAGGTCATCCGGCACCGGCTCGAGGTCTTCCACGCGAAGACGAAGCCGGTCGTCGACTACTACCGCTCCAAGGGCCTCCTGGTGGACATCCGCGCCGAGCGCGCCGTCGACGAGGTGCTCGCCGAGGTCCAGCAGGTCCTGGCGGCCGCGGGGCAGCGATGATCATCCGGAAGTCGAAGACCGAGATCGAGACGATGAGCCGCGCCGGCGCGGTCGTCGCCAAGACCCTCGCGCTGCTCGGTGGGCTCGCGAAGCCGGGCGTGACGACCGCCGAGCTCGACGAGGCGGCCGAGAGCTACATCCGCTCCGAGGGCGGCGTCCCCACCTTCAAGGGGTACCGGGGCTTCCCGGCGGCGATCTGCACGTCCCCCAACTCGATGGTCGTCCACGGCATCCCCGGCCCGTACGAGCTGAAGGAGGGCGACCTCATCTCCGTCGACGTCGGCGTCACCCTGGACGGCTTCGTGGCCGACTCCGCCTACACCTTTCCGGTGGGCGCGGTCGACGACGAGGCCGGGCGGCTGCTCGAGGTCTGCCAGGCGGCGCTCGCCGCCGGCATCGAGCAGGCGCGTGCCGGGAACCACGTCCAGGACATCTCCGCCGCCGTGCAGCGGACGACCGAGGAGGCCGGGTTCTCCGTCGTGCGCTCGCTGGTCGGGCACGGGATCGGGCGCTCGATGCACGAGGATCCGCAGGTGCCGAACTTCGGCGAGCCGGGGCGGGGCCCGCTGCTCCAGCCGGGCATGACGCTGGCGATCGAGCCGATGATCAACGTCGGCGGCCCCGACGTCTCGATGGCCGACGACCGCTGGTCGATCTCGACCGACGACGACTCCCTCTCGGCCCACTTCGAGCACACCGTGGCGATCACCGACAACGGCCCGCTCGTCCTCACGAAGGCGGGCTCGGAGTGACCACTGTTGCTGCTACGATGCACGCTCGCGGCTCGTCCGCGTTTTCGCGTGGACAGCGCCCGACCCTGGAGATCTCATGAAGGTACGTCCGTCCGTCAAGCCGATGTGTGACCGCTGCCGCGTGATCAAGCGGCACGGCACCGTGCTGGTCATCTGCTCGAACCCGCGGCACAAGCAGCGGCAGGGCTAGGAACAAGGAGACGAGTTTGGCCCGGATCGCAGGAGTGAACCTCCCCCGTGAGAAGCGCCTCGAGGTGGCGCTCACGTACATCTACGGCATCGGGCAGGCGACCGCGCGCAAGACGTGCGCGGAGCTCGGCCTCTCGAGCGACGAGAAGGTCCGCGACCTGACCGACGAGGAGATCACGAAGCTGCGGACGTACATCGACACGAACCTCGAGGTCGAGGGCGAGCTGCGGCGCGAGCGCTCGCAGGCGATCAAGCGCCTGCAGGAGATCGGCGCCTACCGCGGCATCCGCCACCGCCGCGGCCTGCCCGTGAACGGCCAGCGCACGAAGACGAACGCGCGGACGCGCAAGGGCCCGAAGAAGACCGTCGGCCGCGGCAAGAAGGCCAAGGCCTGATGGCTCCGCCTCGCCGCCAGTCGAAGGGTCGGGCCCGCCGCCGCGTCAAGAAGAACATCGCCATCGGCCAGGCGCACATCAAGACGTCCTTCAACAACACGATCGTGAGCCTCACCGACAAGGAGGGCAACGTCATCGCGTGGGAGAGCGCCGGCTCCGCCGGCTTCAAGGGCTCCCGCAAGTCGACGCCGTTCGCCGCCCAGGTGACCGCCGACAGCTGCGCCCGCAAGGGCATGGAGCACGGGCTCCAGAAGGTCGAGGTCTTCGTCAAGGGCCCCGGCTCCGGCCGCGAAACGGCGATCCGCTCGCTCCAGGCGGCCGGGCTCGAGATCCTCGGCGTCAAGGACGTCTCCCCGCAGGCGCACAACGGTGTCCGTCCGAAGAAGCGGCGGAGGGTCTGATGGCGCGTCCTCTGGGCCCCAAGTGCAAGCTCTGCCGCCGCGAGGGCATGAAGCTCTTCTTGAAGGGCGAGCGCTGCCTGACGGAGAAGTGCGCCGTCGAGCGCCGCAGCTACCCGCCGGGCGAGCACGGTCGCGGCCGCATCAAGCAGTCCGAGTACCTCCTGCAGCTGCGCGAGAAGCAGAAGGCGCGCCGCTACTACGGCCTGCTCGAGAAGCAGTTCCGCAACTACTACGACAAGGCCGCGAAGCGGTCGGGGATCACCGGCGAGGAGCTCCTGCGCATGCTGGAGACGCGCCTCGACAACGTGGTCTACCGCCTCGGCTTCGCCGCCTCGCGCGCGCAGGCGCGCCAGCTCATCCGCCACGGCCACTTTCAGGTGAACGGCCGCCGGGTGAACATCCCGAGCTTCCAGGTGAAGCCGGACGACGTCGTCGCCCTGAAGCCGGGCAGCGCCGTCGAGCAGGTCGTCCGCGACGCGACCGACCTCACCGCCTCCGTCTCCCCGTGGCTGCAGGCGGACCACGACAACCTCTCGGGGAAGGTCTTGAAGCTCCCCGACCGGTCCGACATCGACACGCCGGTCGCCGAGCAGCTCATCGTCGAGCTCTACTCGAAGTAGAAGGCTCCACAGAAAGGAAGCATGGCCACCAGAACGTCGCTCATGGAATTCCAGGTGCCCCGGATCACCCACGAGGAGCTGACCGAGGAGCGCGGCATCTTCGTGATCGAGCCGCTCGACCGCGGCTTCGGCTACACGTTCGGCAACTCGCTCCGCCGCGTGCTCCTCTCCTCGCTCGAGGGCGCCGCCGTCACCTCGGTGAAGATCGAGGGCGTCGCGCACGAGTTCACGACCCTGAAGGGCGTGCGCGAGGACGTCACCGACATCATCCTCAACCTCAAGAGCCTCACGTGCCTCCTCCACGGCGAGTCGCCGGAGATCGAGGTGCGGCTGGAGAAGAAGGGCCCGGGCGTCGTGAAGGCGTCCGACATCGAGGCGCCGGCCGACCTCGAGATCCTCAACCCGGACCTCGAGATCGCCAACCTCTCCGACAAGGGCCGCCTCGAGGTGACCCTGACCATCGGCCGCGGGCGCGGCTACGTCCCGGCCGAGCTGAACCGCGGGCCCGAGCACACGATCGGCGTCATCCCGATCGACTCCATCTTCTCGCCGGTGCGGCGTGTCGCCTACGAGGTCGAGGCCGCCCGCGTGGGCCAGCGCACCGACTACGACAAGCTGACTCTCGACGTCACCACGGACGGCTCCGTCGCCCCGCGCGACGCGATCGCCGAGGCCGCCGAGATCCTCATCCGCCAGCTGGCGATCTTCACGGACATCGACAAGATCGAGGGCTTCCGCGAGGACGCCGAGGCCGAGGCCGAGGCTCCCCAGGCCCACGGGATGGAGAACTTCCCGATCGAGGAGCTCGAGCTGGGCGTCCGCAGCTACAACTGCCTCAAGCGCGTCGGCATCGAGACGATCGGCGACCTCGTCTCCAAGACGGAGACCGAGCTCGCCGCCATTCCGAACTTCGGCAAGAAGTCGATCGAAGAGGTCCGCGAGACCCTCCAGGCCCACGGCCTGACCCTCAGGGACGAGTAGCAGGTCATGAGGCACCACCGCGCAGGCAGGAAGCTGGGCCGCGACTCGGCCCACCGCAAGGCGCTCTACGCGAATCTCGCCTGCGCGCTGATCGAGCACGGCCGCATCAGGACGACGGAGGCGAAGGCGAAGGAGGTGCGGCCGATCGTCGAGCAGATGATCACGCTGGGCAAGCGCGGCGACGTCGCCGCGCACCGGCAGGCCGTCGCCTTCCTCCGCTCGAAGAGCGTGGCGCACATGCTGTTCGCCGACGTCGCCCCGCGTTTCTCCGAGCGCGAGGGCGGCTACACGCGGGTCGTGAAGATCGGCCCGCGCCAGGGCGACGCCGCCCCGATGGCCTACCTCGAGCTCGTGGACTACGTGCCGGTGCGCGCCCCGGCCGGCGCGCCCGCGTAGCGGCCGAGGGCGTTTCGCCGAAGCCGGAGCCGCCGCCGCTTCCGCGGGCGGGCAACCGCGTCCGCATCGCGGCGGAGGTCGGCCTGCCGCTCAGCGGCCAGCAGCCTGGCGGTGTCGGGATGCATCGTCAGCGCGCAGTGGTCGCCGTGTCGGCGAAGAGGTCGAGGATGGTCGCCCAGCCGGCCTCGTAGCTCGCAAACCGCTCGGCGGGCTCGTCGGTGCGCTCCCAGCCCGTGTGGACGAGGTCGACGCGCGTGCCGCCGTCTTGCTCGGTGAAGCTGACTGAGAGCTCCTGCGCGGTCTCCTCCCCGCGGCCCGGATGCCAGGTCATGGCGAAGGAGCGGGGCGGATCCCAGGCGACGATCGTTCCCCAGACGCCCTCCCGGCCGTCGTGGGCCCGCTCGAGCACCCGACCGCCGACGCGCCCCTCCCAGACCACGGGGGCCTCGCCGTCGAAGAGGGAGTGGCCCTCGTACGGCCACCAGTCGCTCATCCGCTCGGTGAAGACGCGGAACGCGTGCTCGGGCGGGCAGGCGACCACGATCGACTTCCGCAGCACGAGCTCATCCGTCATCCGGCTCATCCTCGCTTCCTCCTTCGCTCTCGGCGGCGGCCTTGAAGGCCGCGAGCGCCTCGTCCCAGAACCCTTCGAAGTACGCGCGCAGCTCGGCCAGGCCCTCGCCGTTCACGCTGTAGTAGTTGCGGGTGCCCTCCCGTCGCTCCCGCACGAGCCCCGCGGCCTTGAGGACGCGCAGGTGCTGCGAGACGGCCGGGCGGCTCACGGGCAGCCCGCGGGCGAGCTCGCCGACCGAGCGAGGCCCGTCGCGCAGCAGCTCGAACACGGTGCGCCGCGTAGGATCGCCGAGTGCCTGGATCGCTTCCGCGTAAGCCATTGCTTACCGTAAGCTAGCGCTTACCATGAGTGGTGTCAAGCTCACGCTGGAATACGACGGCACGGGGTTCTCCGGCTGGGCTGCGCAGCCGGGGTTGCGCACGGTCGAGGGAGAGCTGCGCGCGGGGCTCGACCGCGTGTACCCGTCCTGGAGCGGGCTGGCGGTCGCGGGCAGAACCGATGCGGGCGTCCATGCGCTCGGGCAGGTGGCGAGCTTCGAGGCCGAGGGCGGGCCGCCGCCGGAGCGGGCCGCGGCGGCGCTGAACGGCGTTCTGCCGGACGACGTCGCCGCGCTCGAGAGCGCCGCCGCCCCGGACGGGTTCAGCGCGCGCTTCTCCGCGACCGGCCGTTCGTATCGCTATCGCGTCCTCCGCCGCGCGGTGCACTCGCCGCTCGAGCTCCGGCGCGCGCTCTGGTTCCCGCGGCCCGTCGACGAGGATGCGCTCGCCGCCTCCGCGGTGCTCCTGGCCGGCGAGCACGACTTCCGCGCGTTCACCCCCACCGAGACGCAGCACGACTCCTTCACGCGCGTCGTCAGCCTCGCCGCCTGGGAGCGCGACGGCCACGTCCTCGCCTTCACAATCACCGCGGACAGCTTCCTGAGGCACATGGTGCGCACGCTCGTCGGTTCGATGCTGGAGCAGCCGCCGGAGCAGATCGGGAGGCTGCTGGAAGGCCGCCCGCGCGACGAGGCAGGCGCGACCGCGCCGCCGTGGGGCCTCTACTTGGAGCGGGTGCACTACTAGCGCCTCGCTACGATCAGGCGGTGCCCTACCCCAACGTCCTCTTCGATCTCGACGGCACGCTGATCGACTCCGGGGCGATCATCCTCGCCTCCTTCAAGCACGCCACGAGGACGGTGCTCGAGCGGGAGATCCCCGACGCGGAGCTGGCCGCGCTCGTCGGGGGGTCGAACATCTACGACCAGATGCGGGCCATCGACCACGTGCGGGCCGACGAGCTCGTGCGCGTCTACCGCGAGCACAACGAGCCGCTCCACGACGAGCTCGAGGCCTTCGAGGGCGTCGAGCACGTCCTCGCCGAGCTGAAGCGCCAGGGACGACGCCTGGGGATCGTCACCGCGAAGCGGCGCAAGACGGTGGAGCTGGCGTTCGCCGTGCTCCCGCTCGAGGCCTACTTCGACGTCGTCGTCACCTCCGACCTGACCCAGAACCACAAGCCGCATCCGGAGCCGGTCCTCAAGGCCCTCGACCTCCTCGGCGCCGCCCCGGAGGAGGCCGCCTTCGTGGGCGACTCCCCGTTCGACGTCGGCGCCGGCAAGGCCGCCGGCGTCTTCACCGTCGCCGTCGCCTGGGGGAACATCCACCCGGTCGACGCCCTCGCCGAGGCCGACGCGCTCGTCCACACCCCGCAGCAGCTCCTCGATGTCCTCTAGGACTGCCTCCAGGTCGGTCGAGAAGCGCGTGGCCGAGTTGCGCGAGCAGGTCGAGCACCACCTCTACCGCTACCACGTCCTCGACGACCCCGAGATCTCGGACGCCGAGTACGACCGCCTCTTCGACGAGCTCCAGCGGCTCGAGGAGGAGCATCCCGAGCTCGCCGCGCCCGATTCGCCCACACAGCGGGTGGGCGCCCCGCCCTCCGACAAGTTCCGCAAGGTCGAGCACCTGACCCCGATGGGGTCGCTGGAGAAGGTGACCACCGAGGAGACGCTGGCGAAGTGGGCCGACGACGTGCGTAAGCGCCTCGACTCGGACGAGCCCGTCGCCTACGTGACCGAGCCGAAGATCGACGGCTCCGCCGTCTCCCTGGTCTACGAGGACGGCCGCCTCGTCCGCGGGGCGACCCGCGGGGACGGCGAGCGCGGCGAGGACGTCACCGTCAATCTGAGGACGATCAAGGCGATCCCGCTGCGCATGCGCGAGAGGGACGGCGCGCCGCCCGTGCTCGAGGTGCGCGGCGAGGTCTACTTCCCGCTCTCGGCCTTCAACCGCCTGAACGAGCGCCTCGCGGCCGAGGGCAAGAAGACCGCGCCGAACCCGCGCAACGCCGCCGCCGGCTCCCTGCGCCAGCTCAACCCGCAGATCACGGCCGAGCGTGACCTCTCCATCTGGGTGTACGGGACGGGCCGCGGCGACGGTCTCGAGCCCCCGACCCACTGGGAGACGCTCGAGTGGCTGCGCGAGCGGGGCTTTCGCACGAATCCGCATGCGAGGCGTCACGAGTCGCTCGAATCGGTCGCGCGCGAGTGCGCCGAGTGGGAGCAGCGCCGGATCGAGCTCGACTACGAGATCGACGGCATCGTCATCAAGGTGGACTCCCTCGACCAGCAGCAGCGGCTCGGGGCCCTCCACGGGCGGCCGCGCTGGGCGCGCGCGTTCAAGTGGGCGCCGATGACGGCGCAGACGAAGCTCCTGAAAATCCACGTGCGCGTCGGCCGCACCGGGGCGCTCAACCCGTGGGCGCAGCTCGAGCCGGTCGAGGTCGGCGGCGTCACCGTCTCCCAGGCGACGCTCCACAACGAGGAGGACATCAACCGCAAGGACATCCGCGAGGGAGACACCGTGATCGTGCAGCGCGCGGGCGACGTGATCCCGCAGGTGGTCGGGCCGGTGCTTCCGCACGCGAAGGGCACGAAGCGCTTTCGCATGCCGGCGAAGTGCCCGCTCTGCGGCACGCCGATCGTGAAGCCCGAGGGCGAGGTCATGCACCGCTGCCCCAACAACGACTGCCCCTCGCGCGGGCTCGAGTCGCTGATCAACTGGGTGATGGCGGCGGCCGACATCGAGGGCGTCGGGGAGCAGTTCGTCCGCCGGCTCTGGGACCTCGGCCTGCTGCGGTCTGTCCCGGACCTCTACAGGCTCACGAAGGAGCAGCTCGCCGAGCTCGACGGCTATGCGGAGATCTCGGCGCAGAACGCCGTCGACGCGATCGCGGCGTCCAAGCGGATCCCGTTCTCGCGCGTCCTCTTCGGCCTCAACATCCCGGATGTGGGCTGGGTGACGGCGCAGAACCTCGCGCGTCATTTCGGCTCGGTCGACGTGCTACTGGCCGCCCGGCAGGAGGACGTCGAGGAGGTGGACGGCATCGGCCCCGACCGGGCCGAGTCGATCGCCACGTGGGTCGCCGACGAGCGGAACCGCGCCCTCGTCGAGGAGCTGCGCAGCCTGGGGGTCCGGCTCGAGCTGG
>DASPGT010000148.1:0-2743 GCA_035620475.1 Gaiellaceae bacterium | reverse complement strand
CGAGAAGGCCCGCGCCCCCGGGTCGGGAGCGCGGGCCTTGCGCGGGAGACTGCTGCGGCGCTAGCGGCCGCTCGGCACCGGAGCGGCGGCCCGCGGTGTCTCCTCCTCGTGGGAGAAGCGCGGCAGCCACTCGAGCCAGCTCGGCAGGTACCAGTTCCAGTCGCCGAGCAGCTTCATCGAGGCGGGCAGGAGCACGCCCCGGACGATCGTCGCGTCGAGCAGGATCGCGGTCGCGAGCCCGACGCCGAACTGCTTGAACATCAGCATCGAGAGCGTGATGAAGACCGCGAACACGGCGACCATGACGATCGCGGCGGCCGTGACGACGCCGGCGGTCGACTTGATCCCGTGGGAGACGGCCTCGTCCGTGCTCATCCCCCGCTGGACCGCCTCGCGGATCCGGCTGAGCAGGAACACGTGGTAGTCCATCGAGAGCCCGAACAGGATCACGAAGAGGAGGAGCGGGACGACGGGGTCGATCCCGGCCGTGGAGCTGAAGCCGAGGAAGCCCTTGCCGACGCCGTGCTGGAAGACGAGCACCAGCACGCCGTAGGCGGCGCCCACCGAGAGCAGGTTGAGCACGATCGCCTTGGCCGCGATCACGGGCGACCGGAAGGCGACGAGCATGAGCGAGAAGGCGAGCACGAGCACGAACCCGAAGACGAGCGGCAGCTTCGAGGTGATCTCGTCCGTCGAGTCCGTCCACTGCGCGGTGAGCCCGGTGACGCCCGCCTCGGCGTTCGGGAGGCCGCCCACGGTGTTCGGCACGATCTCGTCGCGGAGCTCGGCCAGTGAGGCGTTGGAGACGGAGTCGGTTCCCTTGCCCTCGATCGGGATGATGATGTTGGCGACCGTCCCGGCCTCGTTGACGTCGACTGTGATCGGCTCGTGCATGCGGCCGCTTGCCAGCGCCCGCTTCTCGAGCCGCTCGATCGCGGCCTGCATCGCCGGGTCGTTGACGTCCGGGGCCTTGACGACGACGTTGGCGGGAAGAGCTGTGCCCGGGAAGGCCTCCTGCATGTGGTCGTAGGCCTGCACCGCGGGGATGGACTTGGGGAAGGTGTCGGGGCCCGGCTGCGCCATCCGAAGCTGGAAGGCGGGAAGCGCGAGCGCCACCAGCAGCCCGCCGGCGAGGACGGCCGACAGCACCGGCCGGCGCAGGACGCGGTCGACGATCGCGCCCCAGATCCGGCCCTCGCCGTCGTCGCGGCGAAGGCGGGCGACGAGCGGCACGCGACCCCGGTCGACCTTGTCGCCGAGCCGCGAGAGCAGCGCCGGCAGGACGGTCAGGGAGCCGAGCATCGCGATGGCGACCACCGTGATCGTCGCCATGGCCAGCGAGGCGAAGATCCGGTCGCCGGTGAGGAACATGCCGGCCATCGCCGTGATCACGGTCAGGCCGGAGACGAGGACTGCGCGCCCCGAGGTCGCGGCGGCGATCTCGATGGCGTCCCGGGAGCTCTTGCCCGCGGCCCGCTCCTCGCGGGCCCGCCGCAGGTAGAAGAGCGAGTAGTCGACGCCGACCGCGAGCCCGATCAGGAGGACCAGCGCACCGGCCTGCATCGCCTGCGGCAGGAACTGGCTCGAGACGGCGAGGAGGCCGAAGGTGGCGAAGACCGCCGTCAGGGCGAGGAGCAGCGGGATGCCCGCGGCCATGAGCGCCCCGAAGGCCAGGACGAGGATGACGAGGGTGACCGGCAGGGAGAGGATGCCCGCCTTCCCGAGGTCGTCCTCGAACGCGATCGCGATCGCGTCGGCCGCGCTGGCGTAGCCGAACTCCCCGACGAAGAGCTGCGGATGCGCCTCCTGCGCGGCGTCGACCTCGGCGAGGACCGGGGCGATCTTCTCGGCCGCATCGGCCTTGGCGCCGCGGATCTCGAACTCGACGAGCGCAGAGCGGCCGTCGGGAGAGACCTGCCCGGCGTTGGCCGGATCGAGCGGCGAGCGGACGTTCTGGACGGCGTCGAGCTTCGAGATGCGCGCGACGACGTCCTCGATCGCCGCCGTGAAGGCGGGGTCGGTCGCCGAGAGGGAGCCGCTCTGGACGAGCACGCTCTCGGCTGCCGGCTGCTCGAAGCCGGCCTCGAGGATCTTGTCCATCCGGCCGGACTCGCCCGGGCCGGCGGCGTTCGGATCCATGGTCTTCGTCCCCGCCATCCCGCCGAGGGCGAAGGCGACGAGGACGAACGCCAACCACCCGAACGTGGCGGTCTTCCAGTGGTCGGCGCTCCAGCGGCCCATCCGGGCCGCGAGGTTCCGGGTGTCGGTGCTGGGGGTCATGGCCTCACGTCCTTTCGTGGTCGATTCCATGCCCCGACGGTACGAGCGCGGCCGCGAACCGACCTCGTCGGCAGGCTTGATTCGCGCTCGTCCACGCCGACGATCCGGCCTCCTACTCGGGTAGGAGGCAGCCGGGAGGGCCGTGGAGTACGTTCACGGCGTGAGAAAGCTCTCGCTGCTCGTGCGCAGGTACGGATTCGACGCGCTGATCGTGGTCGCGGCGGTCGCGGGCGTGCTCGGGCTCCTCTTCCGGCACGACGACCCCGACGCCCCTACCTCGCCGCTCTGGTTCTCTGTGCCGGCGACGGTGCTCATCGTCCTGCCGCTGCTCCTACGCCGCCGCTTCACCTTCGCCGCGCCCGCCACCGTCTGGGTCCTGAGCCCGGCGCTCTCATTTGTGGACGGGCAACTGATCCCGTTCACGGCGAGCATCTCCGCCGTCGGTCTGGCCGCAGCGTTCCTG
>DASPGT010000147.1:0-44516 GCA_035620475.1 Gaiellaceae bacterium | reverse complement strand
TTTCGTCAACCTCCTGGAGGCACTCGGGCCCGGGCGGTAGGCTCGCGGCCGTGCTGCTCGAGACGACGATCGCGCCCCGGCCGCCCTACTCGCTCGCGCTCTCGGCACGCCTCCGCAGCGACGTGACGCGGCGCTTCCGCGACGGCGTCCTCACCGTTGCCTTCGAGGCCGGCGGCGCTCCGGCGCTCGCCCGCGTGCGGCAGCGGCCGGACGGAAGCCTGGCCGCGGCGATCGAGAGCGCCGAGCCCGAGGAGGCGCTCGACCGGCTCCGCTTCGTGCTCGCCGCCGACGACGACCACGCGGCGTTCCTCGACCGGTTCGCCGACGACCGGCTGATCGGCCGCGCCGTCCGGAGCCTGCGCGGCCTGCGGCCGCTGCGGACGGCGACGGTCACCCACTCCCTGCTCAAGGCCGTCTGCGGGCAGCTAATCCAGGCGAGCGCGGCGCGGCAGCTCGAGGCACGGCTCCTCCGCTCGCTGGGAACGCCCTGCGGAGACCTCGTCCTGCCGCCCACGAGGGAGACCTTCCGGGCGCTGGCACCGGCCCAGCTCTCCCGCCTGGGGCTCGTGGCGCGCAAGGCGAACGCCCTCGTCCGCCTGTCGCGCGAGGTGGACGTCGAGCGTCTGCGCAGCGTCGAGACGGACAAGGCCGTCGCCCGCATCGAGCGGGAGCGCGGCCTCGGGCCCTGGTCGGCCGGAGTCATCTGCCTGTACGGCCTCGGCCGCTACGAGCAGGGCCTCGTCGGCGACCTCGGGCTCGTCAAGCTCTGCGCGTCGCTCACCGGCTGCCGCGCCGAGCCCGAGGACACGCGCCGGCTGCTCGAGCCGTACGGCGAGTGGGCGGGCCTGGCGAGCGTCTACCTGCTCGCCAGGCCCGTCCCGGCGATCTAGCCCTCAGGCGGCCCAGGAGGCGGCCCGAGGTGAAGCTTGGGCCGGGGGCGCGCCAGAGCCGTCGGCGTCGCCCCCGGTCCGGCCTCGCCCGTCCCCAGCTCGACGGGCGAGGTGGCGCCGGCCCCGCGAGGAAGGGTGCGCAGGCCGTGCCCCCTGCGCGCGGGGTCGCACCGGTCGGGCCGGTGCGTCGGCGATGTCGCACGTCGCGGCCAGCACCGCGGTTCGAGCGATTCCCCTCATTGCCTCCCCCGTTGCCGCAGGTCGTGCTCTCACGAAAGCGCGGCGTACCCCTTTCGGGTACTGGCCGGAGGGCTAGGATCAGGCCGCGTACGGCGTGCCGCCGGCCGGGTCGACCCGCACGAGGCGCGCGTAGACGATCCAGCGCTTCTCGGCGCTGTAGAGCGGATGGCACGCGGAGAGGACGAGCGTGTCGAAGCCGCGGTCGCGGATGATGCTCCAGTCGTCGCTCTTGACGATCTCGTGCTTGAAGACCCTGTAGTGGAAGGTTGCGTACGGCATGGCGACGGCGATCGGGTCGCCCCGGCGCAGCGAGTCGATGTGGCGGAACGGCGCGCCGAACGTCGTCCGGTGTCCGGCAATGGCCATGGTCCTGCCCACGCCCGGCAGGGACGTCTGCGGGTAGTGCCCCGGCCCCTGGGAGAGATCCCTCCGCCAGCGGGTCCCGTGGACGAAGACCGTCTTCAGCCCCAGGCGGGGCACGGTCAGCCGGCCGAGCGCCATGCCGAGCTCGAGCTTCCTGTTCAGGTCGTTCGCGGCCCGGGCCACGGCGAGCTGCTCGGCGGCGAGCCGCTCCGCCTCGGTCGGCTCATCCTCCCCGGCGTCGACGGCGACCTGCGGCGTGACGATCGGCTGCTGCTCGGCGAACGCCTCCTGGAGCTCCTCGCTCAGCTCGTGCTGCTTCCAGCGCGCGTAGAGGTCCGTCGCAGGATCGCGCCAGAGGACGACGGTGGCCGCGTACGCGGCGACAAGGACGCCGATACCGGCCAGGACGACTCCGAGACGCCGGCGGTTCACGGCTCACGCTCCTCGCCGCGCGGACCGGCGCCGTTCGATGCCCGCCGGCGCCCGGGATCGACCTCGCAGCGGGTTCCCGCCAGGCGGCCGAAGCGGTCGCGGTTCCGCGCCACGAAGCGGTAGGCGCGATCGCTCGTCCTCGGGAACCTCGCCACCACGGGCGCGAGCGGCCGGCCGCCGGGGAGGAGGCGGAGGAGCGGCGCCGCTGCGGCGCCGCCGGAGTAGCGGTTCCCGTCGACCACGAGATGCCAGGATGCCATCTTCTCCTCGTCGCTCAGCCCGCGGAGCAGCCGGTCGGCCTCCGGGCCCTGGAGGGCCGCGGGCCGCAGCTTCCCCGCCCGATCCCAGGCCAGCACCTTATCGACCGCCCAGCGGCAGAAGCCGCAGTCCGCATCGTAGAGGATGACTGCTTCGCTCACGGCTCGCCCCGGGGCTCGGGCTCGACGGGTTCCACCCGGGGGACGAGCCGGGCGAGCGGGCTCCGCGCGGTCCGGTCGCGCAGCTTGTACACCCAGGCGCTGACCGTCTCGGGCGGCAGGAACGCGACGTAGGCGACGAGAGCCGCGTAGCTGAAGAAGCCGACCCGGACGGCGTAGTCGATGCCCAGGTGGAGCCCCACGCCGAGCAGGAGCACCCAGGGGCGGAGCTTCCCGTTCCAGACGAGGATCGCGAGCGCCAGCTCGACCGCCAGCGTCCCGTAGGTCAGGAGGTTCGCGAGGAGGAGCGAGTCGGTGACGAGCCCGGGGACCGGGAACCGCTCGAGGTCCTCGATCCTGAACGCGTACGACACCGCCGTCCCGTCGTTCCACGTCTCGCCGCGGAGCTTCGCCCAGACGGCGAAGAAGTAGAGCAGGCTCACCTGGACCTGGATGAGCCGCAGCGGCCAGAGCGAGCGTCTGGGGAGCTCCCAGAACCGGGAGCGCGCCCTCAGCCAGCGGTCGACCGAGAGCGCCGCGCCGGAGGGGGCGAGCATCAGGTAGAAGGAGAGGACGACGATCAGGAGGTCGCCCGAGTTCAGCACCCAGGGGTCGCGGCGGGCGAACGAGACCAGGCACACGAACACGACGACCGCGGCGAGCCGGGTCTTGAACCCGACCGCGAGGCAGAGCCCGCCGACGACCAGGAGCAGGTAGAGGGCGGTGACCGACGCGGCGCTCGAGTCGAGCTGGAGCAGCCCCCAGGAGCCGGCGCCTCCGTCGGGATGGCCCGGGAGGATGCCGTCGTCGCCGAAGAACGAGTAGAGGCCCGGGGCGAGCGACATCGCCCAGGCGAGCACCACGACGGCGAACGCGATCCGGAAGAGCGCGAGCGTGGAGGTCTCGACGTCCCTGAACCAGAATCGGTCCCACGTGTCCAGCGCCCTGGTCACGGGGCTCCTTCCTGCCCGGCGTCCGGGACGTCGTAGGTGAAGTACTCGTACTCCTGCCATTCCCCCCGGCTGGGCCCGGGGCCGGGCGGGAGCAGGTCGCGCCAGCGCCGGGCGAGCGTCACGCTGACCGGTTGGCGGCCCTCGGCCGCCGCGCGCCTGGCGAACCAGGCGGCCGCCGGCTGCCACAGCTGGTCGTGCTCGTCGGTGCTCGTCCACTCGGCCCACTTCCGCCAGCGGTAGTCCCAGTAGCCGCCGACGAGGCGCCCCCCGCGCGGAGGCGAGACGAGCTCCTCGCTGCCGTCCGCGTAGCGCACCTTGGCGACCAGGAACATCGTGTGGCGGCGCGGATTGGGCGAGAAGACGCCCCAGTTCTGGTTGAGGCCCGTCGCGCGGACGTAGGGCCCGGTAACGGCGAGCGCGTCCTCCTTGAGCGCGGAGGCGGGGAGGTTCCAGACGACGACGCTGAGGATCGTGACGAGGATGAAGACACTGATTGCCGCGCGTCCGGCGCGGCTCGATTCGAGCCGTTGTTGCACGCCAGTCTCGTTATACACCGGCCGTCCGGCGGCCCCGTGAACGGGGCGGCCTCGACGGCCGCCCCGTGTCGTCCGCGTTCGCCGCCTCGGCTAGGACGTCTCGTCCCTCCGGCGACGCAGGAGGAGCCCGCCGCTCGCGAGGAGAGCGGCAGCCAGCAGGAGCGGGACCCAGATCGGGAGCCCCGTGAAGGGAAGCTCCCCGCTCACGTTGCCGGAGCCGCCGGTCGTGCCGGCGCTGACGCCTCCGGTTCCGGTGGTGCCTCCGCCTGTGGTGCCCCCGGTGGTCGTCTCGCCCCCGGTCGTCGTCTCGCCCCCGGTCGTCGTCTCCCCACCGGTCGTCGTCTCCCCACCGGTCGTCGTGCCGCCGTCGCAGTCGTCGTCCTTGCCGCCTCCGCTCCGGAGGGAGCTCGCCGACTGCTGCGGGCACTCTTCGTCGCAGTCCTGCCCTCCGCCGTTCCACGTGCTCGCGCCCAGGTCCGGGCACTCGCTGTGAGAGCCGCGCGCCTGGGCCGGTGTCGCGGACAGCGCCAGAACGACCAGCGCGGCCGCGACCAGAACGAATAGTCGCTTCATCCCTCTTCCCCTTCGACTTCGTGTGGCTCCCACTCCGCCGAGTTGCCGCAGGGCGGAGGGGAAGCCTCCCTAGTCGCTCTGTAGCACCCGGTCGCCGAAACACAAGCTCTCGAGGGCGGAACCCCCGCGAACGGCCGCCCGAAACCAGCCGAAGGGACGGGGACCTGCGCCGTTCCGTCCCTCGATCGAGGGATGCGCGGAGCACGAACGGGGCGGCCGCGAGGGCCGCCCCGTGTCGGTCGCGATCGGGTTGCTACGAGACGTCGTCGCGCCTGCGGCGAAGCAGGAACGTGCCGCTCGCGAGCAGAGCGCCGGCCAGGAGGAGCGGGATCCAGACCGGGAGGCCCGTGAACGGAAGCTCGCCGCCCGTGTCGCCGGAGCCGCCGGTCGTGCCGACGCTCACGCCACCCGTTCCGGTCGTGCCGCCCCCGGTCGTGCCGCCGCCGGTGGTCGTATCGCCGCCGGTCGTGTCGCCGCCGGTCGTGTCCCCGCCGGTCGTATCGCCGCCCGTGGTGTCACCGCCGGTCGTATCGCCGCCGGTCGTGTCACCACCGGTCGTGTCACCGCCGGTCGTGTCGCCGCCCGTCGTCGTACCGCCGCCGCACTGCACGTTCGCGGTCGTGCTCGCAGTCCCGGACTGGTGCGCCGTCCAGGCGGAAGTCGCCGTGACGGTCGCATCTCCGGTGATGCTCAGAGGGACCATGCTCACGAACGCCGGTCCCGGGAACTGGATCGTCGCCGAGTAGACCTGCTGGCCGTCGACCGTGACCGTCTGAAGCGCGCTCGACTCGATGTTCGTCGGAAAACGGCTGTAGCTGAACGTCGCTTCCGTACAGGTGACGCTGATCTCGACCGTGGTCGCGCTTGCCGGAGCTGCAAGCGCGAGCGACGCCAGGGCAACCACGGCCGCAACGAGAAATCGCCTCATCCCTCAACTCCCTTTCGACTGCTCGAAATCTCTCCACCGGGTGCCGCAGGCAGCCGAAGAGAGCCATCCGCACCTCTTCCTATCGAGGTCGCAGGCCGAATTCAAGCAGGGCCTGCGGACGAAGCCTGCAAAGAGCGGCAGAACCGTTCCTCCGGTCAGTCGGCCGGCCGGCGGCCCCCCTCGAACGAGGGATTCCGGGCGGGGACGAGGCCGCCGACCTCCTGGACGCCGGGCGGCTCCGGGGCCCGCAGCGATGAAGGTCAGCACCGCCGTCATCCTCGTCTTCCTGACGCTCGCGGGCTCCGCGGCCGCGCACGGGCCTGCCCGGACGACTTCCGAGCCGGCCCGCGGCCTCGTGTACACGGGCCTGGTCCGAACGGAGGGCGGCCCTTGCAGGACGGCCTTCGCGCTCCTCCTCCCCGGCGGCCGGCTCGGCTGCACGCACGGCCCCGATGCCGCGCCTCCCGGGCTCGACGTCCGCCGCCCTCGGCCGCTCGCCGAGCTCGCGGCCGCGACGGCGGTCGCCGACGCCGAGACCGCCGCGACCGCGGCTCCCGTGCCCTGCATCGGAGACGGCGTCGACGGCAAGCGCATCCAGGCCGTCTACGCCTACCCGGCGGGCGGGCCGGACGACTACGACGAGATCGCGCCCTTCATCAGGCTCTGGGCGGGTGTCGTCGACGCGGTGTTCAACGACAGCGCCGCCGAGACCGGCGGCGTGCGGCACGTCCGCTACGTCACCGGTCCGGACTGCGCCGTCGACGTGGCGAAGGTCGCGCTCTCGCCGGCCGGGATCGGCAGCCTCGGCGGCACGGCCGCGGAGCTGGCCGCCCAGGGATTCGACCGCCCCGACCGCAAGTACCTCGTCTGGGTCGACGCGTACGTGTTCTGCGGGCTCGCCACCGTGAAGCCCGACGACCGGCCGACCGAGGACAACGCGAACAACGGAGACGGCGGGCCGGGCATGGTCGCGCGCGTCGACCGCGGTTGCTGGGGGGCCGTCAACCCCTCCATCGAGGCGCACGAGCTCGTCCACCTTCTCGGCGGCTCGCAGGCCAGCGCGCCCAACGCCAACGACAACTTCCACTGCACGGACGACGCGGACGCCCTCTGCTACGACGACGACGGCGTCCTCGACGGCCTCGTCTGGGCCCGCGGCCGCCAGGTGCCGCTGCGGTCGGTCTGCGACGACGCGCACGAGCGGTTGCTCGACTGCGGACACGACGACTACTTCCACACCGATCCGCCCGCCGACAGCTACCTCGCAGCACACTGGAACGTGGCGGCGAGCAGCTTCCTGTCCCCGGAGGGCCCGGCGGCCGCCGGCGACACGACGGCGCCCCGGCCGACCGCACCCCGGCCCAGAGTCGTCGGCGCGCTCGGCGGCAGCCGCGTGCCCGTGCGGTTGCGCTGGTCCGCGCGGGACGCCGACGCGGTCGGCTTCTGGCTCTGGCAGAGCGTCGACGGCGGCCCGTGGACGTACGTGCCCGTCCCCAACCTCTCCGCGCGGCGGGCTGACCTCCGGCTCCGGCGAGGGCACCGCTACCGGTTCCTGGTGCACGCCTACGACGCTTCCGGAAACGCGAGCCCGGCCGTCTTCGGCCCCTCGTTCTCGGTGGGCGTCCTCGAGGACCGGAGCCCCTGGATCGCCTACGGCGGCCGCTGGCGCCAGCGACAGGCGGCGCGCACCACGGCCGGGCGCGAGAGCACGGCGAGGAGCCGCCGGTCGAGCGCGCGTCTCGCCTTCAGAGGGCGCGGGATCGCCTGGGTCGCCCGCACGGGCCCCGCCGGCGGCCGGGCGCGCGTGCTCGTCGACGGCCGGTACGCGGGAACGGTCAGCCTCTACTCGCCGACCGTGGAACGGCGCGTGGTCGTCTTCTCGCGGAGCTGGCGGAGACCGGCGCGGCACTCGATCGCCGTCCGTCCGGTCGCCAACCCGCGCCGCGTCTCCGTCGACGCCTTCGTGCTCCTACGCTAGTCGGAGCCGGCGCGCTCGCGCAGGGCCGGGAAGAGGATCACGTCGCGGATCGTCTCCCGCCCGGTCAGGAGCATCGCCAGCCGGTCGACGCCGAGCCCGAGCCCGCCGGTCGGCGGCATCCCGTAGGCGAGCGCCTCGACGTAGTCGGGGTCGCCGGGCGTCCCGCCCACGACCTCGGCCTGCTCGGCGAAGCGCGCCGCCTGCTCGGCGCCGTCGTTCAGCTCGGAGTACGCGTTTCCGAGCTCCATCCCGCCGACGAAGTACTCGAAGCGCTCGGTCATGCCCGGGTCGCCGTCCGTCGTGCGGGCGAAGGGGGAGAGCTCGACCGGATACGTGTGGAGGATGGTCGGCTCGATCAGCTCGGGCTCGACGAAGTGGCTGAGCGCGTGGTCGACGAGCTGGCTCCAGGAGCGGTCCGCACCCGTGTCGACGCCGCGCTCCTCGAGCCGGCTCCTCAGGTCGGACTCACCGCGTGTCCAGAGGCCGAGCTCCTCGAGCGCGTCGACCAGGCCGAGCCGGCGCCACGGGGGCGCGAGGTCGACCGTGTACCCGCGGAAGGTGGCCTTCGTCGTGCCCGTCGTCTCCCGCGCGACGTCGGCGACGAGGTTCTCGATGCGCTCCATCGTGTCCCGGTAGTCCGCGTACGCCTCGTACCACTCCAGCATCGTGAACTCCGGCTGGTGCTTGTACGAGATGCCCTCGTTCCGGAAGTCCTTGCCCAGCTCGTAGACCTTCTCGAGCCCGCCCACGATCAGCCGCTTCAGGTAGAGCTCGGTGGCGATGCGGAGGTAGAGGTCGGCGTCGAGCTCGTTCGAGTGCGTGACGAAGGGCTCGGCGAAGGCGCCGCCGTAGCGCGGCTGCAGCGTCGGCGTCTCCACCTCGACGAAGCCGGCCGCGTCCAGGTTGCGCCGGATGGAGGCGACGATCGCGCTCCGGAGCATGAAGTCGCGCCGCGAGTCCTCGTTGACCAGCAGGTCGAGGTGGCGTCTGCGGTAGCGGGTCTCCGCGTCGACGAGCCCGTGGTAGGTGTCCGGTAGCGGCCTGGCCGTCTTGGCCAGGAGGAGGAGCTCGTCGACGGCCAGGGACGGCTCGCCGCGCCTCGACTTCGTCGGCCTGCCGACCGCGCCGACGATGTCCCCCAGGTCGAGGTCGACCGGCCCCGAGCGGTCGGCGGCGCAGAGGAGCTGGATCTGGCCGGTCCGGTCGACGAGGTCCAGGAAGACGAGCTTCCCGTGGCCGCGCCGCCCGAGGACGCGTCCGGCCAGCCGCCGCGCCTCCGGCCCCTCCTCCCCCGGCTCGAGCCCCTCGGCCTCGGCGCGCACGGAGGCGACGTCGTCGCGGTCGGGAAACCGCTTGGGCAGGCTCGTCGGGGCGTCGCTCATGTCCGCGCCGAGTCTAGAGAGTCGGGCGGCGAAGCCCTGCCTTGTGTTCCGCGGTCACAAGCACCTTGCGGCCCGATCGGCCATGGCCTCCTGCCCTGCTCCGCGATCACGAGCCGAGAACGGGACCTTGTGCACGAGAAACACAAGCGCCCCGTGTGGGGCCGGCGGCTACCCCCGGGTGCGTCGGCCGACCAGGAGGCCGAGGCCGAACGCGAGGGCGAAAAGCCCTGCACCGAGAGCGAGCATGCGCAGGGCAGGTGGCCGGCGCGCCGGCGCGCTCCAGCCCTCGAGGCCCGCAAGGTCCACGACGATCTGGGCCTCCTCGCCGTCGCCTTCCGTACGAGCGGACGCGTCGGGCGAGACGCCCTGGAGCAGCCGCACGACCTCGGCTCGGATCGTCTCCAGGTCGGCGTCGAACCCGACGAGGATGCGTGTCGCGGCGCCGCCCTCGCGCGCGACTCCGAGAAGGAGGTGTTCGGTAGCGATGTAGTTGTGGCCGAGGGAGAGCGCCTCCCGCATGGCGAGCTCGAACGCCCTCTTCGCATCGTCAGCAAACGGAGTCTCGCCTGCGGGCGACCCGTCGCCACGGCCCACGCAGCGCTCTGTCTGCGCCCGGACCTCCTCGACCGTGACGTCGAGGCCGTCGAGCATCCTTGCGGCCGCTCCAGTCGCCTCTCGTAACAAGCCCACGAGCAGGTGGTCCGTCCCGACCGCCGAGTGACCGAGGCTGCGCGCCTCGTCCTGCGCGAGGGCGACCGCCTCGCGGGCCTGCTCCGTGAAGCGTGTGAACACCCGGGGCGCCCGAGACTACCTAGCGGGCGTCTGGCGTGCCGCTGGCGGTCGGGGGCTTCGTGGGCACAGTGCTTCGCACGGGCCGGCGGAGCACCCGGGCGTCAGCGGTGCGAGGCGGTGGCGGAGCCGGGCTTCGCCCGGCGGGAGCCGCCGCCGGCCAGGCGCTCGCTAGGCGGCCTTGATGTCCATGATCTTGTACTTCAGCGACCCGCGCGGGGCGGCGACCTCGACGGTCTCGCCCTTCTTCTTGCCCAGGATCGCCCTGCCGACCGGCGACTCGTTGGAGAGCTTGTTCTCGGCGGGGTTCGCCTCGGCGGAGCCGACGATCGCGTACTCGATCGTCTCCTTGGCGTCGACGTCGCGGAGCCGGACGATCGTGCCGACGCTGACGACGTCGGTCGTGATCTCGGACGCCGCGATGACGCGGGCGCTCTTCAGCCGCTCCTGGAGCGTGGCGATGCGGTGCTCGAGCATGGCCTGCTCGTTCTTCGCGTCGTCGTACTCGGAGTTCTCGGCGATGTCGCCGAACTCGCGCGCCTGCTTGATGCGCTCGGCGACCTCACGCCGCTTCACGGTCGAAAGCTGCTCGATCTCTTCCTTCAGCTTCTCATGACCCTCGGGAGTGAGAATCACTTCCTTCACGACGACCCTCCGTTTGGCCCCATGACAGGGAAATGCGGCGCTACCGTGCGCCGCCGAAGGCGGCATTGTAGCCGCTCCGTCAAGGGGCAAAACCAGGGGCGAGGCTACGATTCGTCCTTCATGAGCGTCGACATCCGGTCCTCCTGGCACATCGGCCCGGTCGAGATCCCGACCCGCGTCGTCCTCGCCCCGATGGCGGGCGTCAGCGTGCAGGCCTTCCGCCGCCAGGGACGGCGCTTCGGCGCCGGGCTCGTCTGCTCGGAGATGGTCAGCTGCGCCGGTCTCCAGCACGGGAACGAGCGCACGCTCGGCTACCTGCGCATCGGCCGGGACGAGCGGCCGCTCGCCGTGCAGATCTTCGGCTCGGAGCCGGGCGTGATGGCGGAGGCCGCTCGCATGGTCGAGGACGCCGGCGCCGACATCGTCGACATCAACTTCGGCTGCCCCGTCCGCAAGGTGACGAAGACGGGCGCCGGCGCGACGCTCCTGGAGGACCCGGAGCGCGCCTGCGCGATCGTCCGCGCGGTCGCCGACGCCGTGGACGTCCCCGTGACCGTGAAGATGCGCCGCGGACTGGCGAACGGCTCCCGCGACGCCCTCGCCGTCGGGCCCCGCCTCGTCGAGGCGGGCGCGGCCGCGCTCACGCTCCACCCGCGCTCGGCGAAGCAGATGTACACGGGCACGGCCGACCATGCGCTCACGGCGGAGCTGGTCGAGCGCGTCGACGTCCCCGTCATCGCCTCCGGCGACGTCACCTCGCGCGCGCGGGCGCAGGAGCTCCTGGACGGGACGGGCTGCGCCGCGGTCATGGTCGGCCGCGCCGCGCAGGGGAACCCGTGGGCGGTCGGGGAGATCGCCGGCGTCGGCGACCCCGAGCCAAGCCGCGAGGAGGTCGTCGCCGAGCTCGTCCTCTTCATCCGTGCCACCGTGGCCGAGCTCGGCGAGCAGCGCGCCACGGGGTTCCTGAAGAAGTTCTACGGCTGGTACCTGGGCCGCGGCCGCTTCCCGAAGCCGTTCAAGCAGGAGCTGGTGCAGCTCGACACGCTCGCCGAGGTGGAGGAGCGCCTGTTCGCGGCGGCCCCCGGCGCGGCCGAGCGCCTGGCCCGGCTCGAGGACGATCTCCCGGCCGGGGACGACGTCCTCCTCGACCTCCCGATCTCCGCCTTCGGCGGAGGCTAGGAGCGCTCCCCACGCCGCTATAACTCCGGTATGGCGGTGGCAACCGGAGAGCGGCGGATCGTCTCCGTGCTCGTCGCGGACGTCGCCGGCTCGACCGCGATCGGCGAGAGGCTCGGTCCCGAGCGGTCCAAGTTCCTGATCGACGAGGTCATGCGGATCATGGCCGAGCAGGTGCGCCGCTTCGACGGCACCGTCGCCCAGCTCGTCGGAGACGAGCTGCTGGCGCTCTTCGGCGTCCCGGTCTCGCACGAGGACGACGCCGAGCGCGCCCTCCGCGCCGCGCTCGCCATCCAGCGGGCGATCGCGCAGTACGCGCAGGAGGTCGAGGCCGCCTACGGCGTCGAGCTCGCCGTGCGGATCGGCGTCAACACCGGCCCGGTGGTGGTCGGGCTCGACGGGAACGGCGAGGACGGCTACGACCCGTTCAACGCGCTCGGAGACACGGTCAACGTTGCCTCCCGCTTCCAGGAGATCGCCGAGCGCGGCGGCGTCGTCATCGGCCCGACGACGAAGCGTCAGGTCGAGACCGCCTTCGAGCTCGAGGACATGGGAGCGCAGGAGCTCAAGGGCGTCGGCACGCCGCTCGAAACCTTCCGGGTCACGAAGGTACTGGAGTCGGAGCCGGCCCCGCCCAGCCTCCCGCTCGTCGGCCGCGACTTCGAGCTGACCGTCCTCGAGCGGACGATGGACGCGCTCGTCGAGGGCCGTGGCGCGATCGTCTCGATCATGGGCGAGCCCGGCATCGGCAAGACGCGGCTCGTCTGGGAGGTGCGCGACCGCTACCGCGACCGCGTGCGCTTCATCGAGGCACGCGGCGTCTCCTACGCGCAGAGCTTCCCGTACTGGCCGATCCGCGACCTCCTGCGCGAGTGGCTCGGCGTCGGCGCCTCCACGCCGGAGGCCCGCATCCGCCTGGAGCTGAAGGCCGAGCTGGCGCACGTGCTCGGCCGGGAGGAGGCGGAGGAGGCCTATCCGTTCCTGGCGAGCCTCGTCGGGCTCACGCTCGAGCCCGACGCGCAGGCGACCATCCGGGAGCTGAACCGCGAGAGCATCCAGTCGCGCACGTTCGAGGTCTTCTTCGAGCTCGTCTGCAAGCTCGCCGAGGAGGCGCCGGTCTGCCTCGTGTTCGAGGATCTCCACTGGGCCGACGAGGCGACGCTCGAGCTGATCGAGTCGATGCTCGGGATCACCGACGAGACGTCGGTCGCGCTCTTCTTCCTCTACCGTCCGGAGCGCGAGCACGGCTCGTGGCGGCTGGGCGAGCGCGCGCGCCAGCGCTACCCGCACCGCTACCGCGAGATCGAGGTGCGCCCGCTGCCGGCCGACTCCTCGCGCGTCCTCGTCTCGCACGCCGCCGACGGCGAGCTGCCCGAGTCGGTGTCCGAGCTCCTGGCCGAGCGCTCCGGCGGCAACCCGTTCTTCCTCGAGGAGGCGATCCGCGACCTGATCGAGCGCGGCGCGCTCGAGCGCAGGAACGGCGGCTGGCAGCTCGCCGTCGGCGTCGACGAGCTGGCGATCCCGGCGGCCGTGCAGGGAACGCTCCAGGCAAGGCTCGACCGGCTCGACCGGCCGACGCGCGACGTCCTCTCGCTCGCGGCCGTGATCGGGCGGACATTCGGTCTGCCCCTCCTCGAGCGGCTCGTCTCCCGCGACGAGCTCATGCAGGCGCTCACCGAGCTCCAGCGGCTCGACCTGATCGTGGAGAAGCGCCGCCGGCCGAACCCGGAGTACCGCTTCCGCCACGGCCTCGTCCAGGAGGTCGCCTACGCCAGCCTCGTCGACTCGGTCCGCCGGAAGCTCCACAAGCGCGTGGGCGAGGCGCTCGAGGAGATCTACCGGGAATCGCCGGAGGAAGCCTACGGGCTGCTCGCGCGCCACTTCTCCGAGGCGGAGGAGCCGGAGAAGGCGGTCGAGTACCTGCTGAAGGCGGGCGACGCCGCGCGCGCCGTGTACGCCGACCGCGAGGCGCTCGAGCACTACCGCGAGGCGCGCAAGTTCCTCGCCCACCTGGGCGACGAGCGCCGCGCGCGGGACACGCTCTTCAAGATGGCGCTCGCCTACCACCTCGCCTTCGACTTCGAGAAGGCCGAGGAGATGTACGACGAGGCGTTCAGCTGCCGCATGGGCGAGGACCCGCGGCTGCCGACGACCGCGCACCTGGAGACCGCGTCGGGCCGGCCCGGCGTGCTCTCGCCCGGCGAGGTGTACTCGACCGAGGCCGGCTACTTCGCCGAGCTCCTCTTCCGCGGCCTCCTCATGGTCGACTCCGAGCTGAACGTCGTGCCGGCGATGGCCGACAACTTCCGCGTCTCCTCCGACGGCTTGACCTACCTCTTCCGCATCCGGGAGGACGCCCGCTGGAGCGACGGCGAGCCCCTCACGGCCGAGGACTACGCCTACGCGTGGCGCCGCATGCGCGAGCAGGGGACGCGCACGGCGTTCCTCATGGAGGACGTCGAGAACGCCGAGGCGCTCGACGACCGCACGCTCGAGGTGCAGCTCCGGGAGCCGCGCAGCTACTTCCCGTACGTCCTCTGCTCCGCGTGGGCCTTCCCGTGGCCGAAGCACCGCTGCGAGTCGCTCGGCGACGAGTGGGCGAAGCCGGAGAACCTCGTCGGCAACGGGCCGTTCGTGCTCGTCGAGTACGACGACGAGCACGCGCTCCTCCGCGCGAACCCGCACTGGACGGGCGCGCGGGGGAACGTGGGCGAGATCCGCTTCTCCTTCTACTCGAAGGGCGCGGACATGGTCTCCGAATGGCACTCGGGCCGTTTCGACCTCCTGCACGTCTACGACCCCGTCCCGGACGACGAGCCGCAGACGCTGAGCGACGTCGTCCCCGAGCTCGGCCTCCAGTACGTCGGCTTCTGCGCCGACCGCGCGCCGTTCTCGAACCCCCACGTCCGCAAGGCGTTCGCGCACGCGGTCGACCGCGAGTTCCTCGTCTCCCACTACCCGCGCTCCGGCCTCTACCGCGCGGCGACGCGTGGCGGTGCGATCCCGCCCGCGATGCCGGCCCACTCCCACCGCGTCGGGCTCGAGTACGACCTCGACAAGGCCCGCGCGCTCCTGGACGAGGCCGGCTACCCGGGCGGCAAGGGCCTGCCGGAGCTCCGCATGGTGGTGCCGAGCTGGCTGCAGCCGGTGGAGCCGCTCCTCGAGCTCTGGAAGCCGCTCGGCGCCCACCTCGAGGTCGTGGCCAGCCCGGGCCACGTCGACTGGGACGGGCTCGAAAGCGCGCACATGTGGTGGACGGGCTGGACGGCGGACTACCCGGACCCGGACGGGTTCTTCCGCGGCCTCCTGCTGCTTCACCAGTGGCCGTTCTACCGCGACGACGACATCCTCGAGCTCCTCGAGCGCGGCCGCTCCCTGCGCGACCAGGGGGAGCGCATGCGCGTGTACCACGAGGTCGACCAGCGCTGGATCGGGGAGCAGGCGGCGATCCTCCCGATCGCCTACCCGCGCTCGAACCTCCTCCGCCGCCCGTGGGTCGAGGGCCTGTGGGCCAGCCCGCTCTCCCGCGCCCACCTGGACACGGTGGTGGTCGGGGAGCGCTCGGCCTCGTCCGCCGAGGAGTAGACGGCGTCAGGCTTCCTGTCTACCCCTCTTGACATGACCCAATGCTGTCCACTACGCTAGACAGCATGACCCCCCTGGATCCGGCCACCCTGCGCGAGGCCCGCGACTCGCGCGACCGCATGCTCGAGGCCCAGCACGAGCTCGAGCGCGCCCGGGCCGACTACGGGCACGCGATCCGGCGGCTCCACGCCGAGGGCGGCTCCCTGCGCGAGATCGCCGAGAGCCTCGGCCTCAGCCACCAGCGGGTGCATCAGATCGTCGAGGGGGAGGAGGGCGGGCCTGCCCGCAAGGGATCGCGGCGGCGGCGTTTCGACTGGCCCTTCGCCCGCTTCACGCGGCGGGCGCGCCAGGTGATCGTCCTCGCGCAGGAGGAGGCCGACGCGCTCGGGCAGACCCGGGCCGGCTCCGAGCACCTGCTGCTCGGCCTCGCACGGGCCGAGGACGAGGCGACCGCCCCCCTGCTGGCCGAAGCCGGCCTGACCGCCGACTCGATCCGGGAGCGCGTGGCGACGCTCGAGCCCGGCCCCGCGCGCGGGCGCGGAAGCTTCACCCGCGCGGCCAAGCGGGCCCTCGAGACGAGCGTCCACGAGGCCAAGGCGCTCGGCGACAACTACATCGGCGCCGAGCACATCCTCCTCGGCCTCACGGCCGACGAGCGCTCGGGCGCCACGGCGATCGTCCGCGACCTCGGCGCCGACCCCGAGGCGCTCCGCGCGGGGGTGCGCGCGGCCCGCGCGTCGGATGCGTAAGGTATGCTGGCATACATGAAACGCACGACGGTAAAGCTTCCCGACGAGCTCGACGCCCGGCTCCGCCTCGAGGCCAAGCGCCGCGGACTGACGATCTCCGAGCTGACCCGCGAGGCGATCGCGACGCACCTCGACGGCGGCGGCCGGCGCACGCTGCTCGCGGCGGGCGCCGGTCGAAGCGGCCGCGCCGACGTCTCCGAGCGGATCGAGGAGCTGCTCCGCGAGGAGTGGAGCCGGTAGCGCTCCTCGTCGACGCGGGCCCGCTGTACGCGTCCATCGACGCCGACGACGCCCACCATCCGGAGTGCCTCGCTCTCCTGACGAACCATCCCGGGCCGCTCGCGGTTCCGGCGCTCGCCGTGGCGGAGGTCGCGTGGCTCGTGGGAGCCAGACTCGGTCCCGAGCCGGAGGTTCGCTTCCTCGGAGACCTCGCCGCCCGCACGCTCGTGACGGTGCAGGTCGAGGACGACGACTGGCTCAGGATTGCCGAGCTCGTCTCGCGCTACCGCGATCTGCCGCTCGGAACGGTCGACGCATCGATCGTCGCCGCCGCCGAGCGCCTGGGGATCACGACGCTCGCGACGCTCGACCGGCGGCACCTCGGCGTCGTCCGGCCGGCGCACGTCGCTGCGTTCGAGCTCGTGCCGTAGCCGGCGCGCTCAGCCGTTCCGGTCCCAGACGAGGCGGAGGCCCTCGAGCGTGAGGAACGGGTCGACCGTGTCGATCGTCTCCGCGTGCGGGGCGATCAGCTCCGCGAGGCCGCCGGTGGCGATCACCGGGGCCGTCTCGCCGATCTCGGCGCGGATGCGCCTGACGATGCCGTCCACCTGGCCGGCGAAGCCGTAGACCATCCCCGACTGGAGGCCGGCGACGGTCGTCTTCCCGATCACGGACTCGGGAGCCGAGAAGTCCACCTTCACGAGCCGGGCGGCGCGCGCGAAGAGAGCCTCCATCGAGATCTCGATCCCGGGGGCGAGCACGCCGCCGACGTACTCGCCGGCCGCCGAGACGATGTCGAAGTTCGTGGACGTCCCGAAGTCGACGACGATGCACGGCGCCCCGTAGCGCTCGCGGGCGGCGACGGCGTTGGCGATCCGGTCGGGGCCGACCTCGCGGGGGTCGTCGTAGACGATCGGGATCCCGGTCTTCGCCCCCGGGCCGAGGACGAGGAGCGGCGCCTCGGCGTAGTCGCGGGCGAACTCCTCGTAGGCCCGCACGAGCGGCGGCACCGTCGAGGAGAGGCAGACGCCGGTCACGTCCTCGAAGCCGTGGTCGCGCAGCTCCAGCAGCTGGCCGACGACGACGCCGAGCTCGTCGCCGGTGCGCTCGGCCTCCGTGGCGACGCGCCAGTGCTCGGCCAGCCGCTCGCCGTCGTACAGCCCGAGGACCGTCTGCGTGTTGCCGACGTCGACGGCCAGCAGCAAGAGGAGTCCCGGTTAGAGCTGCTCTTCGTCGGTGCCGAGCGTCTCGCCCAGCTTCTGCGCGAGCGCCTCGGGGGTGAGCGCGGGGCCGTCGCCCTCGCCGCGCAGCTCCTCGATGGTCACGTCGCTGGACGTGTAGACCTCGGCGCGCGGAATGATGCGGGTCGGCCGGTTCTTGTCCCAGACCCACACGTCCTCCATGGTCAGATGGAAGAACGGGTAGGTCGTCTGCGGCAGCACCTTGAGCTCGTGCCGGTTGCAGAGGTAGGTCGAGTCCTGGGTGACGATGCAGTAGCGGAAGAGGCTGAAGACGGCCGAGTACTCCCGCTTCAGCCTGAGCTCGAGCTCCGCCTCGTACTCGTCGAGCTCGTCGAGGTGGGACATGCGCCTCATTGTAACGCCGAGGCGAGCATCTCCCGCACCGCGCGGCCGTCCGGCAGGCACAGGCGAGGATCCAGCTCGTGGAGCGGCTCCAGGACGAAGCGCCGCTCTCCCAGGCGCGGGTGCGGGACGGTGAGGCCGGGCTCCTCGACGACCGCGTCGCCGTAGAGCAGCAGGTCGAGGTCGATCGCGCGCGGGCCATACCTCGGGCCCTTGCCGCGGACGCGCCCCAGCTCGCGCTCGACTCCGAGCAGCCTGTCCAGGAGAGCGCGCGGCCCCAGCTCCGTGTCGAGCGCGGCGGCGCCGTTCAGGAACCGGGGCTGGTCCGCGTACCCGACCGGATCGGTCTCGCGCAGCGTGGAGACCGCGGCCACCTCGATCTCGGGGTCGGCGGCGAGCCGCTCGACGGCGCGGCGGATCGTCGCCTCGCGGTCGCCGAGGTTCGCCCCCAGCCCGACGTACGCCCGCGTCAAGGCCGGCCGCGCTCGACCGTCGCGGCCGTGTACTCGACGGGCGCGGCGAGCTTGACCTCGGGCTTGCGCACCCGCACCCGGACGCGGGAGACCGGGAAGGCCGCCAGCAGGTCGTCGGCCACGGCCGCGGCCAGCGCCTCGATCAGATTGAACCGCCGGCCGTCGTTCACGGCCCGGACCCGGGCCACGACCTGCGTGTAGTCCACCGTGTCGGCCAGCTCGTCGCTGCGGACGCCGGCGTCGTGCGCGACCAGGGTGACGTCGTAGACGAAGAGCTGGCCCGCGCGCTGCTCCTCCTCGAGAGCGCCGTGGAAGCCCTGCAGCTCGAGCCCGCGGAGGTCGATCACGACCTCGCTCACCGTGCGACCACCGCCCGCGCCGCCGCCAGCGCCTCCACGTGCGGGCGGACGTCGTGGACGCGGAAGAGCGAGGCGCCGCGCTCGAAGGCGAGGACGGCCACGGCGACGCCGGCCGAGACCGGGCCGGTGAGCGCGTCCGGGTCGCCGAGGAGACGACCGAGGAAGCGCTTGCGGGAGGCGCCGACCAGCACCGGCCGGCCGAGGGCCACGAGCTCGTCCAGCCGCGCGAGCAGGTCGATGTTGTGCGCCACGGTCTTGCCGAAGCCGATACCGGGGTCGAGGCAGACGTGCTCCTCGGGGATTCCAGCGGCGACCGCGAATGCGAGCCGCTCCTCCAGGAACGCCTTCACCTCGGAGACGACGTCGCCGTAGCGGGGGTCGTCCTGCATCGTCCGCGGCTCGCCGAGCATGTGCATCAGGCACAGGTAGGCGCCCTCGTCGGCGACGACGCCGGCCAGCTCGGGGTCGCCGCGGAGGGCCGTCACGTCGTTGACCATGCAGGCGCCGAGCTCGAGCGCGCGCCGCGCGACGGCGGCCTTCGACGTGTCCACGGAGACCGGAAACCCCCGCAGGTGCTCGAGCACGGGCTCGACGCGCTCGAGCTCCTCCTCTGCGGAGACGCCCTCGGAGCCGGGACGCGTGGACTCGCCGCCGACATCGACGAGCGCCGCGCCCTCCTCCAGGTACCCCATGGCGAGCGCGACGGCTGCGTCGGGCCGCAGGAAGTGGCCGCCGTCCGAGAAGGAGTCGGGCGTCACGTTGACGACGCCGACGGCTGCGGGCCGGGGAAAGGCCTGCTCGAGCGGGGGTCGCACGCGGCAACCGTATCCTAAGGGCGCCGTGATCGACCTCCACTCGCACGTCCTCCCCGGGCTCGACGACGGCGCGCGGACGGTCGAGGACGCGCGCGAGCTGGCCCGCCGGGCGGCCGCGGACGGAGTGACCGCGATCGCGGCGACACCCCACGTTCGCGCCGACTACCCGACGCGGCCGGAGGAGATGGAGCGCGGCGTCCTCGCGCTCCGCGAGGACTTCATGGAGCAGGGCATCCCGGTCGAGGTGCTCCACGGTGGCGAGATCGACCTCGGGCGGCTCGGCGCCCTCGACGACGACAGCCTGCGCCGCTTCTCGCTCGCCCGCTCGGAGCGCTACCTCCTGCTGGAGTTCCCGTACACGGGTTGGCCCTCCGGGCTGGAGGAGACCGTCTACGGCCTCGGGCTGAGCGGGCTCACGCCGCTGCTGGCGCATCCGGAGCGGAACCGCGAGGTGCAGGCCGACCCCGACCGGCTCGCGGAGGCCGTACGCCTGGGCGCGCTCGTCCAGCTGACCGCGGCTTCGCTCGACGGGCGCATCGGCCGCTCGTCCCAGCGGGCCGCCGAGCGGCTCCTCGCCGCCGGCCTGGCGCACGTCCTCGCCAGCGACGCCCACACGCCGGAGATCCGCGAGGCGGGCCTGGCCGCGGCGGCGGAGGCGGTCGGCGACGACCGGCTGGCCGCCTATCTCACCGCCGACGCTCCGGCCGCGATCGTCGCCGGCGAGGCTGTGGCGCCGCCGCCGAAGGCCGCGCGGCGCCGGCGGCACTTCCTCTTCTAGTCGCCGGCGATGAAGAAGCGCCAGGTGCCGTCGGGCTCGATACCCGACCGCCAGCCGAGGTAGCCGCTGCCGGCGCCCGAGTAGACCGCGAGGTCGCCCAGGAGCTCGCGCTCGTGGTCCGTGAGCTCGTCCTCGGCCTTGTCGTAGGCGAACGGCCAGACGTACGTTCCGGACGACAGCGTGTACGGGAGCTCGAGGATGCGTTCGAGGATCTCGATGGGACTCTCCTCGCCGGCCGCCTCCAGCTCCTGCCAGTACGCGATCGGGTCGCCCTCCTCGGGAAGGCCGAACGTGTACGAGAAGCCGTCCGCCGGGATGAGCGGGCGAAGCGCCTCGTAGTCGCCGGACTCGGCGGCCGCGAGCAGGGCGGCATGCGTCTCGGCGACCTCCGGGGGGAGACCGACCGGCTCCGCGACGGTCTCCGTCTCCGTGACCGTCGCGGTCTCGGTCACGGCCTGGGTCTCGGTGACCGAGACGGTCTCGGTCTCGCCGCCGGCGCAGGCGGCGAGCAGGAGCGCTCCGGCGAGTGCCGGGAGCAGCCGCACCAAGTCGCTAGTTCGCGCCCTCGGGCTCGGGCGGGGGCTGCATCGTCGCGCCCGGGAGCGGGAAGGGGCGCGGCTTGGGCTCCGTCCGCGGCTTCTTTTCGGCCTCGTCCTCGGCCGCCGGCGCCTGATCCTCGGGGAAGACGCTCTCGGGCGCCTCGCCGGCCAGCAGCCGCTCGAACTGGTCCTTGTCGATCGTCTCGCGCTCGATCAGGAGCTCGGAAAGGGTGTGCAGCGCCTCCATGTGCTCGCCGAGCACGCGCCGGGCGCGGTCGTGCGCCTCCTCGATCACGCGGCGGATCTCGTCGTCGATCTCGCGCGCGATCTCCTCGGAGTAGTCGGGCTCGGCCCCCATCTCGCGGCCGAGGAACGGCTGGTCGTGGTTCCTGCCGAGGAGGCGCGGCCCGAGCTTCTCGCTCATGCCGTAGCGCATGACCATGTGCTTGGCCGTGGCGGTGACCTTCTCGATGTCGTTGGCGGCGCCCGTGGTGACCTCGTGGAAGACGAGCTCCTCCGCGGCGCGGCCGCCCAGGGTCATGGCCATCTGATCCATGAGCGCCGACTTCGTCGTCAGGAACTTGTCCTCGGCCGGGAGCGAGATCGTGTAGCCGAGCGCCTGGCCGCGGCTGATGATCGAGATCTTGTGGACGGCGTCGCAGTTCGGCAGGTGGTGGCCGACGAGGGCGTGGCCCATCTCGTGGTAGGCGGTCACCTTGCGCTCGTGCTCGGAGAGGAGCCGCGTCTTCTTCTCCGGGCCGGCGATCACGCGCATGATCCCTTCCTCGAGCTCGAGCTCGCCGATCGTCTTCCGCCCTCGGCGTGCCGCGAGGAGGGCGGCCTCGTTGACGAGGTTGGCCAGGTCGGCGCCGGTGAACCCGGGCGTTCCGGCGGCGAGCGTGTCGAGGTCGATGGCGTTGTCGATCGGCTTGCCCTTCGTGTGCACCTCGAGGATCTTGCGGCGCCCGTTCCGGTCGGGGCGGTCGACGACGATCTGCCGGTCGAAGCGGCCGGGCCGGAGGAGCGCCGGGTCGAGGATGTCGGGGCGGTTCGTGGCGGCGATGAGGATGATGTTGTCCTTCATCTCGAAGCCGTCCATCTCGACGAGGAGCTGGTTCAGGGTCTGCTCGCGCTCGTCGTGCCCGCCGCCGAGGCCGGCGCCGCGGTGGCGGCCGACGGCGTCGATCTCGTCCATGAAGATGATGCAGGGGCTCGCCTGCTTGGCCTGCTCGAAGAGGTCGCGCACACGGGAGGCGCCGACGCCGACGAACATCTCGACGAAGTCGGAGCCGGAGATCGAGAAGAACGGCACGCCTGCCTCGCCGGCGACCGAGCGCGCGAGCAGCGTCTTCCCCGTGCCGGGCGGCCCGTAGAGGAGGACGCCCTTGGGGATGCGCGCGCCGAGCGCCTGGAACTTCTTGGGGTTCTCGAGGAACTCCTTGATCTCGTGCAGCTCCTCGACCGCCTCGTCCACGCCGGCGACGTCCTTGAAGGTGATCTTCGGCGAGTCGGGCGCCATGCGCTTGGCGCGGCTCTTCCCGAAGCTCATCACCTTCGAGCCGCCGCCCTGCACCTGGTTCATGAGGAAGATCCAGAAGCCGAAGAAGAGGACGAACGGCAGCAGGTACGTGAGGATCGACCACCACGCGTTCTGCCCGGTGCCCTTCGAGTCGTACGGCACCCCCTTCTCGTCCAAGAGGTTCTCGAACTCGATCTGCGACTGGTCGCTCGGGTAGTTGACCTTGAGCTTCCTCTCCTCGCCGTTGGCGTTCTGGATCGCCTCGATCGAGCGGCCCTTGGGGTTGAAGACCATCTCGGTGAAGGTCTCGGGATTGCTTCTGACCTGCTCCTTGAGCTGGCTGTACGTGACCTTCTCGGGCTCCTCGGACCGCGGGAGCAGGGTCTGCGACGCCAGGTAGACGAGCAGAACGATGACGATGAGCGGAAAGAGTGCGCTGCGGAAGAAACGGCTCAAAAGAAGGTCCTCAGGCCTGGTTAGAGGGTAGCAGTCTCCTATTCGGCTCCAGCGCGCCCACGGATGAGGTTTTCGTTACGAAAGCTCCTCCGCCTGCGCGGCCAATTCGTCCCTGAGCACGCCCACGAAGGGCAGGTTTCGGTACCGCTCCGCGAAGTCGAGGCCGTAGCCGATCACGAACCTGTTCGGGATCTCGAACCCCGTGTAGCGGCAGTGAATGTCGATCTCGCGGCGCGAAGGCTTCGTCAGGAGCGCGCAGATCTCGAGCGAGGCCGGCTCGCGGGCCTCGAGGTTGCGCAGCAGGTAGGAGAGCGTGAGCCCGGAGTCGATGATGTCCTCGACGACGAGGACGTTCCTGCCCTCGATGGACATGTCGAGGTCCTTGAGGATCCTGACGACGCCGGAGGAGTCGACGCCGGCCCCGTAGCTCGAGATGGCCATGAAGTCGACCTCGCAGGGGATGTCGATCCGGCGCATGAGGTCGGCCATGAAGAACACGGCTCCCTTGAGGACGCCGACGAGCAGGAGGTCGCGGCCGCGGTAGTCCTCGCTGACCTCGGCGCCGAGCTCGGCGATCCGGCCCTGGAGGGTGTCCTCGTCGATGAGGATCTCCGAGACGGCGGCGGTGAGCTCGTTGACGGAGCTCACGCTCGCTCCCCCGTCACGGCGCCCTCGTAGCCGGGCGCCTCGGCGATGCCGGGGACGGCGACGACCTCGTCGCCGCGGACGACGAGCGGCCAGGCCTCGCGCTCGGAGCGGGGGACCTTCGCGTCGACGAAGACGTCCTGGATCTTGCGGCCGTGGCCCGCGAGCCGGTCGCCGGCCCGCCACCCGCGGACGTGCAGGCCCGGACGGCTTGCCTCCAGCGTCCAGCGGCCCCAGCGCACCCGGCCCTCGAGCGGCACGGGGCCGCGCTCGAGCCAGACGCTCTCGTACTCCCTCACCGCCACGCGGCCGTCGCCCAGGTCGAGACGCTTCGATCCCTCACGAGAGGCGAGCAACTCTAACACCGCCCGCTCGACCGGTCGCGGGAGGCGACCGCCGTCCTCGAGGGCGGCGAGGACGTTCCGGTCCGCGGCCGGGTGCAGCCGCCGGAGCGCGGGCAGGATCTCGGCGCGGATGAGCCCGCGCGCCGTGTCCGGGTTGGTGGAGTCCACCCGGAACGGAAGGCCCTCGGCGCGGCAGTAGGCCTCCGTCTCCTCGCGCCAGACGGTCAGGAGCGGCCGGACGACCCCGTCCTCGCGGCGAACGCGGATCCCGCTCGTCGTCCCGCTCGCGGCGAGGCGGTAGAGGATCGTCTCGACCTGGTCGGAGGCGGTGTGGCCGGTGGCGCGGAGCGGGCCGGCGGTCGCCGCGTAGCGCAGGTCGCGAAGCTCGGCCTCAGTCGCGCGTCCCCGTGGAGGCGCCTCGACGACCTGCGCGCCCAGCGCCTCGGCGCAGAAGCGGGCGTCGGCCTCCGACTCCTCGCCGCGCAGCTTGTGGTTGACGTGAACCGCGCTGAAGCGGTACCCCAACGCGCCCAGAGCGTGCCAGAGGCAGGTGGAGTCCGCCCCACCGGAAACCAGGCACGTAACGTCGCCGCCGGCGGGGACCAACTCGTGCCGGCGAACGTGCTCCTCGACCCGGGCGCGGAGGCCGGCAGCGTCCACACCCCGATCGTACTTCGTCCCAGCGGCCGCGAAGCGGCAAAGGCTGGGACAGGGAGGAAGGAGCAGCGAAGCTGCTGCTTCCGTTCACAGTCCTCAGGGCGGCGAAGCCGCGTGGGGCCGGCGGCTACCGCCTACAAGAGCGGCGCCACGTCGCACCCTTCGCGCTGCAGTGCCGGCTGCGCCTCCGCCAGGACGTCCCGGGCGAAGTTCGCGAGCCCGTACGCGCGATACATGCGCTCGCCGGGGTCCTTGCCTTCCACATGCAGGGTCACCGCCTCTCCGTACTCCGTGAACATGGCGTCGAGGTACTTCTGGGCCTGCCGGAGAGCCGGGTCCTTCGGCTCCGTCCGGCCCACGCGCGCGGCGGCGTCGAACGCCTCGAGCGCGATCTCCTCCGCCTCGATCGAGCCCGAGCGGAAGCCGTCCGCGAGCTCGTTGAAGGCGGTCACGTCGACCATCGCCGCCGCGATGAACTTCTGGTCGGTGGCGACGCAGGAGTGCGCGAGAGGTTCCTCGGATCCGCCGCAGCCGGCCAGGATCGCGAGGGAGAGCGCTGCCGCAGTGAGGCTGACCCTCAGCAACTCGCAACGAATGAAAGGCAGCCGAGCCTGGCCGCGCAATCACCCCTTTAGGCGAAGATCAGGCTCCGGTAGGTGATCGTGCGGCGCATGCCGATCGAGTCGTAGAGCGCGATCGCCGGCGCGTTCTCCGGCCTGACGAAGAGACAGACGGCGGGCGTCGTCTCGAGGAGGAGGCGGCAGAGGTCGGCGAGGCCGCGCTTGCCGTAGCCCTGCCCGCGCAGCTCCGGCTCGACCCAGACCTGCTGGAGCTGGACGGCATCGGGAGTCCACGCCGACGCCTCGGCCTTGAAGAGGATGCGGCCGTCCTCCGCCCACAGCCAGCTGCGTCCCTCCTCGATCTGCGCGCGCGTCCGCCACTCGAAGAGCGCGGGATCGCGGGCGTAGGCATCGACGCCGACCTCCTCACGGTAGGCCTCCGCCGCCGCGACCACGAGCGCGTCGAGATCGTCGAGCCGCGCCCGCCGCAGGCCGCTCCGCCCGCTCGGCGGCGGCTCCGCGAGCACGTAGACGGGCTGTCCGGGCCGGTCGTCGAGCGGCTCGGGGAAGGCGCTCCGGACGAGGTCCCATAGCTCGGTCACCGCCCCCTCCTCCCCGACGACCATGCGCGGGTCGCTGCCGGCGACCAGCTCGGCGAAGGCGCCGCAGCCGGGGCCCGAAGGGACGAGGTTCGCGCCGTGATGCAGGAGCGCCGTGAGCCGCCCGCCTTCGCGGATGCCCGCGAAGCGCCCGAGGCCGCGGCGGGCCACGTCCTCGAGGAACACGCGCTCGATCGGATCCTCCGCGCAGAACGCCAGGACCTGGGAATGCCGAGGGCGCTTGACCAGGCGCGCCATGCCCGGGGACGATACCCCCATGCCTATTCACGTTCGTGCAGAGCCCGGCGACTACGCCGAGGCGTGCCTCCTCCCCGGCGACCCGCTCCGGGCGAAGTACGTGGCCGAGACCTTCCTCGACGACGTGCAGCAGCGAAACGCCGAGCGCGGGATGCTCGGCTACACGGGAACGTTCCGCGGCAAGTCGGTCTCCGTCCAGGCGACGGGCATGGGCTGCCCCTCGGCGGCGATCGTCATCGAGGAGCTCCACATGCTCGGCGTCAAGCGGATGCTCCGCATCGGCACCTGCGGCGGCCTCCAGCCAGATCTCCAGCTCGGCCAGCTGATCGTGGCGATCTCCGCGGTGCCCGCCGACTCGACCGCGCTCCACATCGCCGGCGAGATCCACGCGCCCACGGCCGACTGGGGCCTCGTCCACTCCGCCGTCCACGCGGCCAAGGAGCTGGGGAAGCCGGTGCGCGTCGGGCCGATCGTCTCGAGCGACGTCTTCTACAACTCCGACGACGGGCAGTACCAGCGCTGGTCCGACCGCGGCATCCTGGCCGTCGAGATGGAGGCGGCCGTGCTCTTCACGCTCGGCGCGCTCCGCAAGGTCGCGGCTGGCTGCCTCCTGACGGTCAGCGACGTCGTCGTCGAGGGCGAGTTCGTGCGCATCACGGACGAGGAGATGAAGGCGGCCGTCGACCAGATGACGGAGCTGGCGCTCGCCGTGGCGACGGACGAGCGCTAGTGGCCGACGTCGTCTTCGTCGTCAACCCGGCCTCCGCGAACGGGTCGACGAACCGCCGCTGGCCGGAGATCGCCCACCGGGCGGCCGAGCTCGGGCTCGCCGGCGAGTCGCTCCTGAGCGAGCGGCCGGGCCACGCCCGCGAGCTCGCGCGCCGCGCCGCCGAGGAGGGGGCGCGCCTCGTCGTCGCGGTCGGCGGCGACGGGACGGTGAACGAGGTCGCCAACGGGCTGCTCGCCGTCGAGGGCGAGCGGCCCGAGCTGGCCGTCATCCCGCGCGGGACCGGCACCGACTTCGTCCGCCACTTTCGCATCCCGACGAAGCTCGAGGGCGCGGTCGGGGTGGCGCTCTCGGGCGCCGCGCGCACGATCGACGCCGGCCGCATCGCCTACCGGACCTGGGGCGGCGAGGACGCGGAGGACTACTTCGTCAACGCGGCGAGCGCGGGCATGAGCGGGGCGGTGGCGCAGCGCGCCAACTCCTCCTCCAAGGCGCTGGGCGGCAAGGCATCCTTCCTGTACGCGACGCTCGCGGTCTTCGCGCGCTGGCACGCCAGCGAGATGGTGGTCGAGGTGGACGACGAGCGGCGGTCGGGCCTCATGTACGACGCGATCGTGGCGAACTGCCGCTACCTCGGCGGCGGCATGGCGATGACCCCCGAGGCCGAGCCGGACGACGGGCTCCTCGACGTCCTCCTGATCGGCGACATCACGCGCCGCGACCTCGCGCTGACCCTGCCCAAGGTCTACCGGGGAACCCATCTCCCGCACCCCAAGGCCGAGGCGCTGCGCGGACGCCGGGTGACGGTGCGCGCGGCGACGCCGGTCCCGGTCGAGCTGGACGGCGAGCAGCCGGGAACGACGCCGGCTGCGTTCGAGATCGTGCCGGCCGCGCTTCGGCTCAGGGTTCCGGCGTAGCGGGCGGCTCCGGCGGCTTCGGGGCGGCGGCCGGCTTCCTCGCGCGCGTGGCCGTCGCCGTCGTCTGCGGCTTGGCCGCCCGCGGCTTGGCCGCCGGCTTCGGCTTCCCCGCGGCCTCGAGCTTGGCGAGGCGCTTCTCGAGCCGCTCGATGTGCCGGCGCAGGTCCTTGAGCTCGTCCGCGGCCGCAAGGCCGACCTGGCCCGCGGCGCGCTTCGCGCCCTCGTCGAGCTTTCCCTTGGCCGCCATCGCCCTGGCCATCGCGTCGGTGATGCGCTCGTTCTTGCCGAGCTCCTCCACGAGCCGCGTGATCGTCTCCTCCCCGGCCTTCGAAAGGCGGCCCAGCGTCCCCGCGTCGGTCTCCTTCGCCTTCTTCTTCTTGGCCATGCGGCCCTCCCGGATCGGGTTCGTCAGCGGACGATACCGGGAGCGCCCAACGCTACGCCTGCGGGCGGCGGAGCCCCGGGAGGCCGCGCCGGCCGGCGAGCCGCGCGGCGACGAAGGCGAGGGCGAGAAGCAGGAGCAGCGGCGCGATCGTGGCCAGGGCGACGAACATCCAGCCGACGACCGTGACGAAGCCCGTCCCCGCGTCGCGCCAGGCGTCGACGATCCCCCAGCCGCCGCCGTCGCCGGCCGCCTCGGCCGCGACCTGACGCTCGCGCACCTCCAGCGAGATCGTGGCGAAGGCGATCTGGTCCTCGAGGTAGGCGAGCCGCCCGCGCGCCTGCTCGAGCTCGAGCTGGACCCGGTTCAGCTCGGACTGGACGGTCAGCGCCTCCGCGACGGTGTCGGCCTGCTCCAGGAAGCCGAGCAGCTGCGCCTCGACGGCCTCGAGGTGCCGGATGCGCGCCTGGAGGTCGACGAGCTCTTGCGAGACGTCAGAGCCCGCTTCCTCCTGAGCCTCGACGCGCCCCAGGCCGGCAAGCTGCTCCATCGCGCGCGCGTACGCGCGCTCGGGAACGCGCACCACGAGCGTGCCGCGGACGAGGCGCCGCTCCTCGCCCTGGGAGGCGGTCGAGCTGACCACGAAGCCGCCCGCCCCGGTTGCGATCGTGCGGGCGCGCTGCATCGTGACGTTGAACTCGTTCCGCTCCACCGAGAGCGAGAGCGACGCGGTCTGGACGATGCTGGGCCCGACGGCCGGAACGGAGCCGCCTCCCGCGGAGGGCTGAGAGACCGCCACCGCCTCGTCGGCCGGGGCCTCCTCGGCGCCGCCGGCGTCCGTCGACGCCTCGGCGACGGTCGGCGCGGCTTCCATGGGCGCCTCCGCGTCGCTGTCGTCGTCACCGCTCGAGCACGCGAGCCCGGCGAGGGAGAGGGCGAGTGCCCCGACGAGCGTGATGGTCACCAGCTTGCGCATCCTGTCCTCCTTGGTCTCGGTTGCTAGGACGGGACGCGGGCTGCGAAAGTTCCGCGATCCATGGACGGCTTCCGCTTCGCCACCGACCTGAGCGTCCGCTTCAGCGAGACGGACGCGCAGGGCGTCGTGCACAACGCCGTCTACCTCGTCTGGTTCGAGATCGCCCGCATCGCCTACCTCGCCCGGTTCCGCGGGGGCTACAAGGGCCTCGTCGAGGAGGAGGGCATCGACGCGACCACCACCGAGGCCTACGTCCGCTACCTGGACGGCACGCGCTTCGGCGACCTGCTGCGAGTGCACGTCCGCGCGACCGACCTCCGGGGCGCACGCTTCCGCTTCGAGTACGCGATCGAGCGGACGAGCGAGCCCGGCGGCGTCGTGGCCGACGGGTGGACGGCCCATGCCTGCGTGAACGCGGAGACGCTGCGCCCGACGCGCATGCCGGCCTGGCTCGCCGAGGCGATCGCCGGGGTCGAGGACCGGGCCTAACGGCCGCCGCCGCTCGGCCCCGGCCCGGTCGTCGTCGGCGGCGTCGTCTCCTGCCTCGGCGTCGTCTCCGCCGGCGGCGGAGCGGTGGGCTGGGGCCGCGGCTTCGTCCCGTAGCGGACGATCCGCGCCTCGTAGCGGTAGTGCGTGTACCAGGTCTCGCGGGCGATCACCTCGCCGGCCTGGTAGATGATCCGCTCGACGCGGATCTCCCGCGACGGCTCGCCGGCGAAGTCGACGATCCGCTCGCCCTCGAACATCGCGGGGTCGGGCTCGCGCTCGGTCTTCGGCCGGCCGGTCACCTTCAGCTCCTCGGCGATCGACTCCACCCGGCGCTCCGGCCCGCCGCCGAGGAGCCGGACGAGGATGCCGCTCTCGTCGTAGGCGGCCTTGATCACGATCCAGCGCGGAGTGTCGTTGACGAGCTTCAGGTCGACGTCGGGGTAGTTCACGGTCGCGTCGCGACCGTCCGGGTAGCGGCTGATGTACAGCGCGTGCGCGTGGCGCTCGGCGATCTTGATCCCGGCCTCCCAGGCGGCGTTGAAGACCGTGGTCGCCACCTGCGAGACGCCGCCGCCGATTCCCTCCTCGTACTTGCCGTCCATGATCACCGGGGCGGAGCGGTAGCCGCGCTCGGCCGTGCGCGGGCCCACGAACTCGTTGAACGACCAGGTCGTCCCGGGCGCGATGCGGGCGCCGTCGAGGGTGTCGATGGCGAGCTGGAGGTTGTTGATCCGGTCGGCGGTGCCCGCGTAGAGCGTCGCGTAGGAGGCGAGCTGCCGCTCGACGCGGAGCGCCCGTGCCTGGGCGGTCGTCATACGCGGGTCGAACCTGGCGACGACGACGGCGGCCGTGCGGTCGTCGACGCGCGAGGCCGCCTGGAGGAGCGCGGCCGAGGTGGCCGCGACGTTGAGCTCGCGGCCGGGGCGGGACGGAACGATGCGAACGCGCCCGTTCGGGCGAACGGCGAAGTCGGCGTTGCGCGGGGGCCGCGCGAGGCCGCGGCCGAGGTTCTCGAAGCGCGCGGCGGCCGCTTCCGGCTCGATCCGCAGCCGCGTGGCGCCGTCGGCCGGAAGCTGCAGGAGGCCGATCATCTCCTGGGGATCGACGCTGAACACCGCGCCGCTGTGCGTCAGGCGGACCGGCGCGGAGAGGACGGTGCGGAGCTGCCTGGCCACCGGCGCGAGCGTGTCGCTCGTGACCTCGGGCGCGGACACGGCCACCGGCAGCGCCGTGGGCTCCCGCTCGAACCCGGCGAGCGCGGCGACGACGAGCGCCCCGGCGGCCGTCCGGTCGAGCTCCCGGCCGGCGACGGCCGGCACGATCTCGGGCTCGCGGCCGGCGAGGACGAGGGCCGCCTGGCTCGGGACGCGGTCGACCTTCGCGGCCATGCGCTCGATCCGGTCGCTGAGCGCGGCCCGGAAGGCGGTCGCCTCGGGCTGGACCTCGGCGCCGCCCAGGCGCAGCCACACTCGCTTCAGACCGCGCAGCGGGAACGGCGCGTCGCTGCGCTCGACGGCCGCCTCGGCCGCCGCGGCCCAGTCCACCCGGACGTCGAGCGCCTCGGGGCGGATGCTGAACCGCTCCTCGTCGGCGGTGAAGAGCACAGGCTTGTCCGAGTAGCGCGCGGCGGTCGCCTCGAGCTTCGCCTGCGCTTCCTCGGCCGTCAGGCCGCCGACGTTGACGCCCTGAATCGAGACTCCGGCGGCGATGCGGCCCGGCGAGCCGGCGAGGACGACGCCCGCCGCGACCGCGAGGACGACGAGCCCCGCGGCAGCGCCGAGGAGCACCTTCCCGGCGCGGACCAGACGCGCTCGCCCGCTGCGGGTGCGGGCTCGACGTTCCCTCTCGACGGGGCGGCCTCCAGCCTCGGCGCGCAAGGCGTCCGAGTCTACCAATGTCACGGAGCCGTCTACGACGGAGGCCGCAAGAGCACGCGCACCTGGGCGATGCAGGCCAGCGATCCGTCCTTCTCCGACAGGTCGACCGCCTCGAGGGTGCCGGCCTGAAGCCGTGACACCGAGTAGCCGAACGTCCTGCTCCACGCGCCGGCGAAGCCGGTGACCCCCACCATGCGCGCCACCCGGCCGTTCGCCTTGCGCAGCCCGACCTGGAACATGTGCTCGAAGATGTTCCGCTCACGGCCGGCCGCCGTGGCCCGCCCGGCGCCGACCGACCAGGAGTCGAGCGTCAGGCAGCCGCCCTGCGGCGCGGTCGTGAACGAGGCGCCGGCAACGGGCGGCCGCGCCTTCCAGAGGTCGACGACGAGCCGCTCCGGCCCGCGGTAGACGACGTACCCGAGGTACTTGAAGCGCCGTGGAGCCGTGGTGATCCTGAGGACGATCCTGTTCGTCCCCTGGCGAAGGCGCGCCCGCACGCCGAATGCCGACCGCACGCGGACTCCCGCCTGGATCCCCGTCTTGCTCACGCGCACGCTCGCCCTTCCGTCGGCGAACGGGCTCGGATCGGTGGCCTCGACGTCGGCGTCGCGGATCCTGCCGCCGGAGAAGTCGACGACGACGCGGACGAACGCGGGGTGGTCGCCGATCCGGATGCCGGTGGCCGTCACCGCGCCCTCGGCCTGGCCCGCCGCCGCGAGCGCCGCTCCGACGACTGCGAGCAGGGCGAGGACCACGTTCCTCACACGACGAGGAAACCACCTCGCGGCCGGGGATGCAAGCTCCCGGCGGCCTGCCCGCACGTACACTTGCCGCCATGGATTTCGACCTGACTCCGGAGCAGCGAGAGGTGCAGGCGACCGTCCGCCAGTTCGTGGACGAGCGCGTGCTCCCGAACGCGATCGAGAACGACATCAACCACCACCTCGACATGGGCGTGATCGAAGGCATGGCCGAGCTCGGCCTCCTCGGCATCGTCATCCCCGAGGAGTACGGCGGCGCCGGCATGGACTACGTCTGCGAGGCGCTCTCCTGCGAGGAGATCGAGCGCGGCGAGGCCGCTTTCCGCACCCTGATCTCGGTCCATGTCGGCCTCAACTCGCTCAGCCTCCTCCGCTACGCGAGCGAGGAGCAGAAGCAGCGCTACCTCACGCCGCAGGCCCAGGGCGAGAAGATCGCCTGCTTCGGCCTGACCGAGCCGGCCGCGGGCTCCGACGTCGCCTCGATGCTCGCGAACGCGAAGCGCGACGGCGACCGGTACGTCCTGAACGGCCAGAAGAACTGGATCTCCTACGCCTCGGTCGCCGACCACGCGCTCGTCTTCGCGAAGACCGACCCCTCCGCGAAGCACAAGGGCATCTCGGCCTTCATCGTCGAGCGCGAGTGGCCCGGCGTCACCACGGCGGACACCGAGCACAAGCTCGGCGTCTGGGCGGGCTCGACCGGCGAGCTCTTCTTCGAGAACGTCGAGGTCCCGGCCGAGAACCTCGTCGGCGAGGAGGGTCAGGGCTTCGAGATCGCCATGTACGGCCTCGACCAGGGCCGCTTCACGGTGGCCGCGGGGGCGCTCGGCGTCATCCGCGCCTGCCTGGAGCGCTCCGTCTCCTACGCGCGCGAGCGCGAGACCTTCGGCAAGCCGATCGGCAAGAACCAGTTCGTGCAGGACTTGATCGCGCAGATGGTCCTCGACTACGAGACCTCGAAGCTCCTGGTCATGCAGGCGGCCTGGCTGAAGGACAAGGGCGTCCGGAACACGCGCGAGACGAGCCTGGCCAAATGGCACGCGACCGAGTCGGCCTTCAAGGCGGCGCACAACGCCATCCAGGTGCACGGCGCCTACGGCTACTCGGCCGAGTACGGGATCGAGCGGTACTTCAGGAACGCCCGCGCGCCGATCATCTACGAGGGCACGACCCAGATCCACAAGATGATGCAGGCCGAGCACGCACTCGGCTGGCGCAACCTGAACGGGCGCGACGGCGACGTCTCCCCGATCGCATCGTGGGCACCCGCGCTCTTGGCCCGGTCGCGCTAGCGGCGGTCGTCGCGGCGCTCGCCCTCGTCATCCCGGCGGCCCCGGCCGAGCCCCCGACGGGCGGCACGTTCACGCCCGGCGTCAGCCTCGCCGGCGTCGAGCTCGGCCTCGACCGCTCCGAGGTGCTGGCGAGCTGGGGCACCCGCCACGGAGTCTGCCGCGAGTGCGTCGAGACGACGTGGTACTTCAACGAGCAGCCGTTCCAGCCGCAGGGCATGGGCGCCGTCTTCGAGGAGGGCCGCGTCGTCCACGCCTTCACGGTCTGGCAGCCGGAGGGCTGGTCGACGCCCGAGGGCCTCGAGCTGGGCGCCCCCGCCGGCGACATCGGCGCCACCTACGGCGAGCTGGCCGAGATCGACTGCGGCCACTACTCGGCGCTCGTGGACAACGCCCCGGTGGCGACGAGCGCGTTCTACGTGTACGAGGACGAGGTCTGGGGCTTCGGCCTGCTCGAGCGCGGCCGCGCTCCCTGCCTATAGGAACGCGTCGAGGAGCGCCGGGAGCGCGAGCAGCGTCGGCAGCGCGTCGTCGCGGTCGGGGAAGCGGCCTTCGCGGTCCACGAGGAAGGCGCGCATGCCCAGCGCCCGCGCCCCCTCGACGTCGTCGAGCGGGGAGTCGCCGACCATGACCGCGGCCCGCGGCTCGACGGCGAGCAGGTCGAGCGCGGCGCGGAAGATCGTCGGGCTCGGCTTCACCTTCCCGTGCTCGCCCGACGAGATCCAGGCGTCCACGTCCAGGGAGAAGTGCTCGACGAAGGCGGTCAGGTCGCGGCTCGTGTTGGAGACGAGGCCGATCCGGCGACCTGACTCCCGCAGCGCGGCGAGCACCGGGAGCACGTCCTCGTAGAGCTCGAAGTTGGCGGAGTGGAGCCAGCCGGTGGTGATCGCCTCGGCGACCTCGCGGACGCGCGGACCGTCGCCGCCCATCCCGCGGACGATGTCCTCCGTGAAGCGCACCCAGATCTCCTCGTCGTGGTCGAGCTCGGGGTGGTGCTCGAGGTCGTCGACCGCAGCCGCGCGCGCGGCGTCGTAGCGCTCGGGGACGAGCGTGAGCCCGTGGCGTGCCCCGGCGGCCCGGTAGCCCTCGGGGCCGAGCAGCGGGCCCGGCTTGGCCAGCGTGAAGTCGACGTCGAAGAGAACTGCTTCGACGACGGCGGCGCCTAGACCCCGGCGGGCCACGTGTACGCGGCCGGCTGGCGGTTGGCCAGCGCGGGCAGGCTGCTCCGGATCCGCTCCATGTGCGCCCGGTCGAGCTCGGCGGAAATGACGCAGTCCTCGTCGGGTGCCTGCGCGAGCACGACGCCCCACGGGTCGACGATCGAGCTGCGGCCGTAGGAGGCCTTGCCCGCGACGACGCCCCACTGGTTCGCCGCCGCCACGTAGCACTGGTTCTCGACCGCGCGGGCGCGCAGGAGGAGCTCCCAGTGATCCTTGCCGGTGTGGAGCGTGAAGGCGGCCGGCACCGTGATCAGCTCGGCGCCCTCGACGGCGAGGATCCGGTACAGCTCGGGGAAGCGCAGGTCGTAGCAGACGGTCAGCCCGAGCCTCCAGCCCTCGACCTCGCAGCTCGCGAGCCCGTCGCCGGGCTCCTCGCTGTCGGACTCGCGGTAGAGGACCCCGCCGACCTCGACGTCGAACATGTGGATCTTGCGGTAGACGGCGGCGAGCTCGCCCTCGGGGTCGAAGACGGCGCACGTGTTCGAGAGCTTCTCGCGGCCCTCGCGGCGCTCGACGATCGAGCCGCCGACGAGCGTGATCCCGTGCGTCCGGGCCCAGCCGCTCATGGCGGCGACCGTCTCGCCGCCGTCCAGCGGCTCGGCCACGTCGAGCAGGATCTCGTGGTTCCCGAGGCCGTTCCACTTCTCGGGAAGGAGGACGAGATCGGCGCCGGTCGACGCCGCGCGGGCGACGAGCGGCTCCATCCGCTCGAGGTTCTCGGCCTTCGAGGTCGAGGAGTTGATCTGGACGCAGGCGACGCGGAGGCGATTGGCCATGCGGGGAAGGATAGCCTTCGGGCGTGGCGCGCACTCCCGCGGAGATTCTCGCCGAGGCCCGGACGATCGCCCTCGTCGGCGCCTCGCCGCGGCCCGAGCGGCCGAGCAACTCGGTGATGGGCTACCTCCTCCGGGCCGGCTACCGCGTGATCCCGGTGCGCCCGGTCGGCCCGCCCGAGATCCACGGCCGGCGCCGGGTCGCCTCCCTGGGGGAGATCGAGGAGCCCATCGACCTCGTGGACGTCTTCCGCCGCTCGGAGTTCTGCGCGGACGTGGCCAGGCAGGCGGTCGCGGCGGGCGCAGGCGCGCTCTGGCTCCAGCTCGGCGTCGTCTCCGCAGAGGCGAGGGCGATCGCCGGAGCGGCCGGGATGGACTACGTCGAGGACGAGTGCACGGCGATCGTCCACCGGCAGCTTCGCTGAGACGCAGAAGGGCCGCCAGAGCGGCCCCCCTGCCAGTCGGGGTGCCCGGATTTGAACCGGGGACCTCGCCGACCCGAACGGCGCGCGCTACCAGGCTGCGCTACACCCCGAACGCTGGAATAGGGTAGCGGGAATGGCCACGCGTGACGAGATCATCGCCTTCTGCGACGAGCTGCTCGACGTCGCCGCCTACCCCGACTACGGCCCCATGGGGTTGCAGGTGATCGGCGCGCCGGAGGTGCGGAAGCTCGTCTGCGGCGTCTCCGCCTCGCGGGAGCTCTTCGAGCGCGCGGCCGAGGCCGGCTCGCAGATGGTGCTCGTCCACCACGGCCTCCTCTGGGACAGGGAGCCGCGGCGGATCGGGCCGGTCATGAAGGAGCGCCTGCGGGCGCTCTTCCACGCCGACCTGAGCCTCGTCGCCTACCACCTGGCGCTCGACGCCCACCCCGAGGTCGGCAACAACGCGCTCCTCTGCGACGAGCTGGGGATCGAGCGCGAGGGCCGCTTCGCGGACGGCTGGGGCTTCGGGGGGCGCCTGCCCGCCCCCATCTCCGCCAGCGACCTGGCCGAGCGCGTGCAGGAGCGGCTCGGGCGGATGCCGCTCGTCTTCTCCTACGGGCCGGAGCTCGTGGAGCGCGTGGCCGTCTGCTCCGGCGGGGCGGCGCGCTACGTGACGGAGGCCGCGGCGGAGGGATACGACGCCTTCCTCACCGGCGAGGCGGACGAGCCGACGAAGCACGCCGCCAAGGAGGCTGGAATCCACTTCGTCGCCGGCGGCCACTACGCGACCGAGACGCTCGGCGTCCGCGCGCTCGCCGCGCGGATCGGCGAGCGCTTCGACATCGCCTGGGACTTCGTCGACCTACCGAACCCGGTCTAGCCAGGCGAGCACGAGGCCGGCGACCTCGTCCGGGCACTCCGCGACGACCAGGTGCCCGACGCCCGGCAGCACGCGCAGCGGGGCCTCGAGCCCGCGCGCGAGCTCGAAGCCGTCCTCGAGCGGGGTGAGCCGGTCGCGGGCGCCCCAGGCGACGAGCGCCGGGCAGCGAACGCGGTCGAGGTGGGCGCGGGCGTCGTCGCGGGCGAGAGCCCGCGCCGCTGCACGGACGTCGGCGTGCTCGGGCTGTGCGGCGAGGAACCCGACGACCGCCTCCGGCGAGAGCGCCCGCGGGTCCTCGGCGCCCCACCAGCCGAAGACGGCCGCCCGGAGCCTCGGCCTACGGGCGACCTCCTCCCGCCAGCGCGCGACGATGCGCGCAGGCCGGAGCACCGTCGTCGCGGCGAGCCATGCCCGGGCACGCGGGGTCGTTGAGACGATCCCGGCCGAGGAGAGCAGCACGAGCGCCGAGACCGCCTGGGGTCTCTCCCCGGCGAGCCGGAGCGCGACGACGCCTCCCATCGAGTATCCGACCACCTCGGCCGGAGCCATGCACTCGTGCTCGGCGACGAGCGCGACGTGCGCCGCCAGGTCGCCGAGCGTCCCGACCGCCGGCAGCGGCGCGGTGCCGCCGTGTCCCGGCAGATCGGGGACGAGCACCCGGCGGCGGCGCGCGAGGAGCGGCGCCAGCTCGGTGAAGTTGTAGGCGGCGCCGGCGAGCCCGTGCACGAGGACGAGCGGCGGCCCCTCGCCTCCGACCCAGTAGCGCGTGCGGAGGCCGCCGATCTCCGCAACGTGCGGCTCAAACCCCCGAAGGAGCGTTGCCGTCATCACCCCGAAGACCGTATCCTGTGTCCATGAGCGGAGAAGGAGCACGAGGCCGTTGAGCTTCGTTGCTGCACACCCAAGTCCACGCGCCCTGCCCGCCCGTGCCCTGCCGGCGGGCTTTTTTGCGCGCTGAGCCGAAGGAGGCGACGACGTTGGCAAACCACCTGACGCCCGAGGAGCTGTCGAAGGAGCTGGGGATCGAGCGGGACGTGGTCATCCGGGTGTGCATCGAGGAATCGATCCCGATCTACCACGGCAAGATCGACAAGACCCTGTTCCAGGCGCACCTCGAGGCGACGGGCATCCCGACCGGGACTCCGGCCGGGTAGGAAGCTAGCGCGAGCCCGACGCGGCGCGCTTCTTGCGCGCTGCCGGCTTCTTCTTCGCGGCCGGCTCCTTGGCCGTGCGCGCCTGGGCGACGCTCTCCTTGAGCGCCTCCATCAGGTCGACAACCGGCGCCTCGGCGGGCCGCTCCGGCGCGACGATCTCCTCGCCGGCGAGCTTGGCCTCGAGCATCGCCCGGAGCTCGCCGCGGTACTCGTTGACGAACTCCTCGGGGTCGAACTCCCCGACGAGGCTGGCGACGAGCTGCCGCGCCATCTCGAGCTCCGGCTCGGCCACCTCGGTCTCGCCGACCGCCTCGTCGATCTCCTCCCGCGCGCGGATGTCCTCGGCGTAGTAGAGGGTCTCGAGCGCGAGTGACTCGCCGAGCGGGCGGATGAGGCAGAGGTTCTCCTTGCCCCAGAGGACGAACTTGCCGATCGCGGCCACGTTCGCCTCCTGCATGGCGCGCAGGAGGAGGACGTAGGGCCGGCGCTGCGCGGGCGCGTCGGCCGGCGCGAGGTAGTACGCGCGGTCGAAGTAGATCGGGTCGACCTCCTCGAGGTCGACGAACTTGGCGATGTCGATCGACTGCGAGCGCGTGAGGGCGACGGCCTCGAGGTCGGACTCCTCGACCACCACGAACTGGCCCTTGGCGAACTCCCAGCCCTTGACGAGCTCGTCGGCCTCGACGTCGCGCTCGTGGAACGGGCACCAGCGCTTCTGCTTGATCGGCGTGCCGCACTCCCGGTGCAGGGTGCGGAAGGAGACGTCCTTGCGCTGCTGCGCCACCGCCAGCCCGATCGGGATGGTGACCAGGCCGAAGTTGATGGAGCCGTTCCAGATCGTTCGCATGAGAAGGGAAAAGCCTAGCGGGACCAGGGTTTTTCGCCCTGAGCGGGCCGATCCCTCTACACGACCCGCCGGGCGCCGACCCAGCGCTCGGCGTAGTACCCGGTGATCGTCGAGATCTTCACGACGTCGCCGGAGCTCGGCGAGTGGATGAAGCGGTTGCCGCCGATGTAGATGCCGTCGTGGCCGAGGCCGTTGAAGAAGACGATGTCCCCCGGCCGGAGCGCCGAGCGCGGCACAGCGCGCCCGACGCCGTACTGCGCCGAGACGACGCGCGGGAGCGACACGCCGACCCGCGAGAAGACGTACTGGACGAAGCCCGAGCAGTCGAAGCCGGTGGACGGGGACTCGCCGCCCCAGCGGTACGGGATGCCGAGGTAGCGCTGTGCGATCGCGGCGACCCGCGCGCCCCGCGAGGAGGCCGCCGGCGGGGCGGGCTGCTGCTCCTTCTTCCGTTCCTTCTTCCGCTCCTTCGCCGTCGGTGCCGGCGGAGCCGGCTGCTCGGCCTTCGCCGGCGCGCGCCGGATGCCGAGCGCGCCGAGGGTCTGGGGCCCGACGATCCCGTCGACCACGAGCCCATGCCGCTTCTGGAAGGTGCGGACCGCCGCGCGGCTGATGGGCCCGTAGACGCCGTCCACCGGCACGCCGAGCGCACGCTGGACCGGAGCGACCCACCACGCGCGGATCAGCTTCGGCGCCTCCGCCGGGCGGAAGAGCGCTCCGCGGGTCTGCGGCCCGACAATGCCGTCGACGAGGAGGCCGTGGCTGCGCTGGAACTTCTTCACCGCCGCGCGCGTCCTCGGCCCGAAGATCCCGTCCGCGTCGATACCGAGCGCCCGCTGCACCTTGGCGACCGCGGGCCCGCGGCTGCCCATGCGGAGGAGCTGGACGCGCACCTCGGCGGCACCTGAGGCCTTCGCGCGGCTCTGCGCCCCTCCGGACACCGGGATCGCGGCGGCGACGGCTGCGATGACCAGGGTCGCGCTCGCCTTCCGCGCCTGCGGGAGCGTGCGCGGCTCGGCCGCCTTGCGCTTCCAGACGGCGCGCGCCTGCGAGACGTCCCAGACCTCGGGATCAGTCAGGTCGCGGGCCGCGCTCCCGTCGAGACGCCGAAGAACCGGGCCGTCCAGGTCGAGCAGCGCCTCGGAGAGCAGGCTCCGGTGCTCGGCCTCGCCGGCCCGGCGGCGGCGGGAGCGCTCCAGGGACCGCTCCCAGAGCTCCCTCGCTCCGAGATCCCGCTGTACCCGAGCCAATGTCGCGGTCACGGCGAACCCCCTTCCCGACGGCCGGCGTGCGACGAAGTGCGGGAGGCTAACAGACGTCTCGCCGGGCTGCGCTAGAGAACGCGGCGGGCGCCGACCCAGTTGTCGGAGTAGTAGCCCGTGATCGAGGAGATCTTCACCACGTCGCCGGTGTGGGGCGAGTGAATGAACTGGTTGCCGCCGATGTAGATCCCGTCGTGGCCCAGGTTGTTGAAGAAGACGATGTCGCCCGGCTGAAGCTCCGAGCGCGAGACGGGGACGCCGACGGCGTACTGCGTCGAGACCGTGCGCGGCAGGGAGACGCCGACCCGCGAGAAGACGTACATGACGAAGCCGGAGCAGTCGAAGCCCGTGCTCGGGGACGAGCCGCCCCAGCGGTACGGAGTCCCCAGGTACTGCATGGCGATGCCGACGACGCCGCCGTACTGCGAGGAGGGCGCTCCGGTCGGCGCTTCGCTCGCGGGCGCCGCCGTCGTCGTGGGCTCTGGCGCGCTCAGCCGGGCTCGCGCGGCCGCGGCGAGCCTCGCCTGGCGCCTGCGCTCGGCCGCCTGGATCTCGGCGATCTGGTCCTTGATGGAGGCGAGGAGCTGCTGCCGCTGCGCGAGGGCGGCCTCGATCTCGCCCTTGCGCGCGGCGCGCTCGGCGACGACCTGCTCCTGACGGGCGCGCGCCTTCTCCAGCTCGGCCTCGCGCGTCCTGATCTCCTTCCGGAACTTGCGCACCTCGCGCAGGATCTGCGCGTCCTGGTCGCTGACGCGGGTCGCGGTGTCGATCCCGTCGAGGATCTCGTCGAGGCTCGAGGAGCCGAGCAGGATCTCGACGAGGTCGGGGCTGCCGTTCTTGTAGAGCTCGACGAGGCGGGCCTCGAGCGTCGCGTGCGCGACCCCCAGGCTGGAACGGGCGACCTTCAGCCGCTTCTCGTTGACCTGCTGCGCGGCCTTGATCTCGTCGAGCTCGACCTGCGCGGCGTTGAAGGAGTCGATGACGAGCTCGAGGTCGCCGTCGAGCTCCTGGATCTGAGCGAGGACGCTGCTCGCCTCCGCCTGCTTCGCGTCGATCGACGGAGGTGCCGGGACCGCCGGCCCCGCCAGCGGCAGCACCGCCAGGGCGAGGAGCATGATGAGGAGAGCGTGTCGACTGTGTGGTCGGATGCCTGACCCCCTGCCAGGGGAAACGCGCGAGTGCGCCTGGGCGGCGCTACAAGCCGGGCATGGTAACAGGGCCTCTGGACGGGCTGCAAACGACGGCGTTCGTCCGGCGCGCCGGCGGCGGGACGGCTCGGGGCACCTGGTAGGCTGCCCCGTTCGTGGACGCGCGCTCGCGAAGACCCCGGATCCGGCTCGCGGCGCTGACCGCGCTCGCGCTCGCCACCCTCCTCGCCGCCTCGGCGGCGCATGCCGACGACCCGTCGGTCCTCAGAAGCGAGGCCGAGAAGCTCCACGCCGAGAACAGCAGCCTCGCAGCGCGCTCGCAGGAGGCTCTCCTCGAGCTGTACTCGCTGGAGACGCGCCTCGCCCGGGCCGAGGGCCGCCTGGCGACGCTGCGGGCGCGCCGGGCCGAGCTCGCCCGCCGGGAGTCGCAGGCCCGCCGGGGGCTCGAGCTCGCCCGCGCGGACGTGGCCGAGGCCGAGCGGCGCCTCGGCATCCGCCTCCAGGAGCTCTACGTGCGGGGCGAGGTCGATCCGCTCGCCGTGATCCTCGCGGCCGAGTCCCTCGACGAGGCGTTCTCGGCGTTCGACGACCTGACCCGGATCGCCGACCAGGACGGCGCGATCCTCGCCGAGCTCCGCCGGGCGCGCCAGCAGCTCCGGCGGGCGCTGCGGGACCTCGAGCAGCGCAGCGGCGAGCTCGCCCGCGTGACCTCTCGGGCCGAGGCCGAGCGGGATCGGCTGGCGGCGGCGCGCGCCGAGCGCGAGTCGTACCTGGCAGGCCTGGCGGCCCGCCGGGCGCTGAACGCCGCGCAGATCGACCGCCTGAGCGCCCGCGCGGCCCAGGCGGCGGCAAGCGTCCCTGCTCCGAGCCCCGAGCCCGCGGCCGACCCGGCGCCGGCACCCCAGCCGGAAGACGACGGGCCGAGCCAGGGCGGCGAGCCGATGGTGGTCGACGTGGTCGCCTACTGCGGCGGTGTGGGGACCGCCAGCGGCCTGCCCCTGGGCTGGGGGACGGTGGCCGTGGACACGCGGGTCTTCCCGTTCGGGACGAAGATGTACATCCCCGGCTACGGCGACGGGGTCGCCGCCGACCGGGGCAGCGCGATCATCGGGCGGATCATCGACATCTGGTTCCCGACGTGTGCGCAGGCGCGGGCGTGGGGACGGAAGACGCTGACCATCACCGTTTACTGGTAGTAGGATCCGCGGCTCGTCACCGCGAGCAGAGGAGGCAGCGACGTCAGCCGCCGAGGATCGGCGCTCGGGGAAGCAGCTCGAAGAGCTGCGCGTCCTGCTCGTCGACGACCACGACCTCTTCCGGACCGGCCTCAGGAGCCTCCTCGAGGACCAGGGCCTCCGCGTGGCGGGCGAGGCGGACAACGGGCGCGAGGCGCTGCGGCTCGTCGGCGAGCTGCAGCCGGACGTCGTGGTCATGGACCTGAAGATGCCGGGGCTCACCGGCGTCGAGACGACGCGACAGGTCTCGAGCATCGCGCCCCGCGCCCGTGTCGTCGTGCTCACCATCTCCGCGGACGACGACGACGTCATGGACGCGGTCATGGCGGGCGCGTGCGGCTACCTCCTCAAGGACTCCACCATCGACCAGCTGATCGCGGGCATCCGCGCGGCCGCGGAGGGCGAGTCTCTCATCTCCCCGCAGATCGCCGCGAAGGTCCTGCAGCGGCTGCGGGCGCAGACGGCGGACACGGCCGCCGCCCGGACGATCCGCGCGGAGCTCTCCGACCGCGAGCTCGAGGTCCTGCGCCTGATCGCAATCGGCAAGGACAACGCCGAGATCGCCCGGGAGCTCTTCATCAGCCCCAAGACGGTCAAGAACCACATCTCGAACATCCTGATGAAGCTCCAGATCGAGAACCGCATCCAGGCGGCCGTCTACGCGGTCCGCAGCGGCCTCGTCTAGCCAGGCCACGGCCGCAAGCGCCACGCCCTGGGACCCCAGGGGTTTGGCCGCGCCGGCGGCGTCCGTCAGCGGCGGCCGGCGAGGGTGCCGAGCAGGCCGCGGAGCTGGGCGATCTCCTCCTCGAGGAGCGCCACGCGCACCTTCAGGCTGCGCACCTCGCCGAGATGGGCGTCGCTCCCGGCGAGACGCCGGATCTCCTCCTCCACGCGCAGCCGTTCGCCGTCGAGCGCGAGCGCCCGGGCATAGCCGTCCGTGAGCGTATGCTCGACGGCGTCCGCGTCGACCTCCTCCGCCGCGCCCTGCTCACGGAGGAGCACGCGGAGGCGGTCGAACAGCATGGAGATGTCGTCACTCATCCCGGGCGCTGAACGTACCGCCGCCTCCCGTCCCCTCCAAGGGCCGGACGGCCTATCCTGCGGGACGGTAAGGCCCACTGGCTTGAGGAATCCCGGGGTCATCGGAACGCGCGCGCTCGCGGTCGCCGCGGCGCTCCTCGCCGCGCTGGCGGCGCTGGCGGGCCCTGCCGCCGGACAGACGCTCCGCAACCGCCTCGACGCAGCGCTCACGGTCACTGGCGTCTCCCGAGCCCAGACGGGCGCCTTCGCCTTCGACCTCGGCACCGGCCGCATCGTCTACGCGCTGAACCGCAGGCGGTCGCTCGCGCCCGCCTCGAACGAGAAGCTCGGCGTCGCCCTCGCCGCGCTCGACCGCCTCGGGCCGGGGCATCGCATCCGGACGGAGGTGCGCGGCGACGGGGAGCTCACGGGGTCGACCTGGCAGGGCCGCCTCGTGCTCAAGGGATACGGCGACCCGACGCTGACCTCCGCCGACCTGCGGAGACTGGCGTCGAGCCTCCGGGCGGCCGGCATCAGCCGGGTGACCGGCAGGATCGCGGGCGACGAGAGCTACTTCGACAAGCGCCGCACGGCGAGCGGGTGGAAGCCGTCCTACTACAAGATCGAGGCGCCGCCGCTCTCGGCGCTCGTCGTCGGCCGCGGGCGGGTGGCGGGCCGAACGGTGGACCACCCGGCGCTCGCGGCCGCCAAGGCCTTCCGGCGTGCCCTCGTCGCCGCGGGAATCGCGGTCGGCGGCCGCGCAGTCGTCGCCGCGGCGCCGCCGACCGCCTCGACGCTCGCCTTCGTCCGCTCCGGCCCTCTGCGCACGATCGTCCGGCGGATGAACAAGGTCAGCGATAACTTCTACGCCGAGTCGCTCGTCAAGTACCTCGGCGCGCGGCTGCGCGGCGCCGGGACGACGGCGTCGGGCTGCATCGTCGTCCGCCGAGAGCTCGAGGCGCGCGGCGTCCCGCTCACGGGCGTCCGGATCGTCGACGGCTCCGGCCTCTCGGCGTACAACCGCCTGACCGCCCGCGCGGTCGGCTCCCTGCTCGTCTCGGCCTGGCGCGACCCGGCCGTCCGGCAGCCGTTCTTCGAGTCCCTCGCGATCGCGGGCGTCGACGGGACGCTCGAGGACCGGATGCGCACGGGGCCGGCGCGGGGCCGCGTCCGCGCGAAGACCGGGACGCTGCGGGTCGCCTCCGCCCTCTCCGGGTACGCGGGGACGCGGTACGTCTTCGCCGTCCTTCAGAACGGCAACCCGATCTCCTGGACGGGCGCCCGGCTCGCCCAAAACCGCTTCGCCCAGGCGCTCGCGCGCGCTCTCTAGCCCACGAGCTGCTCGAAGGCGGCCTCGTCGAGGATCTCGACGCCCGCCTTCCGCGCCTTGTCGACCTTGGAGCCCGGGCTCTCGCCGACGATCACTGCGGTCGTCTTCTTCGAGACCGAGTCCGTCACCTTCGCGCCCTTCGCCTCGAGCGCGGCGCGCGCCTGCTCCCGCGACCAGCGCTCCAGAGTTCCCGTGATCACGTAGGTCCGCCCGGTCAGCGGCCCCTCGACGGGCCTCTCCGCCTCCCCCAGCTCGAGCCGGACCCCCAGGCTGCGCAGCTCCTCGACGAGGGCGCGGTTCCGCTCGTCGGCGAACCACGTGGCGATCGACTCGGCCCGGTCGGGGCCGATGCCGTCCACCTCCTC
>DASPGT010000146.1:0-2634 GCA_035620475.1 Gaiellaceae bacterium | reverse complement strand
CGGCCTGTTTGACCCAGTTCACCATCTGCGCCTCGTCGAGTTCGCCCTCGTGGATGTCGATCCAGCGCACCTCCTTGCTGCGCTCCGTGCCGCCGGGCGGGACCGGTCGCAGCGACATGCCGCTGAAGAAGGTCACCTTGACGTAGCGGGGTAACCGTCCGGTAGGGTCGGGCTGGTCGTCCTGTTGTCGCGTTGTCCGGTGGAGCCGGGCCTGACGCGGCGCCGGTGGCGCGGGATGATGAGCACCCGAGAGGAGGTGCTCATGAAGAGCGCGACGAAGCGGACGAGGACGGAGACGGAGCAGTTCTACCGGCGGCTTCTGGGCGAGCAGGCACGAAGCGGGCTGTCGACGCGGGCCTTCGCCGCGGAGCGAGGCGTTCCTGCCGGGACGCTGTCGTTCTGGCGGCACGAGCTGAAGCAGCGGGACGCGGTTCGCACGGGTGGAAGCAGGAAGGCACACCGGTCGCGGTTCGTGCCCGTGAGCATCATCGGCGCGGTCGCGCCGGAGGCAGCGCCGCCGGCGACGAGCCGGGGCGTCTACGAGGTGGAGCTCGGACGGGAGCGTGTCGTCCGGCTGCCCGCCGACTTCGACGCCGGGCGAGCCGCCGCGCTCGTGAAGGCGGTGGCGTCATGCTGACGCTCGGCCCCTCGATCAAGGTCTACCTGGCCCGCGGGACGACCGACATGAGGAAGTCCTTCGACACGCTCGCGGGCGCCGTGCGCGAGCTTCTCGCGGAGGACCCGCTCTCGGGCCACCTGTTCGTCTTCTGCGGCCGGCGCCGGCACATCGTGAAGATCCTCTACTGGGACGGGACGGGCTTCTGGCTGCTCGCGAAGCGGCTCGCCCGCGGGACGTTCGCCTGGCCCGAGCCCGGCGATGGCCGGCCGTCCATCGAGCTGCGGCCGGACGAGCTCGCGGCGCTCCTCGGAGGCATCGACCTCAGGCGGACCACGTGGCGCCCCTGGTGGCGGCGCCCCACCGGCTCGCTGCCCGCACCGCCGACGCTGGCGGCGGGCTGATCGTCCCGGCGTTCGTCTCCGAAGCGCATCACGTTTCAAGAGCGCATCACTTCCGTCGTCGATCTCGCCGCCGCGGGCATTTTCTGCGGCGGCGTGCGGTTTTTCGGTGTGGCATCCCGTGTGCGAGAGGGGCTACCATGGCCCCCGCGAGCATGCCCCCCGAGCCTGAGATCGCACGCCTCCTCGCCGAGCTCGCTTGTGCGACCGCGGAGCGGGACACCGCCATCGCAGAGCGGAACGCTGTCGTCGAGGAGCGGGACGCCGCCGTCGAGGAGCGGGACGCCGCCGTCGAGGCGCGCAAGGTTGCCGCCGCCCAGAGAGACGCCGCCGTCACGGCGAAGAAGAAGCTCGCGCACAAGGTCCTCGAGCTCGAGCACAGGCTCGGGCTGCTGCTCCAGCGGCTCTACGGCCGCTCGAGCGAGAAGGTGGACCCGAGGCAGATCCTGCTCGAGTTCGCAAGGGCACAGGAGGAAGAGGCCGCAGCGCTCCCGACTCCGCCCGACGGCGACGAGGCGCCGGACGGCGAGGCGCGACCCGAGGGTGCAGAGAAGCAGGGACGAGAGAAGCAGGGACGAGAGAAGAACGGGAAGAAGGGCCATGGCTGGGGCCGGCTCCCGGCGGACATCCGGCGCGAGCGGGTCGAGGTCGCCCCGAGCGATGCCGATCTCGTGTGCGACTGCTGCGGGGGCCAGAGGACCTCGATCGGGTCGCCGGAGATCACCGAGCGCCTTGACTATCAACCCGCGTCCGTCTTCATCGTCGAGACGGTGAGGCATCGCTTCCGCTGCCCGAAGTGCCAGGACGGGACGGCGATCGCCGAGCTGCCGCCACCCCCGATCGAGGCCGCGCGGGGCCGGGCGGAGGCGGGTCTCCTCGCCCACGTCGCGGTCTCGAAGTTCAACGATCATCTCCCGCTCAACCGCCAGTGCGAGATCCTTGAGCGCGAGGGCGTCGAGATCAGCCGCTCGACCCTCGGCGACTGGGTGCGCGGGACGGCGGAGCTGCTCCGCCCGGTCGCCGGCGCCGTGCTCGAGGACGTCCTCACGCGACCCGTCGTCGGCCTCGACGAGACCGGCGTGCGCGTGGTCTTCGACAAGCACGACCCGAAGAACGGCACGCGCAACGCGCGGATCTGGGTATACCGCGGCCTTCCGGGCGAGGTCTACTTCACCGTCAGCGAGACGAAGGCGAAGGACGACATCGACGGGCCCAAGACGGTGCTCGCGGGCTTCAGAGGCTTCGTCCAGGCCGACGCCGCCGGCACGTTCGACGACCTCTTCAAGGATGGCACCCGTCTCGAGGTCGGGTGCAACGGCCACGCGCGGCGGAAGTTCTTCGAGGCCCGCAAGGCGAACCCGCAGGAGGCGGCGTACGCGCTCGCCACCTACCGCAAGGTCTACGAGATCGAGGCGCGCGTCCGCGACGCCCCCCCCGAGGAGCGGCTCGCGGCGCGGCAGACCGAGACGAAGCCGATCCTCGCCGCGTTCGACGCCTGGCTCGACGAGCTCGTGGCGTCCGGGTTGCTCGTGCCGGGCACGCCCCTCGCCACGGCGGTCGGCTACAGCCGCAACCACCGCGTCGCGCTCCGGCGCTTCCTCGACGATCCGCGGCTCT
>DASPGT010000145.1:0-12802 GCA_035620475.1 Gaiellaceae bacterium | reverse complement strand
CACCAAGGTCAAGGAGCTTCTCCTCGACGGCGTGTTCGGCCACGACTACTTCTACGAGGACAAGTCCGCCTACAACATCTTCCGCGTCAACCTGATCTCGGCGCAGTCCGGGGTCAGCCAGCGCGTCTACAACGAGAACGGGACGCCGACCGACGCCTCCGACGACACGATCGTCTCGACGACGATCAGGAACACGGCGCTCGGCTACATCTACTCGGGCTCGTGGGCGCACTGCTGGCTCGAGGGCGGCGCGGGAACCGGGGCGAAGGTCAACGCGGCGCTCGACACCTGGGTGCCGGACTACGACCTCGTCGTCGTCATCCTCAACGAGTCCGGCTTCGGCGGGTGCGGCGGCGGCGGGTTCCAGATCGTCACGCTCGGGTCGAGCTGGGCCGTCATGGCGCACGAGTTCGGGCACGGCACCGGCGGGCTCGCGGACGAGTACTGCGCGAAGCCGGGCACGTTCTCGGGCGGCGAGCCGGGCGCGCCGAACATCACCATCAACACGAACCGGGCGACGCTCAAGTGGAAGCAGTTCGTCAGCCCGGCGACGCCCGTCCCGACCGGCACCGGCTCCTGCGCCGACTACAACGCGGGCACGAAGCCCTCGGGCTGGAGCAACTCCGACGACGCGGGACTCTTCGAGGGCGGCGGCACCTGGTCGAAGGGCCTCTACCGGCCCGCGGTCAACTGCCGCATGCGCGGGAACTCGCCGCCGTACTGCCCGGTCTGCTACACGCGGATGAAGACGAACGCCGAGCCGCACGCCCAGCACACGTTCCTGAACGTCTACACGGGCGACTTCAACGGCGACGGCAAGGACGACATCCTCGTCCACAGCGGCAACGCCATCCACATCCACCGCTCCAACGGGTCGCAGCTCGACCTCGTCTTCAGCGCCGTCGAGCGCGTGCCCGGCTCGTGGCAGTTCACGCCCGGCGACCGCTTCTTCGTCGGCGACTTCAACGGCGACGGCAAGGACGAGGTGGCCGTCTTCAACGGCACGAACTGGGTGATGGAGTACCTTGGCCTGCTCGCGGACGACGGCGCCGACGGGCTGAAGCTGATCGCCCGCTACGACGGCTCCATGCCGGGCTGGGACTTCACGCAGGGCGACCGCTTCTACGTCGCCGACTTCAACGGCGACGGCAAGAAGGACCTGTTCGTCTTCAACGGCTCGAACTGGGCGATCCCGTACGTCGGGATGCTCCGCTCGACCGGGACGGGCTTCTCGCTCGTCAAGCGCTACGACGCGAACATGCCGAGCTGGGAGATGCGGCCCGGCGACCGCCACGTCGTCGGCGACTTCTCCGGGGACGGCAAGGAGGACCTCTGGGTCTTCAACGGCTCCAACTGGTCGATCCCGTACCTGGGGATGCTGCGCTCGAACGGGACGTCGCTCTCGATGTCGAAGCGCTACGACGGCTCGATGCCGAGCTGGCAGATGCGGCCGAACGACCGTCACTACGTCGGCGACTTCGACGGCGACGGCAAGGCCGACCTGTACGTCTTCAACGGGACGAACTGGTCGATCGCCTACCTCGGCATGCTGAAGTCGACCGGGACGCAGCTCTCCATGACGCGGCGCTACGACGGCAACGCGCCCGGCTGGCAGATGCGGGCGCACGACCGCCACTGGATCGCGGACGTCAACCGCGACGGCAAGGCCGACCTGTTCGTCTACAACCACCAGGACTGGACGCCGGAGTACCTCGGGACGATGATCTCGAGCGGCACCGACCTCGTCTCGGCCTGGAAGGAGGACTGGGTCGGCGAATGGAACCTCGGTACCGTCGACCGCTTCGAGCCCTGCGACTTCGAGGGCGTCGGCGGCAAGCGCGACCTGATCGTCCACAACACGAACTGGCTCGGGATGATCCGGGCCACCCCGACCCTGTCCCTGCGGCGGATCTACTACAGGTGGATCCACAACTACCGCTACGGCCGGAACTGGTGAGGTGAGTCATGGCTGAAGAGAGGATGCAGACCGGCCGCGGCGTGAAGCCGGTGATCGCGAGCGCGCGGCTGCCGAAGATGACCGACACGCCGCCGAAGCCGACGCTGGTCGGCGGCAAGAGCCTGCTGATGGCCGCGAGGCCCAAGGCCGACACCGGCAAGACGAAGCGGATGCCGGCCGTGCGCAAGGCGGCCGTGCGCCAGCCGAGGTCCCGGCCCGACATGGAGGCGCCGAAGGCCCGGGCCACCGCTCGGGCGAAGGACGGCTACGTCCGCCTCCGCGTGCGGGTCACCGAAGGGGGCCGGCTGACGGTGGTCGGCGCGAAAGCCGTCGAGGGCGAGCTCGTGGAGCCGAAGCTCCAGGGCGCCATGGCGTACGAGGCCGCCGTCGGGGGCAAGCGGATCGCCGCCGGCGGGATTCCCGACGTCGGCGAGCAGCGCTCGTTCCCGGACCCGAAGGCCAAGCTCCCCGAGATGAAGGGGCACCACGTCGTCGAGCTCCCGAGCTACGAGGTGAACGTCCGGGTGCCGAAGGCGGCGGTGAAGGCCTCCCAGCTGCCGAAGCTCGAGCTCGCGCTCTTCCGGATCAAGGAGGACCTGCCGGAGGAGGCGACCGTGCTGGCGGCGGCGGCGCCCGAGGCGCCGCTCGCCGCGCAGTTCGGGAAGGAGCTCCGCGAGGTGGCCCGGCTCAAGGGCATCAAGCCCGACAAGCTGGCCAAGCCGGTCGCCGACCAGCTCAGGAAAGCGTTCAAGTAGGCGAGGAGAGGAGCCGGGCGTGCGGCGGCGTTACGCCGCGCGCCCGGCGATGTCCACCAGGTACGCGGCCTGGAGCAGCCGCTCGAGGCGCCGGGCGTCGGCGGGGCCGACGCTCCCGCCGGCGAGGACGCCGAGCTCGTACGGGTAGCCGAGCTCCGCGCGGTAGCCGGCCGAGTGGGGGAGGACCCGGCCCCAGAGCTGCACGCGCCCCAGCACGATCGGGTGGGGGAGCGCGGACTGGGCCCAGCCGGCCCACTCGAGTGCCGCCTCGTAGCTCGTCACCGCGTAGATCCCGCAGCCGCAGGAGGGCTCCGGGCGGCGGTGCTCGGGGCAGTAGGCGCTGAATGCCTCGCGCTCGGGCCAGGGGTCGCCGTAGACGCACGACTCGAGCACCGGCTGGATCGCCTCGGTCTCGGGGTCGATGCGCAGGCGCCAGCTGCGCCAGGCCAGGATCGGCTCGTCGCGCGTCATGCGGGAGCGCGCTCGGGCTGCCGCTCCGGCACCTCGGCCGGCTCCGGCACCTCGACGGGGCCGGGCACGGGCTCGACCACCGGGATCACGTCGATCTCGGGCTCGAGCGGATCGGGTACGCCGATGTCCGTCACGCCATTCCTTCCTCGGTTGTGCCCGCGTCCATTCCCGGGACGCGGAGACCGCAAGCGCGGTCGGGGCCGCAGATCTATGGTCGCAGCGTGGGACCGGTCCGGGCCGCGGTCAACCCCCAGGAGGGCTAGGGGGAAGCTCCCTAGCGGCGGCCGAGCAGGCGGCCGAACGCGGCCACGAGCTCCTCGGTGCGCTCCTCGCGGAGCTCCTCCGAGCCCGGCCCGAGCACGCAGTGGCGCGTGTGGCCGTCGAGGAGGCCGAGGGCGACCTTCTCGAGCGCCGCCTCGATCGCGCTGATCTGCGTGATCACGTCGATGCAGTAGCGATCCTCCTCGACCGTGCGCTGGACACCGCGCACTTGCCCCTCGATCCGCCGCAGGCGGGAGACGAGCTGGTCCTTGGAGGCGCTGTAGCCCCGGGTGGGGTCTTTTCGGTCACGCGCTCATGGTATATACCCCCACGGGGTAGATGGAGGAGATCCGCTACACGGTTCCCGGGGTGAGCTGCTCGCACTGCGAGCGGGCGATCGCGGCCGAGGTCGGCGCGGTTCCCGGGGTGGTCGGGGTCGCGGTCGACCTGGAGGCGAAGATCGTCTCGGCGCGCGGCGAGGGCGTGGACGACGGCGCCGTCCGCGCTGCGATCGCCAATGCGGGCTACGCCGTCGCCTAATCCTGCAGCGCGGCCTCGACGGCCGCTTCCTGGAGCCAGCTCAGGTAGCCGAACACGGACAGCTCGTACGCCTGCGGGTCGCGCGGGTCGATCTCCTGCGCGTAGGTGTCCTCCGTCACGTCGAGACGCGTGCCGAGGACGAGGCGCAGGTCGGTGAGCGCGCGCAGCCATGCGTCCAGCTCCTCGGCGGTGAGGCGGTCGCGGTCGGCCGTCTCCGCCACCGTGCGGAGCGCGCCGCGGCGGCTTTCGGCGAGGCCGTCGCCGGTCAGCCGGCGGTACTCCTCCTCGGCCTCGGCGTCGTCCTCGTAGGCGGACGGGCGCAGGCGGCGGAGCGACGGGTCGTCGGGCACGGCGGCGAGCGCTGCGAGCAGCTGGCTCGGCAGATCGCGCAGGAGCGCGCGCTCCGCGTCGGAGAGCCGCAGGCGGTACTCGCCCTGCCTCGTGCGCTCGATCGGCCTCGATCCGAACACGTCAGTCCTGCCGCATGGTCGCCCAGAGGCCGTGCGCGTGCAGGCGGGCGACGTCGTGCTCGGCCTTCTCGCGCGGGCCTCCGGAGACGACGGCCCTGCCCTCGTTGTGCACCTGGAGCATGAGCTTCGTCGCCTGCTCGCGGCTGTAGCCGAAGAGCTTCTGGAAGACCAAGGTCACGTAGGACATGAGGTTGATCGGGTCGTTCCAGACGATGACGATCCAGGGCCGCTCGTGCTCGGGGGCGTCGGCGCCAGCCGGCTCTTCCAGCTCGACCTCGGCGGGGGCGAGGGTCGCGGGGGCCATCGTCAGATCTGCCAGCCCGTGTAGCGGGCGAGCCGCGTGGTCGTCTCCACGAGCTCGCCGGTGATGAGGAGGATGCCGAACGCGACGAGCAGCGAGGCCGACACGAGGCTGACGACGCGGCGGTTTCGCCGCAGCCAGCTCACGAGCCCGAGCGAGCGCGTGAACGCGAGGCCGAAGAGGAGGAACGGGAGCCCGAGCCCCAGCGAGAACGCCGCCAGGAGCACCGCGCCCTCGACGGCGCCGCCCCCGCCCGCGGCGAGGGTGAGGATGGCGGCGAGCGTGGGGCCCACGCAGGGAGTCCAGCCGATGGCGAACGCGACGCCGACGAGCGCGGCCGCCGGCAGGCCCACGCCGCCGACGCGCTCGGGCGAGAGCCAGCGGAGCTCCCGCGAGAGGAGGCCGGGGAGCGGCGTGCCGACGAAGGTGAGCGCCGCGAGGATCACGAAGACGCCGGCGACGATCTCGAGCTCGCGCCGGTTGGCGAGGAGGGCGCTCCCGAACCACGCCGCCCCGGCCCCGAGCAGGACGAACATCACCGTGAACCCGCCGACGAACGCCGCGGTCGAGCGGAGGACGGTGCGGGTCCGGCTGCCGAGCTCGTCGAAGCCGACTCCCGAGACGAACGAGAGGTAGCCGGGGACGAGCGGGAGCACGCACGGCGACGTGAACGCCACCACGCCGGCGGCGAAGGCGATGACGATGCCTGTCGGTCCGAGCTCGATCACGGGCCTCCTCTCAGGATAGGAGCGAATGCCCCCGGACAGGCGGGAAGTTCAGCTTCGCGTAAGGATCTTCGGGTACCGTCGTCCGGATGCTCCGCCTCGCGCCTGTCGTCGCTCTGGTGCTCGCTCTCGCCGCCTGCGGCGGCTCGGGCGGCGGCGAGGGGGCGCCGGCCCCGGCCGGCACCGCGGCGGATCAGCCTGCGGAGGGCGGGGTCGCGCTCTCCGGCCAGACGCTCGACGGCGAGACGCTTTCCCTGGACGAGTTCCGCGGGAAGCCGCTCTTCGTCAACGTCTGGGCCTCCTGGTGACCCATCTGCAACGGCGAGGCGGTCGCCTACGCGGAGTTCGTCGAGAGCCACCCGGAGTATGGGTTCGTCGGCCTGAACATCTCCGACGACCCGGGCGCCGCGAACGGATTCCTGCAGAAGTACGGCTGGACGTGGCCGTCGCTCTCGGATCCCGACGTCGCGCTGGCGGGCGAGCTCCAGCTCTACGGGCATCCGGCGGTCGCCGTGCTCGACGAGAACGGGGTGGTGGTCGCGCGCCATATCGGCGGCGGCGACGCCGAGACCTGGGAGGCGCTCGCAGACGAGCTCTGACCCCGTCGGGTCGGCGTTGCATCTTACGCAGACATCTGCATAATACGCAGTTCGATGCGTGCAGCCATCCTCGGGACGGCCGGGTATTCCGGCCAGGAGACGCTCGACCGCGTGCTCGCCCACCCCGGGCTCGAGCTGGCCGCGCTCGGCTCCGACTCGCTGGCCGGGCAGCCGGCCTCCGCGCTCGACCCGCGGCTGGCCAGGAACGGCGCCTCGGCGGCGCCCGCCTTCGTCACGAACGCCGAGGCGCTCGCGAGCGGCGCCGACGTCGTCTTCCTCTGCCTCGGGCACGAGGACGCCGCCGCCGTCGAGCCCCCGGCCGAAGGCGTCGTCGTCGACCTCTCCGGCGGGCACCGGCTCGGGGACGCGGGCGCGTACGACGAGTGGTACGGGTTCACGCACCCGGAGCCGGGCGGGCTCGTGGACTGGAGCTATGCGCTCCCGGAGCTGCTGCCCCCGACCGGACGCCTGGTGGCGAGCCCCGGCTGCTACGCGACCGCCGTGTTGCTCGCGCTCCTGCCGCTCGCGGACTCGATTGAGCCGGAGAGCGTCGTCGTCGACGCCAAGTCGGGCGTCTCCGGCGCCGGGCGCAGCCCGAAGCCCGAGTCGCACGCCGGCCACGTGCTCGAGAACCTGACGGCGTACAAGGTCGGGCGGCACCAGCACGCCGCCGAGATCGAGCAGGCGCTCGGCTTTCCCATCTGCTTCGTCCCGCACCTCCTGCCCGTCAAGCGCGGGCTGGTGGCCACGTGCTACGCGCGCCCGCTCGCCGACGACCTGCGCGAGCGGCTCGAGGCCGCCTACGCCGGGAGCCACGCCGTCGTCGTCCTCCCCGAGGACGTCGCGCCGCAGCTCGCGCGCGTGCAGGGGACGGACGCGGCCGAGATCGGCGTCTTCGAGGACCGGGCGACCGGCCGCGTCATCGTCATCTGCGCGCTCGACAACCTCGGGAAGGGCGCCGCCGGGCAGGCCGTCCAGAACGCGAACCTCGCGCTCGGCCGGCCCGTGGACGAGGGCTTGCGGCTGCCGGGGGTGCTCGTATGAGCGTGACCGCCGCGCGAGGCTTCGCCGCGAGCGGCGTCGAGTGCGGCATCCGCAAGGAGGGTCGCGACCTCGCCGTCGTCCGCTCGCTGGCGCCCGCGGTCGGCGCGGGCATGTTCACGACGAACCGGGTGCAGGCCGCGCCGGTGCGCGTCTCCAGGGCGCATCTGGCCGTCGCCGAACCGCAGGCCGTCGTCGTCAACTCGGGCGTTGCCAACGCCGCCACCGGCGACCGCGGTGAGCTGGACGCGCTCGCAACCGCCGCCGACGCCGCGCTCCTGCTCGACCTGCGCGTCGAGGAGGTGCTCGTCCTCTCGACCGGCGTCATCGGCGCCCACCTCCCGCTCGACCGGGTCCGCACCGGGCTCGAAGCGGCTGCCGCGGCGCTCTCCTCCGAGGGCGGCGCGGATGCGGCCGAGGCGATCCTGACGACCGACACGCGGCCGAAGGAAGCGGTTGCGGAGGGTGGCGGCTTCGTCGTCGGCGGCATGGCCAAGGGCTCCGGGATGATCCACCCGGCCCTGGCGACGATGCTCGCCGTCGTCACGACCGACTACCCGCTGGCTCCCGGCGAGGCCGAGGCGTTCCTCCGGCCCGCGGTCGAGTCCACCTTCAACCGGATCTCGGTCGACGGCGAGTGCTCCACGAACGATGCGGTCGTGCTCCTCGCCAACGGCGCCTCGCACGCCGCGCGCGACCACGCTGCGTTCGCCGCCGCGCTGGAGGAGGTCTGCGCGAGCCTCGCCCGCCAGGTCGTGGATGACGGCGAGGGCAAGACCGTGCTGATCGAGGTGCGGGTCTCCGGCGCCGCCGACGACCGCGAGGCGGACGCGATCGCGCGCCGGGTGGCCACCTCGCCGCTCGTCAAGACCGCCGCCTTCGGGCGCGATCCCAACTGGGGGCGCGTGCTCGCCGCCGCCGGCTCCTCGCCGTTCAACGGCGGCTTCGCCCAGCTCGAGACCGGCCGCGTCACGCTCGCCTTCAACGGGACGACCGTGTTCGCCGGCGGCGCGCCGCGCGGGGAGGATCCCGCCCTGGACGGGCCGCTCCTCGCGGTCGACCTCGACCTCGGGCTGGGCGCCGGCTCGGCCACGTACCTCGCGTCCGACCTGAGCTACGACTACGTGCGGATCAACGCGGAGTACACAACGTGAGCCTCGTCGTCGTGAAGTGCGGAGGCGCCGTTGCATCCGTCGCGGCCGACGGCGTCCGCCGGCTCGTGGACGGCGGCCGTGCCGTCTGCGTCGTCCACGGCGCCGGCCCGCAGATCTCCGCGGAGATGGAGCGGCTCGGCCTGGCCGTGCGCTTCATCCACGGCCGCCGCGTCACCGAGGCCGCCGCGCTCGCCGTCGTCCGCGAGTCGCTCGCGGGCGTCAACGCCCGGCTCTGCGACGCGCTCGGCCCGGACTCGGTCGGCCTCATGGGCGACGAGATCGGCATCGAGGCGCGACAGATCTCCAAGCTCGGCCTCGTCGGCGAGCCGCTCCCGAGCAGCCCCCCAGCTGTGTCTGAAGCGCTCGCCTCGGGGGCGATCCCGGTGATCGCGCCGCTGGCGCGGGGACCGCTGAACGTCAACGCCGACGAGGCGGCCTGGGCGCTGGCCGTCGGACTCGGCGCCGAGCGGCTCCTCTTCCTCACCGACGTCCCCGGCGTTCTCGTCGAGGGAGCCCTCCTCCCCTCGATCGAGGCCGACGAGGCCGACCGACTGCTCGACGACGGCTCCTTCCAGGGCGGGATCGTCCCCAAGCTCCGCGCCGCCGTGCGCGCCGTGCGCTCCGGCGTGCACGCCGAGATCGGCGAGACGGTGGTGCGCCCGTGAGCCGCGTCGTCGCCTCACCGATCCTTCCGACCTATGCGCGCTTCGGCGTCACGTTCGTGGACGGCGAGGGCGCGCGGCTGACGGCGGACGACGGCACCACGTACCTCGACTTCGCCGGCGGCATCGCCGTCGTCGGGCTCGGCCACCGGCATCCCGAGGTCACGGCGGCCGCGCACCGCCAGCTCGACCGGCTCTGGCACGTCTCCAACCTCTACTGGACGGAGCCGATGGCGCAGCTCGCCGGCCGCCTCTCCGAGCGGTTCGGCGGAGCGCAGGCGTTCTTCTGCAACTCGGGCGCCGAGGCGGTGGAAGCAGCTCTCAAGTACGCGCGCAAGGCGAGTGGCAGGCACGCCGTGGCCTCGCTGGAGGGCTCCTTCCACGGGCGTACCCTCGGCGCCCTGGCCGTGACCGGGCAGCCGGCGAAGCGGGCCGCATTCGAGCCCCTTCCCGGCCCGGTCCGGTTCGCACGGCCCAACGACGTGGAGTCGCTCGAGGCGGTGATCGGGCCCGACACCGGGCTCGTGCTCATGGAGCCCGTGCTCGGCGAGGGCGGTGTCGTTCCCCTCGAGCCGGCCTTCCTCGAGGCGGCTGCCGCGCTGGCCGAGGAGCACGATGCGCTGCTCGCCTTCGACGAGATCCAGACCGGGGTGGGCAGGACGGGGACGTTCTTCGCCTGGGAGCAGGCCGGCGTCCGGCCCGACCTGGTCCTGCTCGCCAAGGGCCTCGCCAACGGCCTCCCGCTCGGCTGCCTGCTCGTCGCCGACGAGGCGGCGGGAGAGTTCGAGCCGGGAGACCACGCCTCGACCTTCGGTGGGAACCCGGTCGCGTGCGCGGCGGCGTGCGCCGTCTGCGACGCGATCGACGAAGACCTCCTCGCCAGCGTAGGGGGGCGCGGCGAGGAGCTGCGGACCGCGCTCGGCGAGCTCGGCGCCGTCAGGGAGTCGCGCGGCCGCGGCCTCCTCGTCGGCGCCGAGCTCGACCGGCCGGCCGGGCCCGTCGCGCAGGGATGCCTGGAGCGCGGGCTCCTGGTGACGTCCGCCGGCGAGCGTGTACTGCGACTGACGCCGCCGCTCACGGTCGAGCGGGCGGAGATCGACGAGGCCCTCGACATCCTCAGGGAGGTACTCGCATGAACGACAAGGCCCGGCGGCAGGGCGCCATCCTGCGGCTCGTCCGCGAACGCCGGATCTCGACCCAGGAGGAGCTGGTCGCCGCGCTCGGCGCGGCCGGCCACGAGGTCGTCCAGACGACCGTCTCCCGCGACATCCACGAGCTCGGCCTCACCAAGGTGCGGGCGCCCGACGGGAGCCTCGTCTACGCGCCCGCCGACGCACCGGACGCCGACCGCCTCGGCGGCCTCGGGCCCGCCTTCCGGCGCTGGGCGCTCACCGTCGAGTCGAGCGCGAACCTCGTCGTCGTGACGACGCCGCGCGGGTACGCGGCCCCGCTCGCCTACGCGCTGGACGACTCCGGCCATCCCGGCATCCTCGGCACCCTCGCCGGCGAGAACACGGTCATGATCGTCGCGCGCGAGGGCGTCTCCGGCGCCGAGCTGGGCGACGAGCTGCAGGAGTACCTGCTGGAGGGCGCCGCGTGAGCCGAACCGCCGTCCTCGCCTACTCCGGCGGGCTCGACACGAGCTGCGCCATCGCCTGGCTGAAGGAGGACTACGGCTTCGACGAGGTCGTCGCGGTCCTGGTCGACGTCGGCCAGCAGGTCGAGATCGCGCCGGCGGTCGCGCGCGGGCGCGCGGCGGGCGCCGACGACGTGATCGTCGCCGACCTGCGCGAGGAGTTCGCGGCGACGCAGGTGGCGGCGGCCCTGAAGGCGAACGCGCTCTACGAGGGCAAGTACCCCCTCGTCTCCGCGCTCTCGCGCCCCGTGATCGCCGAGGCGGTCGCCGCGGTCGCGCTCGAGCTGGACGCCGACGCGGTCGTCCACGGCTGCACCGGCAAGGGCAACGACCAGCTCCGCTTCGAGATCGCGCTGCGGGCCAACTACCCCGGCGTCAAGGTGATCGCGCCGCTCCGCGACCGCATCTGGACGCGCGAGGAGGAGATCGCCTACGCGCTCGAGCGCGGCATCCCGGTCTCGCAGACGAACGGGTCGCCGTACTCGATCGACGCGAACCTGCTCGGCCGCTCCATCGAAGCCGGAATCCTCGAAGATCCGTGGCTCGCCCCGCCCGAGGACCCGTACGAGCTCACCGCCGACCCGGACGACGCCCCGGCGCCCTCGGAGCTCGTGATCGCCTTCGCCCGCGGCCTGCCCGTCGCCCTCGACGGCGGGGAGCTCGGCCTGGCCGACCTCGTTGCCGAGCTGAACGACCGCGCCGGCGCCTACGGCATCGGGCGGATCGACATGATCGAGAACCGTGCCGTCGGCATCAAGAGCCGCGAGGTGTACGAGGCCCCGGCCGCGCTCGTCCTCATCGAGGCGCACCGCGCGCTCGAGGACCTGATCCTCACGCGCGCCGAGCTGCAGGAGAAGCGGCGGCTCGAGGACCGCTGGGCGACGCTGGTCTACGAGGGCCACTGGTTCAGCCCGCTGCGCGAGGCGCTCGACGCGTTCGTGGACGCGACGCAGGAGCTCGTCGAGGGCGAGGTGCGGCTGGAGCTGCGCTCGGCTGCGGCCGTCGTCACCGGGCGGCGCTCGCCGCAGGCGCTCTACGCGGAGCGGCTTGCCTCCTACGGGGCCGGGGAGATCTTCCCCCACCAGGCGGCCGAGGGATTCGTCCAGATCGCGGCGCTCGAGGCCGAGCTGGCGGCGGCGCGGCAGCGGAAGGCGGCTGCGGTGTGACCCTCTGGGCGGCCCGCACGGAGACCGACCTCGCTCCCGAGGTCGCCGGCTTCCTGCGTGCCGACGACGGCGAGCTGCTCCCGTACGACTGCGAGGCGACGCTCGTGCACGCGCAGCGTCTGCACGCCGCGGAGCTGCTCACGGCCTCTGAGCTGCGCGAGGTGGAGGCGCGACTCGGCGCGATCCGGGAGGAGGGGCACCTCTTCGTCGCCACCGACGAGGACATCCACTCGACGCTCGAGCGCCTGCTCGGCCCCGTGGGCAAGAAGATCCACGCCGGGCGGTCGCGGAACGACCAGGTCGCGGCGGCCCTGCGCCTGTACGTCTCGGATGCCTGTGCGGAAGCCCGGGAGGGAGTCGCCGAGCTCGCCGAGACCACCCTCGACCTCGCCGAGCGCGAGGCGGACACGCTCCTCCCGGGCTACACGCACCTCCAGCGGGCACAACCGGTCACGCTCGGCCACCATCTCCTCGCCTGGGTAGAGATGCTCGAGCGCGACCTCGCCCGCTTCGCCCACGCCGCGGAGCAGGCGGGGCCGAGCCCACTCGGCGCGGGAGCGCTGGCCGGCTCGACCCTGCCGCTCCCGGCGCCGCCCGGCCCGCAGGCGCGGAACTCGCTGGACGCCGTCGCCGACCGCGACTTCGCTTTGGACTACCTGTACGCGTGCGCAGTGCTCCTCGGCCACCTCTCCCGGATCGGGGAGGAGATCGTGCTCTGGTGCACGTCGGAGTTCGGCTTCGTGCGGCTGCCGGAGGACGCAGCCACCGGCTCCTCGGCGATGCCGCAGAAGCTCAACCCGGACGTAGCCGAGCTGGTGCGCGGCAAGGCCGGGACGGCGATCGGCCGGCTCGCCGGGCTGCTCGCCGTCGTCAAGGGCCTGCCGCTGGCCTACAACCGCGACCTGCAGGAGGACAAGACGCCCGTGTTCGCCGCGCGCCGCGACGTGCGCGGGGCGCTGGGCGCGCTCACCGTCCTGGTCGGCGGGCTCGAGGTGGACCACGAGCGGGTCACGGAGGCCGGGTCGGATCCCGCCCTGCTCGCGACCGACGCCGCCGAGGCGCTC
>DASPGT010000144.1:0-13906 GCA_035620475.1 Gaiellaceae bacterium | reverse complement strand
GGCCGCCCGCAGGATCGACGCGGGCGAGAGCGTGCCCATGGAGGCGGCGATGGCGAAGCTGTTCGCCTCGGAGACGGCCATGTGGTGCACGTGGGCGGCCGTGCAGACGCTCGGCGGCTGGGGCTATTCGCGCGAGTACCCGGTGGAGAAGTGGATGCGGGACGCCAAGCTCGAGGAGATCGAGGAGGGCACGTCCGACATCCAGCGCCTGATCATCTCCCGGAACCTGCTCAGGTGACCCGCGACCTCTCGGCCCTCTTCGACCCTCGCTCGGTCGCCGTCGTCGGTGCCTCGGGCGTCCCCGGCAAGTGGGGCTACCTGCTCGCCGACGGCGCGCTCCGGGGCGAGGGGCGGCGGTCGGTCTTCCTCGTCAACCGCCGCGGCGGGGAGATCCTCGGGCGCGAGGCCTACGCGAGGCTGGCGCACCTGCCGGAGGCGCCCGAGCTCGTCGTCCTCGCCGTGCCGGCCGCGGTGCTCGAGGAGGCGGTCGACGCGTCCCTCGCCGCGGGGGCAAAGGCGCTCGTCGCCATCAGCGCCGGCCTCGGCGAGATGGGCGAGGAGGGCCGGGCGCGCGAGCAGGCGATCGTCGAGCGCGTGCGCGCCGCCGGCGCCGTCCTCGTCGGACCGAACTGCCTGGGTGTCTACGACGCGGGCGCCGAGCTGGAGCTCTGCTCCGAGGACCTCGTCCCCGGGTCGATCGGGCTGATCTCGCAGAGCGGGAACCTCGCGCTCGAGGTGGGCCTGTTGGGGGCGGAGGTCGGGCTGGGCTTCTCGCGCTTCGTCTCGCTCGGGAACCAGGCCGACGTCGAGGCGTGGGAGCTCGTGGAGTCCCTGGCCGCCCACGAGCCGACGAAGCTGATCGCCGTCTACCTGGAGGACTTCCGCGACGGGCGGCGCTTCGCCCGCGCCTGCGCGGCTGCGGGGAAGCCGGTCGTGCTCCTCGCGGGCGGCGCGACGGAGGCGGCGGCCCGCGCCGCGCGCTCGCACACGGGGGCGCTCGCGAGCGATCTCTCGGCGATCCGGGCCGCGGCCGTCGCCGCCGGGATCGAGCTCGTCCACGCGCCGAAGGAGCTCGTCGACCTGGCGCAGGCCCTGCTGGCGGTGCGCCGTCCGCACGGGAGGCGGATCGCCCTGGCCGCGGACGGCGGCGGGCACACGGTCGTCGCCTCCGACCTCGCCGGCGCGGCCGGGCTCGAGCTGCCGGCGCTCTCGGAGGCGACGCGCGCGCGGCTCGCCGAGGCGCTGCCTCCCACGGCGACGCTCACGAACCCGGTGGACTTCGCGGGCGGCGGCGAGCAGGACATCTCCAGCTTCGCGAAAGTCGCGCGCGCGCTGCTCGAGTCCGGTGAGGTGGACGCCGTCCTCTTTACGGGCTACTTCGGCGGGTACGCGCACTACTCCGAGGAGTTCCGCCGCCGCGAGGTGGAGTCGGCCGAGGGCATGGCGCAGGCGGCCGCCGAGACCGGCGTCCCGCTCCTCGCCCACACGATGTACTGGCAATCGCCGCCGGCTGCGATGCTGCGGGAGCGCGGGGTTCCGGTCTTCCGGGAGGTCGAGGCGGCGGTTCACGTCGCGGGCCGGCTGGCGAGGGAGACGCCCGAGGCGCTCCGCGGGGTGCCGGACCTGCCGCCGCCGGCCGCTCCCGTCGAGGGCGAGCTCGGCTACTACGAGGCTCGCTCGCTGCTCGCCGCCGCCGGCGTCGTCTTCGCCGAGGCGCGAAAGGTTGCGGGCGTCCAGGAGGCGCTCGCCGCCGGCGAGGAGGTCGGCTATCCGGCCGTCCTCAAGGCGCTCGGGCAGCTGCACAAGTCGGACGCGGGCGGCGTGGCGGTCGGCCTCCGCGATCCGAAGGAGCTCGCCGAGGCGCTCACGCGCATGGAGGCGGCGCTCGGCTCGGAGTGGTATTCGGTCGAGACGATGGCGCCGCATTCCCGCGGGCTCGAGCTGATCGTCGGCGCGAAGCGCGATCCCCGCTTCGGGCCGGTGCTGCTCGTCGGCGCCGGCGGCCTCTACGCGGAGATCGTGAAGGACGTCGCCGTCGCCCTCGCACCGGTGACAGAGGCGGCGGCCGAGGCGCTGTTCCGCTCGCTGCGGGTGGCTCCCTTGTTGGACGGGGCGCGCGGCCGGCCGGCCGTGGACGTCGGGGCGGCGGCCCGGGCGGCGGCCGTGCTCTCGCGCGTGGCCGCCGAGCATCCGGAGATCGCGGAGATCGAGATCAACCCGCTCCTGGCGCTCCCCGACGGCGCGCTGGGGCTCGACGCGCGTATCGTCCTGGCTACCGATGCTCCCTGAAGGCACGTTCGACGGCAAGGTGGCGATCGTCACCGGCGGCGGCAGCGGTCTGGGGCGCGCGATCGCGCTCGAGCTGGGGCTGCTCGGCGCCTCGGTGGCGGTGGCCGGCCGCCGGCTGGAGCCGCTGGAGGAGACGGTCGCGCTCCTCGCCGGCCACGGACTGGCGGTGCCGACCGACGTCCGCGACCCCGAGGCCGTCCACGCCCTCGTGGCGGCGACGGTGGAGCGCTTCGGCCGCGTGGACGTCCTCGTCAACAACGCCGCGGGCAACTTCGTCGTCAAGGCGGAGGACCTCTCCCCGAACGGCTGGCGCGCCGTGGTCTCCATCGTCCTGGACGGCGGCTTCCTCTGCGCCCGCGCCGCGGGGAAGCAGATGATCGCCCAGGGCGACGGCGGGGCGATCCTGAGCGTGATCGCCAGCTACGCCTGGACGGGCGGTCCGGGGACGGTGCACTCGGCGGCGGCGAAGGCCGGTCTCGTGGCGATGACCAGGACGCTCGCGGTGGAGTGGGCCCCGCACGGCATCCGCGCGAACTGCATCTGCCCGGGCCCGACCGACACCGAGGGAGCCGGCGCGGCGCTCTGGCCCACCGAGGAAGACCGCGCGCGGGTCGCCGCAACGGTGCCGCTGGGCCGCCTGGCGACGCCGCACGAGGTCGCCGTCTGGGGCGTCGCCCTCTGCTCGCCGTACGCGGGCTACATCACCGGCGAGACGCTGACGATCGACGGCGGCCACTGGCTCGAGCAGGAGAGCTACCTGCCGAGCCTCCAGCCGCGCGACTAGCCCCCGCCGGGCTTCAGGGCCGTGGGCTCGCCGGCGTGGGGTCAGATCTTGCAATCACGCATTCGACATGTCCCTTGCTCGAATGCAAGATCTGACCCCAGGGCATGTCCTGGGTGGACTAGCAGAGGTACGTGTCGACCCCGCGCTTCAGCAACCCGCGGGAGACGATCAGGCGCTGGATCTCGCTCGTGCCCTCCCAGATGCGGTCGACCCGCACCTCGCGGTAGAAGCGCGCGACCGGGCTCTCCAGCATGTAGCCGCGGCCGCCGAGCACCTGGAGGGCGCGGTCGACGATGCGGCCGGCGGCCTCGGAGGCGTACAGCTTGGCCATCGCCACCTTGCCGTGGACGACGCGGCGGTCGGGCTCCGAGTCGAACGCCGCGGCGGCATGGTAGGTCAAGAGCCGCGCGGCCAGGAGCTCGGTGAGGGAGTCGGCGAGCTGGAAGGAGACGCCCTGGTGCTCGGCGATCTTCGTTCCGAAGGCCTCGCGCTCGAGCGCGAACGCGCGCGCCAGCTCGAGGGACCGCTGGGCGGCGCCGCAGCAGCGCGCGGCGATGAAGAGGCGCTCGACGAGGAACCACTCGCGCGCGCCCTCGCCGCCGCCCTCCGGGATGCGGTTCTCCTCGGGCACGCGGCAGTTGGTGAGGACGATCTCCGGGTGGTGGTCGAGGTAGGGGTCGTGCAGGAAGCTCGGCGTCTTCGTGATCTCCAGTCCTGTCCGCCACGGCTCGACGATGAAGAGCGCCTGCTCGCCCTCGGCGACGGCGAGCACGAGGTAGAAGCCGGGGTCGCCCTCGCTCGTCACGAACCACTTCTCGCCGTTCAGGACCCACTCGTCCTCGTCCCGCTCGGCCGTCGTGACCAGGGCGCTCACGTCCGAGCCGGCGCCGGGCTCGGTCACCGCCCACGCCTCGCGGTACTCCCCACGCAGCACGGGCCCGACGAACTGCTCGCGCTGCCCGGGCGTGGCGATGTCCCAGAGCTCGGCCGGGCCGCGGTCGACGGCGACGAAGCCGAGGCCGTTCGTGGCCTTGCCCGACTCCTCCTCCAGCGCCACCTGGCCGAGCATGGAGAGCCCGCGCCCGCCGGCCTCCTCGGGCATGTTCAGCATGGCGAAGCCCTCGGCCCACGACTTGCGGCGCAGCTCGGTCACCCACTCGGAGTCGATGCGGCCCGCCTCGGCGACTCGCTGCTCGACCGGGTAGACCTCGGTCTCCAGGAAGGCCGCGACGCGGGCCTTCAGCTCCTGGATCTCCGCGGGAAGCTCCGGAACGGTCGGGATCACCTGCGGATCCTACGCGGCGGAAAGCGCGGCGCGCTCCGGTTCTGTCAGCGGCCTGGGCCGGTGCTCCTCGTCGCAGGCGACGAGGACTGCCTTCGCCTCTGCGGCGACCGATCCGCCGGCGAGGGCGAGCTCCTCGACGGTCCGAACGCTGGAGGTTCCGAGGGAGTCCAGGCGGATCCGCGCCGTCACCCGGTCGTCGCGCTGCGTCAGCTCGCGCCGGTAGTCGATCTCGACCCGGGCGACCACGTAGCCGAGCGCGTCCTCGCCCACCGCCAGGCCGAGCCACTCGTCCCGCACCTCCTCCAGGTACGTGAGGAAGACGGCGTGGTTGACGTGCCCGTACGGGTCGAGGTCGCGCCAGCGGATCTCGATCTCCTTGGAGTGCACGGTTGCCGTCGGGCCGCGGGCGGTGATAGTAACTCCGGCCGTGCCCTCGGGAGCAGACCTGCGCGTCGTCGTCGGGGACGGCGGCTACGACCCCGAGCGGGTCCGCGAGCTCCTGGCCGGGGCCGGCGTGACCGTCGCCGAGGCGCGCGAGCCGTGGGGCGGCGACGACGTCGTCGGCCTGCTCGTCGGCACCGAGACCGAGGTGCGCGCGGCCGATCTCGACCGGCTGCCGGCGCTCCGCATCGTGGCCACGTGCAGCGTCGGCTTCGACCACATCGACCTCGAGGAGGCCGAGCGCCGCGGGATCTGGGTCTGCTCGGTGCCCGACTACTGCGTCGAGGAGGTCGCAGACCACGCGCTCGCGCTTGCCCTCGCGCTCCTGCGCGGCGTCGTCGTGCTCGACCGGGAGGTGCGCGCCGGCGGGTGGGACTGGAAGGCGGCCGGGGAGCTGCGGCGGATCCGCGGGACCCGGCTCGGCGTCGTCGGGCTCGGGCGCACGGGGCGGGAGCTCGCGCGCAAGGCTGCGGCGCTCGGCTTCGAGGTCTGGGGGACTGATCCCGCCCTCTCCGCGGACGAGATCGAGGCCGCCGGGGCCCGGCCGGCGTCCCTCCGCGGTCTGCTCGCCTCCTGCCACGCCGTCTCGCTCCACGTCGCGCTGACGCGGGAGACCGAGGGCCTGCTCGGCGCCGAGGAGCTCGCGCTCATGCCGGACGGCGCCGTCCTCGTGGACACGGCCCGGCCGCAGCTCGTCGACCTGGAGGCGTTACGGCGGGAGCTGGAGAGCGGCCGCCTGGGCGGCGCGGCCCTGGACGTCGTGCCGGTGGAGCCGCCCACCGCGGAGCACCCCGCTCCCGTGTGGCCGCGGCTGATCGTGACGCCGCACGTCGCCTGGTACTCGGCCGAGGCGGCCGAGGCCTGCTACATGCGGCCCGTGCTCGCCGTGCGGGCGGTCCTGGAGGGCCGGGAACCGGACGGAGCGGTGAACCGGCCGTGATCGCGCTCGTCACCGGCGGCGGCAGCGGGATCGGCCGCGCGTCGGCGGTCGCGCTGGCGCGGGACGGAGCGTCGGTCGTCGTCTGCGGCCGTCGCGAGGAGCTGCTCGCGGAGACCCGCGCCGCCGTCGAAGACCTGGGCGCCGAGTGCCTGGCCGTACCCGCGGACGTGCGCGAGCCCGACCAGGTCGAGGCGCTCGTCGACGCGGCGCTCGAGCGCTTCGGCCGGATCGACGTCCTGGTCAACAACGCCGGCGGCCAGTTCATCGCGCCGGCGGAGGAGATCTCCCTCAAGGGGTGGCGGGCCGTGCACCGGCTGGCAGTGGACGCGGCCTGGGACGTCACCCGCGCCGTGGCGACGCGCTCCATGATCCCGAACCGCGGTGGCGTCGTCGTCTTCGTCGGCTTCAGCCCGCGGCGCGGCATTCCGGGCTTCGCGCACGCGGCAGCGGCGCGGGCGGCAGTGGAGAACCTGGCGGCCGGGCTCGCCCTGGAGTGGAGCCGCTACGGGATCCGCACGGTCTGCGTCGCGCCGGGGACGATCCTCACCGAGGGCCTGGAGGGCTACGGCGCCGAGCAGATCGCCGCCTGGGAGAAGTCGATCCCCGCCGGCCGGCTGGGGACGCCGGAGGACGTGGCGGCCGTGATCGCGTTCCTCGCCTCGCCCGCCGCCTCCTACGTCACCGGCACGACGGTCGTCGTCGACGGCGGCGCCGACGCCTGGGGCCACGCCGAGCCGCCGCCGCCGGCGGAGTAGCCGTGCCGACCGTCGTCCGGCTCTCCACGACCCCGGTGAAGAGCCTCATGCTGCACCACCCGGAGGAGATCAGGCTGGAGACGTTCGGGGTGGCCGCCGACCGGCGCTTCTACCTGATCCGGCCGGACGGGCGGCTGCTCGCAGGCGTCCACCACGGGCCGCTCGCGCTCGTCCGCGCCGACTGGGACGCCCTTCACGATCGCCTCCGGCTCACGTTCCCGGACGGCTTGGTCGTCGAGGACGACGTGCTCCTCGACGGGCCGGAGCTGACGGACTTCTGGGGCCACCGCGTGCCGGGCCGCGTGGTCGAAGGGCCGTGGGCGGACGCGCTCTCCGCGTACGCCGGGCGGCCGGTTCGGCTGGTGAAGGCGGACGAGCCGGCCGGGGGCGTGGACGTCGAGCCGCTGACGCTCGTCTCCTCCGAGTCCGTCGCCGAGCTGGCGCGACAGGCGGGGGTCGACGCGTTGGACGGTAGGCGCTTCCGCATGCTCATCGAGATCGAGGGCGTCGAACCGCACGAGGAGGACACCTGGACGGGCCGGCAGGTGCGGCTCGGTGAGGCGGTCGTCGAGATCGGCGGCCCGGTCCCGCGCTGCGCGACGACGACGCGCGACCCCGCGACCGGAAAGCGCGACCTCGACACGCTCCGCGAGATCGCCGCGTACCGCGGCAAGCGCGCCGGCAAGCACGTCGACTTCGGCGTCTACGCGAGCGTCGTCGAGCCGGGGAGGATCCGGGTCGGCGACCCGGTTGAGCCCCTGCGGCCGAGTCGTTATCTCGGAGAGAGCGAGAGCGCTCTGTCGTGAATCTGCGACGAGTTGCGAAGAACCGGGTGCGGCGATCGCCCGTGCTTCTAACCTCGGATGCGTGGGCGATCCCGACGTCGCATTGCACCTCCTCATCGAGCGTGTCCAGGATCGCCTGAATCGACAGTTCGACGACAACGATGCGCTCGATACGAAGGCGCTGGGCGTGCTCGGCGCCGATGCGGCCGCAATCGGCGTCCTCGTAGCGATCCACGAGTCGCTCGGCGCGCTCTGGCCGGCTCCGGTGGGCGTGCTTGCCATTGCCGGCCTTCTCTTGCTGTACGTGGTCTTGCCGCGAAGCCTGGACGGAGGCCCGGACTGGAGGCAGTTCTACGAGCGATTTGGAGGCTCGCCTCTCCTTCAGGTGGAGCTACGAATGCTGAGTGAGCTCATGATCGCGGTTGAGGCGAACGATGAAGCAGCTCCTCGGAAGGCCGCCGTCTTCAAGGTCGGGTTCGCCGTGATGGCGGCCGGTCTCCTGTCTGTGATTCCGGTCGTCCTGGCCGGCTAGACTCCGACCATGGCTCGCACCTCCACGCAGCCTCCGTCCCAGCCCGGCTCCAAGCCGCAGGCGTCGGGGGCCGGGCAGCGGCCGCCGTTGCCTCCCTCCGCCGTTGATCACGTCTACGTCGAGAAGGGTCTTGGCGGCGGAGTCTCGAAGAAGCCCGTCAAGCGTTCCTAGCTCTTCCCCCGCTCGTTGAAGGCCTGGCCCGCGGCCTTCGACTCCTCGGTCTGCGCCAGGGCGGCGTACGCCAGGCGCTCGAGCATGATCCCGGCCTCGCGGCTCGACTCGGCGATCGCGTTCGCGGCCTGCTTCGCAGCGGCCGCCGCCAGCGGCGGCAGCTCGGCCACCTGCCGGGCGAGCGCGAGCGCCCGCGGCAAAGCCTCGCCGGGAGCAACGACCTCCGTGACGACCCCGAGCCGGAAGGCCTCCGCGGCGTCCACGCGGGCCTTCAGAAGGAGGAGCTCCTTCGCCCGCGCCGGCCCGACGGTGCGCACGAGCCGGTACGTCCCGCCGGAGCTCGGGACGATCCCGAGCTCGACCTCGGGGAGTCCGAAGACGGCCGTCTCGGACGCGATCCGGAAGTCGGTGGCCAGGGCCAGCTCGAAGCCGGCGCCGAGGCACCAGCCCTCGATCGCCGAGAGGGTCGGCTGAGGCAGCGCGGCGATGCGCTCGTAGACTCCGCCGGTGTCGCGATAGTAGGCATCGATCCCCGCCGTGCCCTCGTCACGCTCCTCCTTCAGGTCGGCCCCGGCGGAGAAGGCGCGCTCCCCGCCCGCGAAGATCACGCAGCGGGCCTCGCGCACCTCAGGCCCGGCCAGCGCCTCGAGCATGGCCCGCTCCACCGCGGTCGAGATCGCGTTCAGCTTCTCCTCCCGCTGGAACGAGAGGACGCAGACCGGGCCGTCGCGGCGGACGTCAAGCAAGGGCGCTCACCGGCCGCTCGCGGACGAAGGGAAGCGGCACCGCCGGGTTCTCCGAGTCGATCTCGCGCGCCAGCCGGTGCCCGTCGAAGATGCAGTCGGCGATGAGCTGCGGCGCGACGCAGTCGCCGATCCGGTAGACGGCCTCGATCCCCTCGGCCTCCAGGCGCGCCTCGTCGGCGCGGAGCTCGTGGTAGAGCGCGTCGTCGGAGACGCGCTGCGTGACGAGCACGACCGCGTCCGCCTCCAGCTCGAACGGGTCGCCGAACTCGTCTGCGCCCGCGACGCGCCCCGGCTCGACCGAGGCGATCGTCGTCCCGCGGTGCATGCGCACGCCGACCTCGTGCAGGCGCTCCTTCAGGAAGGCCTGCTCCAGGGTTTCATGGGCGAACGGAGCCACGTCCTCCAGGGACGTGACGAGCTCCACAGTGTGCCCGGCGAGGGCGAGCCGCTCCGCGAGATCGGGCCCCATGAAGTAGCCGTCCGAGTCGTAGACGACGACGCGCTCCCCGGGGGGCGTCTTGCCCTCGACCATGATCTGCTCGGGCGTGAGGACATGCGGGAGCGCGGCGTCGGCGCCCGGGATCGGCTCGTGCGTCTCGCGGTTGAGCCCGACCGGCGACCAGTGGGCGCCGGTGGCGACGACGACGATCTCCGCGCCGTACTCGCGCACGCCGTCGGCATCGAGCGAGAGGCCCGTCAGCACCTCGACGTTCCCGAGCTTGCCGAGCTGGATCGCGCGCCAGTTGAGGACGCGGCCCCACTCGCCGCGTCCGGGCAGCTGCGGGATCCAGCGCATGATGCCGCCGATCTCGCGCTCGGCCTCGACGAGGTGGACGCGGCGGAAGCCGCGCTTGCCGAGCACGATCGCGCACTCCATCCCGGCCGGGCCGGCGCCCACCACCAGCACGTCGCGGTCGCGGTTCTCGGCCGGCTCGAACCGCTCCGGGTGCCAGCCGCGGCGGAACTCCTCGCCGGCGGTCGCGTTCTGGGTGCAGCCGATGTTGCCGCCGGGATCCGACTTCGGGATGCAGATGTTGCAGCCGATGCACTCGCGGATCTCGTCGAGCCGCCCGTCCTCGATCTTGCTCGGCAGGAACGGGTCGGCGATCGACGGCCGCGCCGCCCCGATCACGTCCCAGGCCCCGCTGGACACGATCTCCGCCATCCGGTCGGGGTCGGTCATGCGGGAGACGCCGACGATCGGCTTCGCCGTCGCCTCGCGCACGCGGCCCGTCCACTCGAGCTGCCAGCCCTGCTGGAAGAAGCGGGAGGCGCCGGAGTCCTTCGACCACTCGTTCGCGGAGCCGATCGCCACGTCCCAGAGGTCGACGAGGTGGTCGGCGAGGCCGACGAACTCGAGCGCCTCGTCCAGGTCGACGCCGTAGGGGCTGAGCGCGGCGACGGAAATGCGCGTCGCCACGGTCAGCTCCCCGTCGACCGCCTCCCGCGTCAGCTCCAGCAGCTCCAGCCAGAAGCGGGCGCGGTTCGCGAGCGACCCGCCGTAGGCGTCCGTCCGCCGGTTGTAGAACGGCGAGAGGAACTGCATGGGCAGGTAGCTGTGCGCGCCGTAGACGTAGACGATGTCGAAACCGGCCTCGCGCGAGCGGCGTGCGGCCGCGGCCCAGTCCGCCTGCACCCGCCTGATGTCGTCCAGCTCCATTGCCTTCGGCGTCACGAGCAGGTAGTCGCTGGCGAGCTGCGAGGGCGCGATCGCGGGCAGGCGCCACTCCCGCCGCGGGCAGTGCGCGCCCGAGTGGTGCAGCTCGACGCCGGCCAGTGCGCCGTGCTCGTGCACCTCGTCGCACATGAGCGCGAGCGCCCGCACGTCCCCGTCGTCCCAGAGGCGCGCCGAGATGAACGGCGTCTCGTCCGAGTCGGGACTGACCGCGCAGTACTCGGTGTTGACCGCCGCCCAGCCGCCCTCGGCCTTCATGGCGCGGTGGCGCGCCTGCCCGCCCGGCTTCTGCACGCCGAACCCGGTGCAGTGCGGCACCTGGTAGAAGCGGTTCCTGAGCGTCTTCGGACCGATCTCGATCGGCTCGAAGAGAACCGCGTGCTTCGGGTCAGTCGGCACTCAACGCGTCGTGCACGAGCTTCTGGAAGCGCTGGATGAGGACCTCGCTCGAGGGCAGGAGCCGCCCGTGCGGGATCATCCCGGACGAAAGGCCCACCTGGACGGAGGCGACCAGCGAGGCGTCCTCGGCGCCGACCTGGTTGGCGAAGGCCATCATCTCGCCCGCGACCTCGTCGGAGACCTCCTCGTAGAAGAAGTACTCCGTCGAGCCTGCGCAGCGCCCGGGCCCGGCCGGGCGCGTGACGTCCACGGACAGGTTTCCCGGGCCCGGGTCGATGTTGAAGGTGAAGTTGGGGAAGAGCGTGTGGTACTGCGGCGTCATGACCTCGTCGCCGTCGAGGTACGCGGGCCGGCCGTTTCGCTTCTGCGTGTCGCGCAGGTGCGCGAACTGCATGAGCAGCGGCCCCTCGGCGTCGTAGGTGTACTCGTCGGGCGCGACGTCGATCACCTTGGAGAAGCCCGGGTGCGCGACCGAGCAGTGGTAGCACTCGAGGTAGTTCTCGATCGCGATCTTCCAGTCGCAGCCGATCTCCCAGTCGTTCCGGACGCGGAAGCGCAGGCGGTCGAGGTCGAGCCCGCTCTCGGCGACCTTCTCCGGAAGCGGGCCGAGCACGTCGGCGAGCGGCCCCGTGTCGGGATCCGGGTTGACGAAGACGAGCGGCCCCCAGGCCGCGGTCGCCACCGGGAGCATGGAGTAGCCCTCCGCGTCGAAGTCGGGCTCGCGCTCGGAGCGCGGCGCCTTCCGCAGAGAGCCGTCGAGGTCGTACGTCCAGGCGTGGTACGGGCACTGGAGCGCCTTGCGGTTGCCGTCGCCCTCCGCGATCAGGTGGCCGCGGTGCCGGCAGACGTTGACGAAGCCGCGCAGGACGCCCTCATCGTCGCGGACGACCACGATCGGGATCTGGCCGGCGAAGGTCGTGAAGAAGTCGCCGGGATTCGCAACCCGGTCGGCCCGGCCGGCGTACTGCCACGTGCGGGCGAAGATCTTCTCGCCCTCCAGCCGCTGGATCGCCGGGTCGGCGTACCAGTCCGCCGGGAGCGTCGCGCCGGCCGCGAGAGCGGCTCCCAGATCCGCCTTCATACCGGGAAGTCTACGCCGTCAGATCCGAGGCCATCTCCTCGAAGGCGGCGACGAAGGCGTCGCAGTCCTCGAAGGTGTGCACCACGGAGAGCGTCCACTCCTCCTCGCGGCCGGGGGTCATGAAGACGCCGCGGTTCATGTTGTAGAGCCACGCGAGGTCGGCGAGCTCGCCGTCCTGGTGCTCCTTGTAGGTCTCGTAGTCGACGATCTTCTCGGGCGCGAACGTGACGCAGCCCTTGGCGCCCACCCCGACGGCGTAGCCGGGCAGGCGGTGGTCGTCGATCACCTTCTGGCAGCCGGCGAGGATGCGGTCGTTGAGCGCGTCCAGGTGCTCGTAGGCATCGGGCGTCAGCACCTCGAGGAGGCTCGCGCGGGCGGCGGCCATCGCGAGCGGGTTCCCGTTGTACGTGCCGACCTGGTAGACGTCGCCGTTCTCGACGACCTCGAAGACCTCCTCCGTCCCGCCGATCGCGCCGGACGGGAGGCCGCCGCCGAGCGTCTTCGCCAGCGTCACCATGTCGGGCACGACGCCAAAGCGGTCGGTGGCGCCCCCGGGCGCGATGCAGAGGCCCGTCTTGACCTCGTCGAAGATGAGGACGATGTCGTGCTTCCGCGTCAGCTCCCGCACGGCCTCGAGGTAGCCGGGCTCGGGGAGCACGACCCCGAGGTTCATCATCGCCGCCTCCATGATCACGCACGCGGGCTTCCTGCCCTCGGCGATCAGGCTCTCGATGCGCCGCTCCATCGCGCCGGCGTCGTTGAACGGCACCGGGACGGTCAGGTCGGCCACCGACTGCGGGATGCCGGCGCCGTACGGAAGCGACTCGTAGTGGTCGCGGTTGCCGATCTCGTCGTAGGGGACGCCGATCGAGACCATGACGTAGTCGTGGTGGCCGTGGTAGGAGCCGAAGATCTTGACGATCGTGTCGCGCCCGGTGACCGCCCGCGCGATCCGGATCGCGTCCATGGTCGCCTCGGAGCCCGAGTTCGTGTAGCGCCACTTGGGAAGCCCCCAGCGGCGCGCCAGCTCCTCCGCGACGACGATGCCGTCCTCGGTGGGCGCGGCGAAGTGTGTCCCGTGCGGGTAGCGCTCGGCGAGCGCCTGGCCGATGGCCGGGTGGGCATGGCCCTGCACCATCGAGCCGAAGCCGTTGTGGAAGTCGAGCAGCTCGTTCCCGTCGACGTCCCAGACCTTCGCACCCGACCCGCCGGCGAGGTAGATCGGCCACGGGTCGCGCACCTGGTAGGACGACGCCACGCCGCCGGAGAGCGTCTTCCGCGCGCGGCCGTACATCGCCTTGGAGGCGTCCGTCCGCTCGTCGAGCCGGGCCTCCTCGCGCTCGGTGAGCTCCTTGATCCGCTCGCGGTCGATCTCGACGACGGTCGCCTCGGTTGCCATCACCGTACTCTAGATCTCGCGGAGACCCGTTGGCGAGCGGCATGCTCCGACGCGGCGGGGGATGCGCATGCCTTCGCGGCGATTGCGCCTCGAAGGTCGCCAACTTGTGAGGCCCGGCGGCCGTCTGAGCTTTCGTGGAAGCGAGGACCATTCCAACTTGAACGTGGCCGCCGAGCGTGAAAACCTGCCGTTCTCGCTGCGGCCCTCGATCGACGACTCCGAGGAGGCTTGAGAATGACCCATCACCCGAAGGAGAGGTACGGCGGCCTGAACAGGAGGGACTTCCTCGTTCGCTCGGCGGTGGCCGCCGGGGCCCTCTCCGGCGCGGGCGGCCTGCTCGCTGCGTGCAGCTCCTCCACGACCCCCGAGCAGCAGGGGGCGACGACCGTGGTCGGCTCGACGGGCGAAGTGGTGGAGCCCGAGCTGCTCGGCCCCGGCGGCCTGCCCCTTGCGCGTCCGGACAAGCGCGTCGAGCTGCCCCTCTGGGAGGACCCGATCGAGTCCGGCCTCGAGCCCGAGACCGGCGGAACGTTCACCGTCTACAACTACCCGGACTACTTCTACAAGAAGCTCCTGAACGAGTTCGGGAAGGAGTACGGGGTCAAGGTCCAGTACACGCCGTTC
>DASPGT010000143.1:0-9847 GCA_035620475.1 Gaiellaceae bacterium | reverse complement strand
CTTCTACTACAAGCCGTCGCCGAACGAGGCCTACGCCTCGATCCAGTACATCACCAACGACCTGACGCTCGGCTGGCTCGTCCGCGGGATGCACCGCTGGGGCGCGAGCGTCTTCATCATCCTGCTCTTCCTGCACATGGGGCGCGTGTTCCTCTTCGGCGCCTACAAGTACCCGCGCGAGCTCAACTGGCTGCTCGGCGTGCTCCTCCTCGTCCTCGCGATGCTCGAGGGCTTCACGGGCTACCTCCTGCCGTGGGACCAGACGTCGTACTGGGCCACCGTGGTCGGCATCAACCTGAACGCCACGGCGCCCTTCCTCGGCCCGTTCCTCTCCGACTTCCTGCGCGGAGGTCAGGAGATCGGCACCGACACGCTCTCACGCTTCTACTCGATGCACATGCTGCTCATACCCGGCGGGCTGATCGCCCTGATCACCCTGCACCTCTACCTCGTCATCCGCCTCGGCGTCTCCTCGCCGCCGTGGTCGAAGGAGGCCGCCGGCGCCGAGCGCGAGGAAGTCGTCACCGTCCAGCGGGGGCTCGTCGAGCCGAGGCCGCGCGGCGACGGAGGCGCGGCGGCCGGCGCGCCCGGGCGGCCGGAGGCGTGACGTTGTGAGCAACGAGAAAGAGCGCACCTACTTCAAGCGCTACAAGGAGGACGTCGAGCGCGACGGGAAGCCGTTCTTCCCCTACGCGATGTTCCACGACACGGTGATGAGCTTCGTCGTGGTCTGCGTCATCGTCGCGCTCGCCTGCGTCTGGTACTTCACCTCCGGCGAGGAGGCCGGCGACTCCGGCATCCTGGGCCCGCGCTACACGGAGGAGGCGGATCCGGGCACGACCTCGTTCGTGCCGCGGCCCGACTGGTACTTCTACTTCCTCTTCTACCTCCTGCGGATCTTCAAGTGGCCGGAGTCGGTCGTCCTCGGGACGGTCGGCATCCCGACGATCGCGCTGATCCTCCTGTTCGCCCTCCCGTTCGTCGACCGCCGTCGCGAGCAGCGGCTGATCCGCCGGCCCGTCGCGGTCGTCGCCGCGCTCCTCGTCATCGCCTCCATGGGAATCCTCACCTACCGGGGCGCCACGGCCGAGGAGTCCCTCGCCTCCGAGAACGTCGAGCTCGTCGGCGAATGGGTCGAGGTGCAGGGGCTCTCCGAGGACGGCGCCGCGGGCGCCGAGCTCTTCGCCGAGTCGGGCTGCATGAACTGCCACACGTACCTGGGCGCCGGCTCGTCCAACCTGGGCGCTCCCGACCTCTCGGACATCGGAGCCTCCGGGCAGTCGGCCGAGGAGTTCGCCGCCTACGTGGCCAACCCGGCCGACTTCGGGAACACCGTCATGCCTCCGTACGCCAATCTCGGCGAGGAGAACCTCCTGCTCCTCGGCACGTTCCTCGAAGAGTCGAAGGGCGAGGACGGCGGCGGCTAGCAGCGCCGCCGGGCGTCCGTGAAGGTCTTCCTGGGCATCACCGGCGCCTCGGGCGCCCCGTATGCCGCACGGCTGCTGCAAGCGCTGTCGGCGTCGGGAGCCGAGGTGGGCCTCTGCATCTCGGACGCGGGCGTGCAGGTCTGCGCCACCGAGCTCTACGGGGACATCGCGCTGCCGCGCGAGGACGTGACGGCGCGCCTCGTGGACGGGCTCGAGGGCGTCGAGGTCGTCGGCCTGCGGGACTACTCGACGCCGTACGCGAGCGGCTCGGCGCGCATCGACGGCTACGTGATCTGCCCCTGCTCGATGTCCACCGCTGCGAGCATCGCGGCCGGCGCGATGGCAAACCTCGTCCACCGCGCCGCCTCCGTGGCGATCAAGGAGGAGCGAAAGCTCGTGCTCGTCCCGCGCGAGACGCCGCTCTCGACCATCCACCTGGAGAACCTCCTGCGCCTGCGGCGGGCCGGCGCGACGGTCGTCATGGCGGCCCCGGGCTTCTACCATGCCCCCCAGACCGTCGACGATCTGGTCAACTTCGTCGTGGCGCGATGTCTCGATCAACTCGGAATCGACCAGACGCTCGTGGGCCGGTGGGGGCAGTGAGCTCCGGCACGCTCGCCCCGGCCGCCGTCGAGGCGATGTTCGACCGCATCTCGCCGGTCTACGACCCCATGAACCGGCTGATGACCGCCGGCCTCGATCGGCGCTGGCGGCGGCTGGCCGTCCGGGCCGTCGTCGGGCCCGGCGACCGTGTGCTGGATGCATGCTGCGGCACCGGCGACCTCGCGCTCGAAGCCGAGCGCGCCGGCGGGCGCGTCACCGGGGTCGACTTCTCGGAGCGCATGCTCGAGCGCGCGCGGCGCAAGTCTGCCTCGGTGGACTGGGTGCGGAGCGACGTGCTGGCGCTGCCCTTCGCCGACGGGACGTTCGACGCAGCGACCGTCGGCTTCGGCGTCCGGAACGTCGAGGACCTGGAGGCCGGCCTCCGTGAGCTCGCGCGCGTCCTGCGCCCGGGCGGGCGGTTCGCCTGCCTCGAGATCACGAGGCCGCGCGGCGCGCTGCGCCCCTTCTTCTCGGTCTGGTTCGACGGCCTCGTGCCGCTGGCCGGGAAGGTGCTGCCCGGGGGCGCCGCCTACTCGTACCTCCCGGCGAGCGTCCGGCGGTTCCCAGGCCCCGGGGAGCTCGGCGAGGCGCTTCGCCGCGCCGGTTTCGTGGAGATCGGCTGGCGCCTGCTCGGCGGCGGCATCGTGGCGCTGCATGTGGCGACGAGGAGCGGCCCGTGAGCGCGCTCGCCACCGTCCGCGCCGCACCCGGGCTCGACGCCTATCTCGAGCTCCTCGAGGAGCGGCTCGAGCGCTCGGTCGGCTCGCACCCCGGCCTCGTCAGCGAGATCGGGGCCGACACCCTCTCGGCCGGGGGCAAGCGCCTGCGGCCCGTGCTCGTCTTCCTCTGCACGCGGCCGGCCGAGCGGACGGGAGAGCGGGCCGTCGCCGGCGGCGCCGCAGTCGAGCTCGTGCATATGGCCACGCTCGTGCACGACGACCTGCTCGACGGCGCCGACCTCCGCCGCGGCCGTCCGACGGCCTGGGCCGAGCACGGCGACGGCGCCGCGAAGGCGACCGGCGACTACCTGTTCGCGCGGGCGTTCGCCGAGCTCGCCGGGACCGGCGACGCCGAGGCCGTCGCCGTCCTGGCCGAGGCCGCGCTCGCGCTGGCGCGCGGGGAGGCGCTCCAGCGGCGCCAGGCCTTCCGGCCGGAGACGACCGTGGAGGAGTATCTGGCGCGCTGCTCGCTCAAGACCGGCAAGCTCTTCGAGGCTGCGTGCGTGCTCGGCGGCGGCCGGCCGGACCTGGGGGCGTTCGGGCTGGCGCTCGGCGTCGCCTTCCAGATCGCCGACGACATCCTCGACTGCACGGGCGACTTCGACACGACCGGCAAGGCACCCGGCGTCGACCTGCGCGACGGCACGCCGACGCTGCCGCTCATCCTCGCGGCGCGCGCGGACGAGCGCGTCCGGCGCGCGCTCGCCGGCGAGCGCGACGATTCCGCGCTCGAGCTCGTCCCGGCGACCGGCGCGATCGAGACCGCCCGCATGTTCGCGCTGGAGTACGCCGCCCGCGCCCGCGCGGCGCTCGACGGCCAGCCCGACCGCGCCTCGCTCGAGGCCTTGACCCATCTCGTCGTGGACCGGGACGGCTGAGAGCCATGGCGACTCTCGCCCAGCAGTCCGCGCTCGACTCGATCTGGGAGAAGGTCGAGGCGAACGAGCGGCTCGACCTGGAGGACGGGCTCACGCTCATGGAGTCCGACGACCTGCTCCAGCTGGGCGAGCTGGCGGACGCCGCGCGGCAGGTGCGCGGCGGTACCGACGAGGTCTACTTCGTCCAGAACCTGTATCTCAACCAGACCAACGTCTGCCGGGTGAAGTGCAAGTTCTGCGCGTTCGCGGTCACCCAGAAGCAGGAGGGCGCGTACACGACCACCGCGGAGGAGCTCGTCGAGGACGCGCTGCGCCAGCGTGAGCTGACGGGCTTCACCGAGATCCACATGGTGAACGGCGAGAACCCGCACGTGGGCTTCGACTTCTACGTGGACACGATCCGCGCGCTGCACGACGCGATGCCGGACGTGCACCTCAAGTGCTACACGGCGAGCGAGATCCACCACATGACCACGCTCTCGGGGCTCACGCACGAGCAGGTCCTCGTCGAGCTCAAGGCCGCCGGCCTCGGCTCGCTTCCCGGCGGCGGCGCCGAGGTGTTCGCCGACCGGGTTCGCCGGCTGATCGCGCCGGGGAAGGAGCACCCCGACTTCTGGTTCCACACGCACCGCACGGCGCACGGGCTCGGCATCCCGACGCACTGCACCATGCTCTACGGGCACGTCGAGACGTACGAGGAGCGCGTCGACCATCTGCTCCGCCTGCGGGCGCTGCAGGACGAGACCGGCGGCTTCCTGGCCTTCATCCCGCTCGCGTTCCACCCGGAGAACACCGTCTTCGAGCGGCGCGGCTGGCGCCACAGCGCCGGGTCCGACGACCTGAAGATGATCGCCGTCTCGCGCCTGCTCCTCGACAACGTCCCGAACGTGAAGGCCTACTGGATCATGATGGGCATGCCGCTCGCGGCCGTCGCGCTCCACTTCGGCGCGAACGACGTGCAGGGCACCGTGGTGCGCGAGGAGATCTTCCATGCCGCCGGCGCGACCACGGAGACGGAGCAGAAGATCGACGAGCTCGTCCGCTTCGTGCGCGAGGCGGGCCGGATCCCCGTGCAGCGGGACACCCTCTACAAGGAGCTGCGGCGATGGTGACGCTGAGCCAGACGATCCCGGCGCTCCCGGCGCGGGACGTGCAGGCGTCCGCCGGCTTCTACCGCGACCGGCTCGGCTTCGAGGTGCTGCACGAGGACGGAGGCTTCGCGGTCGTCGGTCGCGACGATGCCGTCCTGCACCTCTGGGAGGCCGGGGACGAGAGCTGGCAGGGCCGCGGCACGGTCGAGCGGCCGGTGCGCTCCGGGGCCGAGTCGTTCCTCGCCGGCACCGCCAGCTGCCGGATCCGCGTCGACGGGGTCGACGAGCTCTTCGTGGAGCTGCGCAACCGCGACGTCCTGCATCCCGTCTCGCGGGACGGGGTGATCGACACCGACTACGGCGCCCGCGAGGTGGCCACGCTCGACCCCGACGGGAACCTGGTCGTGTTCTTCCAGTGGGACGAGGCGAGTTGACACGCTCCCGGCACATTTGGTCGCACTCTGGTGCGGATCGCGGCGATAGGCTGAAGCCGAGCAGGGGGCGGGTCGGGACCCGAAGGTACACGCGTCTAACTGATGCGACCGGGCGCCGGCCGAGGTGGTGCGGGTGATCAGGCTCGGACGCATCTCCTACGTGAACATGGCGCCGGTCTTCCATCGGCTCGCCGTCGCCGTCGAGGAGGTCCACGGCGTCCCCACCGAGCTGAACGCGCGGCTGCTCGCGGGCGACATCGACCTGGCGCCGATCTCGTCGATCGAGTACGCGCGCAACGCGGATCGGCTGCGGATCCTGCCACGCCTGTGCGTGTCATCCGAGGGCGCGGTCGACTCGATTCAGCTCGTCTCGCGCATCCCGCTCGAGCACATCGACACCGTCGCGGTGACGCCCGAGAGCGCCACGTCGGTCGTGCTCACCAAAGTGCTCTTGCCGGAGGCCAGGCTCGTGCCGCTCGAGAAGAAGGCCGAGGCCAAGCTCCTGATCGGGGACGCTGCCCTGCGGAGCGCGTTCGAGGACCCGACGCCGCACTACGACCTCGGCCGGTTGTGGCTGGAACGGACCGGCCTGCCCATGGTCTTCGCGGTGTGGGCCTGCCCGGACCCGCCGCCGCCGGGCGTGCTCGAGCTCGAGGAGGCGCTCGTCTCGTCCGTGCGCCAGGCGCGGGCCGAGCCCGAGCAGCTCGCGTTCGAGGCGAGCGCGCACTACGGGTACCCGGCCGGGTTCCTGGCCCGCTACTTCGAGAAGCTCCGCTACAGCTTCGGGCCACGCGAGCGCGCGGGGCTGATCACCTTCTTCGAGCTCGCCCGCGACGTCGGCGAGCTCCAGCGCGTCCCGGAGCTGCGCTTCGTCGTGCCGGAGGCCGTCTCGCTGTGACCGGCGGCGGCAACGGCAACGGCCGGGGAAACACGCAGAGCGGCGAGATCCTCGACCGGGCGCTCGCCGGCGAGCGCCTCGCGGACGACGACGCGCTCGTGCTGCTGCGCAGCCGTGACCTCGTCCCGGTGGGCCGCGCCGCCGACGAGCTGCGCAACCGGAAGGTCGACCCTCGCCGGGTGACGTTCATCATCGACCGGAACGTCAACTACACGAACATCTGCCACACGGACTGCGACTTCTGCGCCTTCTACCGCAGGCCGGGCGACCGCAAGGAGGGGTACCTCCTCCCGAAGCCCGTCATCTTCAAGAAGATCGAGGAGACCCTCGCCATGGGCGGCACCGCGCTCCTCATGCAGGGAGGGCACCATCCCGACCTCGGCATCGACTTCTACGAGGACCTCTTCCGGTCCATCAAGGAGCGCTATCGCATCCATCTCCACGCGCTTTCGCCCCCGGAGATCCAGCACATCGCGCGCCGCTCGAAGCTGACCGTGCCGGAGACGCTGACGCGGCTCCGGGACGCCGGGCTCGACTCGCTGCCGGGCGGCGGAGCGGAGATCCTCGTCGACCGCGTGCGCGACATCATCGCGCCCAAGAAGACGAAGTCCGCCGAGTGGCTCGGCGTGATGCGGGCGGCGCACCGCCTCGGAGTCTCCTCGACCGCGACCATGATGTACGGCCACGTCGAGACGCTCGAGGAGCGCGTCGAGCACATGCGCCGCATCCGCGAGCTCCAGGACGAGACCGGCGGCTTCCGCGCGTTCATCTCCTGGACGTTCCAGCCGGACGGCACGCGACTCGCAGGGCAGGTCACCGACTACCCGACGTCGTTCGACTACCTCCTCACCCAGGCCGTGAGCCGCATCTACCTGGACAACGTCGACCACATCCAGTCGAGCTGGGTGACGCAGGGGATGAAGGTCGGCCAGGTCGCCCTGAGCTTCGGCGCGGACGACATGGGCTCCGTGATGATCGAGGAGAACGTCGTCTCGGCCGCGGGCACGACCCACCGCGCGGACACCGACGACTTCGTGCGCGCGATCAGAGCGCTTGGCAAGGTGCCCGTGCAGCGGGACACCCTCTACCGCGAGGTCAAGGTCTGGGCCTGATCTGACCGGCCGCCGCTTGCCACCCGCCGGGCGGTGTGCTTACGTGTTGCCGGGTGCCGAAGAGGGGTCTTGTGTGCGCCGCAGTCGCGGTCGCCCTCGTCGTCCCCGCGCTCGCGGGCGCGGCGCGGCAGACGCTCCTGCCCGGCGTCACCTACGAGCGGACAGTCGTGCTGAAGGGAGGGCGGCCCGTCGTGCTGCACATCGTGCGCACGCCTCCCCAGGGCGGCCTCTACCGCCTCCGGCCGGTCCTGTCCCACGGCAACGTCCTCGGCCGCCAGGCCGTTCCCGAAATGCAGAGCCGCCTCCGCGGAACGGCCACCACGGTCGGCGTCAACGGGGACTTCTTCAGGCTCGCAACGGGCGAGAGCTCCGGCCTCTACCTCCGCGACGGCGTCGTGTCGTCGCCCTCGGCGGCGAAGCGGTCGGCGCTCGCGATCGGGGCGGACGGCCGCCTCGCGATCGAGATGTTCCGCCTCGTCGGCTCCTGGCGCGCGGGCACCTCCGGGGCGCGCCCCCTGCGGAACTTCAACCGCAAGGTCACTACGCCCTCCGGGGTCGCGCTCTTCACCCCGAGACGGGGAGGCCTGACGCCCAGGGCCCGGGGGGCGGTCGAGGTCGTCCTGACCGGCTTTCCGCCGGCCAGGATCGGCGCCGACCTGACCGGGACGGTCGCCGCGGTGACGCGCGGGGGTCGCACGCCGATCCCGCGCGGCGGCGCCGTTCTCCAGGCGAGCGGGGACATCCGGGACACGCTCCTGGCAGCGGCGCCCGTCGGGACGACGGTGACGATCCGCCTCCGCTTCGCGGCGTTCCCGGACGGCGCCCTCGACGCGATCGGGGGCGGCCCCCTCCTCGTGAGGGACGGAGCGCCGGTCCGACGGCCCGGCGAGGGCTTCACGTTCGACCAGCTCGACCGCCGCCATCCGCGCACTGCGGTGGGACAGCTCGCCGACGGGAGCTACCTGTTCGTCGTCGCGGACGGGCGGAGCCGCCGGAGCGCCGGCCTGACGACCTGGCGGCTGGCGCAGACCATGGCCGACCTGGGCGCCGTGACCGCGCTGAACTTCGACGGCGGCGGGTCCTCGACCCTCTCGTTCGACGGGCGCGTGCTCAACACTCCCTCGGACGGCGTCCCGCGCCGGGTGGCAAACGGGCTCTTTCTCTTCTACTACGGGATCTACGCACCGCCGCTCGCGTCCGGCGTGCTCTCGCCCAACGGCGACGGCGTCGGCGAGTCGAAGGAGCTCTCGGCGAGGGTCGTCCGGCGCGCGGCCGTGCGCCTGCGCCTCGTCCGGCCGGACGGCTCGGAGGCCTGGCGCCTGGAGGACGTCGTCGGCCGCGGGCGCATCTCGCGCGCCGTCTCCGACGCGGACATGCCGGACGGGACCTGGCGGTGGATCGCCGAGGCGACGGACGAGGCGACCGGGGAGAAGAGCCGGATGGTCCGCCAGTTCAAGGTGAACAAGACGCTCGGCCACCTGCGGCTCTCGCGAGCGCCCGTGCGCGTCCGGCCGCCGACGGCCGGGAGGCTCGACATCTCCGTCCGGCTGACACGCTCGGCGCGGCTGACCGTGGCCGTGCTCGGGACCGACGGCAAGGTGCGCCGCACCGTGTTCGCGGGCGAGGCCGCCCCCGGGACGAAGCGCTGGCGCTGGAACGCCCGCACGGGCTCCGGACGGGTGGCGCCGCCGGGCTCGTACGTCGTGCGCGTCACGGCCAGGAACGAGATCGGCGCCGTCTCGCTGCGGCGGCCGGTGCGCGTCCTGCTCGCACCCTCCCGCTAGAGTCTCCCCGGTGCACGCGATCACCGAGGCCGTCACCGGGGCGATCGGCGACTACGGCCTCTACGCCGTCTTCATCCTGATGTTCGTCGACGCCGTCCTGCCGGCGGCGAGCGAGCTCGTCATGGTCTACGGCGGCGCCGTCGCTGCCGGTGCCTTCCCCGGCTCGGACGTGCAGCTGTTCGGCTGGGAGATCGAGTCCACGGCCTGGGCGTACTTCGCCATCGCCATGGCCGGCACGATCGGCTACACGCTCGGGTCGATCGCGGGCTGGGCGATCGGGCTCTACGGCGGCCGGCCCTACCTGGAACGACACGGGCGCTGGCTGCACGTCGACGAAGAGAAGCTCGACCGGGCGCACGCGTGGTTCGAGCGCTACGGCGACGTCACCGTGCTCGTCACGCGAATGCTCCCGGTCGTTCGCTCGTTCGTCTCGATCCCGGCCGGCATCGCGGAGATGCCGCTCGGCCGCTACACGGCGTTCACCTTCGCCGGCACCGTGCCCTGGTGCTTCGGCCTCGCCGCCGTCGGCGTCGCGCTGGGCAGCCAGTGGGAGCGATTCCACGAGACCTTCCGCTACGCCGACTACGCGATCGTCGCGCTGGTCGTCGCCGGTGTCGGGGCGCTTGCCTACCGAACGTACCGCCGCCGAGCCCGCAAGCGGGCCGTGGAAGAGCAGTCGGCCGAGGGGACCGGGGGGTAGGCAGCCCATGCCCATCCCGCACGTCGACGTCAAGGCACAGTACGCGCCCCTGCTCGACGAGCTGAAGGAGCGGCTCGGCCGGGTGCTCGAGTCCGGGCGCTTCATCCTCGGCCCCGAGGTGAAGGCCTTCGAGCAGGAGGCGGCGGCCTATCTCGGCGCGAGCGACGCCGTCGGCGTCGCCAACGGGACGGACGCCCTCGT
>DASPGT010000142.1:0-6743 GCA_035620475.1 Gaiellaceae bacterium | reverse complement strand
GGGCCTTCTCGGCGCCTCCTACCGCGGTAGGAGGCGGACTCGTCGTCCGGTGAGAGCGCGGATCGGGCCTGCGGACGACGCGGTGGCGCCGCCGCGCTCGTAGCGTCGAGGCATGAACTCGACCACGAAAGGAATCGCCATGGAAACCCCCGCCACCCGCACCTACACGCCCGCCCGCGTCGTCGCCCTCGCCCTGGTCGCGCTGGCGATTGCCGGGCTCGCGTACCTCCGCTTCGCGTCCGACGCCGGCCCGGTCTCGGTGCCCGCCGGCGCCCAGGCCGGCGACCTGATCCTCGACAACTGCGACTACGCGACCGAGAACGGCAGCTACGCGGCCGAATGCGGGACGCTCGTCGTCCCCGAGAACCGGGCCGACCCGGGCTCGCGCCTGATCGCGCTGCCGATCACGCGCATCAAGGCCAGGTCCGAGAGCCCGGCCGAGCCGATCTTCCGCCTCGAGGGCGGCCCCGGCAAGACCAACATGGACTTCGCGAACGCCAGCCGCTTCGCCGACGACCACGATGTCGTCCTCGTCGGCTACCGCGGCGTGGACGGCTCCGTCCGGCTCGACTGCCCCGAGGTCTCCTCGGCGCTCGGCCACTCGAAGGACTTCCTCGGCGAGGCGTCCTTCCGCGCGTACGGAGACGCCTACCGCGCCTGCGCGGACCGGCTGACCGACGACGGCGCCGACCTGGCCGGCTACGGCCTCGTCCAGCAGGTCGACGACCTCGAGGCCGCGCGCAAGGCGTTCGGCTACGAGAAGATCGACCTCCTGAGCGAGAGCGCCGGGACGCGCACGGCGATGATCTACGCCTGGCGCTACCCGGAGAGCATCCACCGGTCGGTGATGCTCGCCGTGAACCCGCCCGGCGGCTTCCTCTGGGACGGGAAGGCGACCGACGAGCAGCTCGCCCGCTACGCCGAGCTCTGCTCGCAGGACGCGTCCTGCAGCGAGCGGACGGACGACCTCGTCGCGTCCATGAAGCGGACGGGCGCCGACCTGCCCGACCGCTGGGCCTTCCTGCCGATCAAGGACGCGAACGTCCGCATCGCCTCCTTCTACGGGCTCGTGGAGTCGGGCTCGGACGCGGCGCCGATCTCGGCCCCGATGACCCTCGGCTCCTGGCTCGCGGCGGACGACGGCGACGCGAGCGGGTTCTGGCTCCAGTCGCTCCTGGCCGACATGGTGTTCCCGAAGTCGTTCGTCTGGGGGCAGATGGCCGCCGCAGCCAGGATCGACGCCCAGGCGGCCGCCGAGTCCTTCTCCTCCGGCAGCCGGAAGCCCGGGTCGAACCTCGGCGACGCCGCGACGGCGTTCATCTGGGGCAACGGCGCGCTGGCCGAGAGCTGGCCGGCCGTGAACGGCGAGGACGAGTACGACCGCGTCCGCACGTCGGACGTCGAGACCCTCCTCATCGGCGGCGAGCTCGACTTCGCGACGCCGCCGCAGGCCGCGACCGAGGAGCTCCTGCCGCACCTGCCGAACGGCCGGCAGGTCGTGCTCCCGGGCTTCGGTCACTCGGGGACGTTCTGGTCCGAGCAGCCGGAGGCCGGAACCCACCTGATCACCACCTACCTCGCCACCGGCGAGGTCGACGACTCCCGCTACGAGCCGCAGGCCGTCGACTTCACGCCCGAGGTCACCCAGACCGCGCTCGGCAAGGGCATCTCCGGCGGGATGGTCGGCCTCGCGGCCTTGACGGCGCTCTCGCTCCTCTGGATGGCCGTCCGCGTGAGCGCGCGGGGCGGCTACGGCCGCAAGACGAGCGCGGTGCTCCGGTCGCTGTGGGCCCCGGTCCTGGGCCTGGGCGGCTGGCTCGCCGGCGTCCTGGTCGTCACCACGACCATGCCCGGCGTGCCGCTCGACGACGAGCTGCTGGCGGCGCTCTCCGTGGGCCTGCCGGTCGGGCTCGGTATCTACCTCGCGTGGACGAGCCGTGAGAAGCCGGCCGAGACGAAGGCGATCGGCTTCGCGGCCGCGCTGGCCGGCGCGCTCGCCGGCGCCTGGCTGGGCTTCCACGCGACGGAGAACCTGCTCGCGCTCCTGACCGCGATCGGCGGCTCGGTCGCCGGCGCCAACCTGACGCTGATCCTGCTCGACATCTCCCGCGCCCGGCCGAGGACGGCGCAGCAGGACGAGAGCGTGCTCCCGGCGCCGGCGTCGCTGCCGACCGCCTGACGCCGGCGCGCCGCCTTGCGCGGCGGGCCGAACGGGAGGGCCGCCTCGGGCGGCCCTCCCGGGTGTCTCTAGGAGACCGCGCCTGCCCTGGCCCGCTCGGGTGCTCCGTGCCGGCTCCCATAGACCTCGCGGAAGCCCTGTCGCCAGCTCGGGTAGCGGAGCGTCCAGCCGAGCTCGCGCTTCGCCTTCTCGTTCGAGGCGCCGCGGGCCTCGGTGCCGAGCATGACCGCCGCTCCGCCGGCGACGAGCCGCGCGAGCCAGGCCGGGACGCGACGGGGCGGCTTCGCGCCGAGCGCGTCCGCGAGCACCGGGAGCCACTCGCGCACCGGGGCGGGCTCGTCGTCGACGATGTTGTAGACGGCCGGGCCGTCGTGCTCGAGCGCGAGCACCGTCGCCGTGGCCGCGTCGTCGAGGTGGATGAACGAGAAGACGCCGCCACCGTCTCCGACGATCGGGAACTGCCGCTTGCGCACCGGCTCGACCAGGCCGTCGTTCGGTGCGCCGTAGAAGCCGCCGTAGCGTAGGGCGATTCCCCCGGCCTCGGTGACGGCCCGCTCGAGGTACCGCAGGGCCGCGGAGGTCTCGCGCATCGTCTTCACCGGGGTCGGATCGAGCGGGTCGTCCTCGGTCTTGACCGGCCCACCCTCGCGGGCGTACCGGAAGTTGCCGAAGCTCTGTGCGACGAACCGGGAGACGCCCTGCTCGCGCCCGGCCTCCAGGAGCGCCTTGGTGCCATCGGTCCGGAGCCGGTTCGTGTCCGTGAAGCTCCGGTCGAGGTTCCGGGAGAAGCTCACGTCTGCGAGGGCGGTCGCCTGGTGGACGATCGCATCGGGCTCGGCGGCCGCGACCGCCTCGCGAACGGCCGGAGCGTCGAGCGCGTCGAGAGCGACCGGCTCGGCGCCGAGGGCGCGCAGCCGCTCCGCGCTGCCGGGCGAGCGGTGCGAGCCGACGACCTCGTGGCCGCGCTCGATCAGCTGTGGGACGAGCCGGGTGCCGAGCACGCCGCTCGCGCCCAGGACAAAGACTCTCATCGTGTCCTCCTTCCGTCGTCGTCGGACGAAGCCGACGTGACTCTTCGGACTACCCTGCGCGCGCGTGCCGAAACACGGCTTCGCTGCCGGTCGCACACACGGTGCGGGACGCTCGGTGGCACGGCTCGCGCGGGGTACAGTGAGCGCGGAGTCTTCGATTCTCAGGAGGTGCGTGATGAGCGGTTCGGTCGAGAAGGCGATCCTCGCGGGCGGGTGCTTCTGGGGGATGCAGGACCTCATCCGGCGGCGGCCCGGCGTCGTGTCGACGCGCGTCGGCTACACGGGCGGCGACGTCCCCAACGCGACCTACCGCAACCACGGCACCCATGCCGAGGCGATCGAGATCCTCTTCGACCCCGAGCAGACCTCCTACCGCGACCTGCTCGAGCTCTTCTTCCAGATCCACGACCCGACGACGCTGAACCGGCAGGGCAACGACGTCGGGACGAGCTACCGCTCGGCGATCTACTACCTCGACGACGAGCAGCGCCGCGTCGCGGAGGACACGATCGCCGACGTCGAGGCGTCCGGTCTCTGGCCCGGAAAGGTCGTCACCGAGGTCGAGCCGGCAGGCCCGTTCTGGGAGGCCGAGCCCGAGCACCAGGACTACCTCGAGCGGTACCCCAACGGCTACACGTGCCACTACCCGCGCCCGAACTGGGTCCTGCCGCGGCGCACGGAGACGGCCGCGGCCGGCTAGTCACGCGGCCCCGGGTGGAAGCGCGGGCCATGCTCCGGGACACTTCGGTCGTCCGCCGCGGCCAGACGCCGCGCCAAGAGCAACTCGGGAGGCTCACATGGACCCGTTCATCGGCGAGATCCGTCTCGTTGCCTTCAACTTCGCTCCCCGAGGCTGGGCGCTCTGCGAGGGGCAGCTGTTGCCGATCAATCAGAACCAGGCGCTCTTCGCTCTGCTCGGGACGGCGTACGGTGGGGACGGGAGAACGACGTTCGCGCTTCCCGACCTCCGCGGACGCGTTCCGGTCGGCGCCGGCCAGCTCTCCGGCGGAGCGAGCTACGCGCTCGGAGCGACGGGCGGGGAGGAGACGGTCAAGCTGACGACGCGCCAGCTTCCAGCACACGCCCACGCCGTCCACGCGAGCAGCACAGCGGCCACGGCGACGAGCCCGGCCTCTGCGTTCCCGGCGGGCGGAGGCGCATACGCAGCGAGCCGAAACGTGCGCATGAAGGCGGCGATGATCGGCCCCACGGGCCGCGGCGAGGAGCACGAGAATCGGCAGCCCTATCTGGGCCTGACCTACATCATCGCCCTGCAGGGAATCTTTCCGGCGCACAGCTGAGACGTTCGCTTCATGTCACCACCCGGTACTTGAGGCACGTGACGTCCCCAAGAACCTGTCCCCGAGAGAGCCCGTAGAGACGCTCCTTGCCGGCTATCGGGGGCGTCGGAGCAGCGTCCCCGTTCGTGGTGTTCGAGCCGGTTCGGGTTGCCTTCGCCGCTGCCGTGGTCGGCGAATCGACGATGATCTAGCCGTGCCGGCCAGACCTCTGAGCGACGTGCGAGCGATCGCTGCCACCGCGGCGGGGCTCCTGCTGATGTCTCTCGTGGCGCTGGCAAGCGGCGGGTCACCATGGGACGCCGGCGGCCGGCAGGACGTCCCGGTCGGCGTCGTCCGCGCACTCGCCGCCGCCGCGGGCGCGCTCGTCGTCGGGTTGCTGCTCCTCGTCTGGGCGGGGACGCCCTCGGTGGAGAAGCGCCGGCGACGAAGGCGACGGCTCGGCGCGAGAGACCTCGAGGGGCTCGGGGCGTCGCTCTCGGCGAGCGGGAAGACCGCTGCGATCGTCGGCGGAGCGATCGGCGTGTTCCTGCTCCTCACCCTGCCGTTCCTTGTCCCCAATGCGGCGCCACCGTCCGGCGCCGCGCCCGAGAACGCCGTGCCGCGCGGCGACGCGAGCGCTCCCGCGCCGGCGGGACAGCCGACCTCCGACGCGCTGACGTGGCTCGTCGCCGGCTCGGCCGCCGCACTGCTCCTGCTCGCGCCGGCGGCGCTCTTCGTCCGTCATCGGCGCGCGCGGCGTGAGCGTCGGGCGGTCGTTCCCGATGCGGCGGAGCGGGTCGGCTCCGGCCTCAGGCGGTCGCTCGCAGACCTGGAGTCCGAGCGAGACCCGCGGCTGGCCGTCCAGCGCGCCTACGCGCGCATGGAGGAGTCGCTCGGCGAGATCGAGCTCTCGCGAGCGCCGGACGAGACCCCGGCCGAGTTCACGGCCCGCGTCCTCCGGGTGCTCGGCGCGAGCGCTGCGGCAGCGTCCGACCTCACCGGCCTCTTCGAGATCGCCCGGTTCAGCGACCACCCGATGGACGAGGACGACCGCCGGCGCGCGATCGCGTCGGTGCGGCGGGTCGAGGCGGAGCTGGCGCCGCCGTGATCGCCCGCCGCCCGCTCGTCCTCGTCGCCGCCGGTTGTGTCGCGGCGACCGGCTTGGGTGTCCTCTTCGGGCAGGGCAGGACGGTCGCGCTCGCCGCCGCGCTGGCGCTCGCCGCCGCGCTCGCCGCCGCGACCGCGCTGCTGCTCCGGCCCGCGCGGAGGCAGCAGCCACCGCCGCGTGCGCGCGACGACGAGCTGCCGTTGCGGCTGCGCCAGATCGTGAGCGCCCTGCGGGAGAGCGAGCAATCGGAGGTCGGCGTCGACCGGTCGCTCCGACCGCTGCTCGTCCCGATCGTCGCCGCACGCCTCGGCCGCCGCGGCGTCGACATGGCGCTCGCGCCACGGCGCGCGCAGGAGCTGCTCGGCGACCGGCTGTGGGAGATCGTCCGTCCCGACCGTCCGCCGGCCGCGAACCGCGTCGGCCGGGGTCTCGCCGGCGCCGACCTGCGAGAGGCGATCGAGCGGCTGGAGCAGCTGTGACCGACGGGCCACGGGTAGACGTCGCCGTCCAGGAGTTGGCGACCGCGGTGGCCGACGCCGTCGAGCAGGCGATCATCGGCAAGTGAGAGGCGGTCGAGCTGGTGTTGTTCGCTCTGCTCGCCGACGGCCACGTGCTGATCGAGGATCTCCCTGGGCTGGGCAAGACGCTGCTCGCCCGCTCCTTCGCGCAGGTGTGCTCGATGGACTTCGCCCGGATCCAGTTCACCCCGGACCTGATCCCGAGCGACATCACCGGGGCCTCGATCTACGACCGCGGGAGCGGCAGCTTCACGTTCGAGCGCGGGCCGATCTTCACGAACATCCTGCTCGCCGACGAGATCAACCGCGCGCCGGGCAAGACGCAGGCCGCGTTGCTCGAGGCGATGGAAGAACGGCAGGTAACGCTCGAGAACACGACGCGGCAGCTCGAGTCCCCTTTTCTCGTCCTCGCGACGCAGAACCCGATCGAGTACGAGGGGACGTACCCGCTGCCGGAGGCGCAGCTCGACCGCTTCCTCGTCCGCATCGCGATCGGCTACCCGTCGGAGGACGCGGAGCGCGACATCCTCCTCGAACGCTCCCGTCGACGGAGCGAGCGGATCGAGCTCGAGCCCGTCTGTGACCGGCAGACGCTGCAGGCGATGCAGGCGGCGGTCGAGGAGGTGC
>DASPGT010000141.1:0-16497 GCA_035620475.1 Gaiellaceae bacterium | reverse complement strand
ACCTCGTCGGCTGCACCGGCTGCGGCGGCATCGTCAAGACCGCCCTGGCCGTTGCGGGCGCAGAGCTCCGTCCTCCCCAGAGGCCTTGGGGTCAGATCTTGCATTCGCGCACGGGACATGGCCGTGCGCCGATGCAAGATCTGACCCCGGAGGTTGGCGACCTCGTCGGCTGCACCGGCTGCGGCGGCATCGTCAAGACCGCCCTGGCCGTTGCGGGCGCAGAGCTCCGTCCTCCCCAGAGGCCTTGGGGTCAGATCTTGCATTCACGCACGGGACATGGCCGTGCGTCGCTGCAAGATCTGACCCCGGGGGTCTGGCCTCGGCCGGGGGCCTTCGCGCCGAGCATGGAGGCGGGGAAGCGTGGCAAAGTGGTGCTCCGCGTTGTCGACGACTAGCCAGGAGCAGAAGGCGGAGGCGTTCCGCGCGCTGCACGCAGGCGCGCCGTTCGTGATCCCCAACCCGTGGGACGCCGGCTCGGCCCGCGTCCTCGAAGCGCTCGGGTTCGAGGCGCTGGCGAGCACCAGCTCGGGCTTCGCGTTCACGCTCGGGCGCCTCGACGGCGGCGTCACCCTGGACGAGGTGGTGGAGCACGCGGCGGCGCTCGACCGGGCGACCGGCCTGCCGCTTTCCGTCGACCTCGAGAACGGCTACGGCTCCGATCCGGAGCACGCCGCCGAGGCGATCGTCCGCGTCGCGGCCGCCGGGGCGGTCGGGGGCTCGATCGAGGACTGGGATCCGGCGGAGGGGATCTACGAGCGCGGCCGGGCCGCGGAGCGGGTCGCCGCCGCCGCCGAGGCCGCGCGCGGTCTCGGGTTCCCGTTCATGCTGACGGCGAGGGCCGAGAACCACATCCGCGGCAATCCCGACCTCGAGGACACGATCGCGCGGCTCGTGGCCTTCGAGGCGGCGGGCGCCGACGTCCTCTACGCGCCGGGATTGCGGACCGCGGAGGAGATCCGCGCCGTCTGCGCCGCCGTCTCGCGGCCGGTCAACGTGCTCGCCCTCCCGGGCCTGTCGGTGCCGGAGATCGCCGCCGCCGGCGCCCAGCGGGTGAGCGTCGGCGGCGGCTTGACCTGGGTCGCGGTGAGCGCGATGGCCTCGGCGGCACGCGAGATCCGGGCCTCCGGAGACCTCTCGTCGCTGAGCGCGCGGCTCCCGCTGGACGACTGGCTCGCGCCCCGCGGCTAGGTCGAGATCATCCGGAAGTGGTTCCCGGACGCGTCGCGGAAGCCGGCGTCGAGGCCGTACGGCTGCTGCGTCGGCTCCTGCGTGAACTCGACGCCGCGATCCTTCAGCTCCTCGTAGGTCGTCTGGACGTCGTCGGCGGCGAAGAAGAGCCCGCCGCTTGCGCCCTTGCCCAGGAGCGCCTGGATCTGCGCCTGCGTCTCCGCGTCGAAGACCGGCGGGCCCGGGACGGCCATCAGGGTGATGGCGACGTCCTTCTGCCCCGGAACCCCGACGCTGAGCCAGCGGAAGTTGCCCAGCTCGGGGACGGTGACGTCCTCGCGGAGCTCCATCCCGAGCTTCTCGGTGTAGAAGGCGAGCGCCTCGTCCTGGTCGTGCACCCAGACCTGGGTGTGGGTGAGCTGCTTCAGCACGGTCATCCTCCTTGGTTGCGTGTCGGAGGCGACGCTAGCCGGGTCTCGTGCACCTGTCTTCTCCAAACGTGCTGGGCCGGGGGGCGCGCGTACGCCTGCAGCACGCAGGTCGGGATGCGGGCGTGGGCGACCGCCGGCGCGTGGGCGGCGCGGTACGCGGTGGGGGGCATGCCGTACGTCCGGCCGAAGCTCGTCGTGAAGGAGCCGACGCTCTTCAGCCCGACGAGCAAGCAGATGTCCGCGACCGAGCGGTCGGTGTTCCGGAGCAGGGCGGCCGCCCGCTCGAGCCGCCGGGTGAGGAGGTACCGGTGCGGCGGCTCGCCGAAAGCGCGCTTGAACTCGCGGCTGAAGTGCGCCGGCGACAGGTGCGCGGCGTCGGCGAGGGTGGCCACGTCGAGCGGCTCGCGATAGCGGGCGTCGATCAGGTCTTTCGCGCGCAGGAGGTGCCGGACCGGGTGGACGGTCTTCACGGGGCGAAGTATCCCGGAGGTCAGTCCCTCAGCTCGAAGACGGTGCCCGTCCGCGAGACGAGGTAGAGCTCGCCCGCCCCGTCCTCGGCGAACGAGGCGAGCGTCGTCCCGAGCTCGAGCTCGAGGCGGACGAGGCCGGGCTCGTCCGGGTCGAGGCTCCAGACGGCTCCCGTGCAGAAGTCGCCGTAGACGTAGCGGCCCCGAAGCGCCGACAGCCGCTCGCCGCGGTAGACGTAGCCGCCGATCACGGCGGCGCAGCCCTCGCCGCGGGCGTAGACGGCGGCCGGCCAGACGAGCTCACCCGGCCCGCGCGGCTCGTTCCTGCCGCCCTCGTCCCAGACGACCTCCTCGAACCCCTCGTAGGCGTCCCAGCCCAGGTTGGCCGGCTCGGCCGTCCCGCGGGCGACGACGCTCACCTCCTCCCAGCCGAGCTCGCCGACGTCGCCGATCCAGAGGTCGCCCGTCTCGCGGTCGAAGGAGAAGCGCCACGGGTTCCGCAGGCCGTAGGCGACGACCTCCGGGCCGCCGTCCCCGACGCGCACGATCTTCCCGAGGAGGTCGCCGGGCGCGAGGCTCTGCGGGCTCACCTGGGAGGCGCCGTCGTCGCCGATGCCGACGTGGAGCTGGCCGTCCGGCCCGATCTGGAGCTGGCCGCCGTTGTGGATCGGGCGCTGCTTCTCGACGTGGAGCAGGGTGCGGGCCGAAGCGGGGTCGGCGACGCCGTCCCGGGCCCGGTACTCGACCACGCGCACGTCCCCGTCCCGGTCGGTGTAGTCGACGTAGAAGCGGCCGCTCGTCGCGTAGTCGGGAGCGAAGGCCAGCGAGAGGAGCCCCTGCTCGGCGGCCGGCTCGCCCTTGGGCCCTGTCGTCACGAGGTTGCCGAGGTCGAGGAACGGCTCCGGGCGGATGCGCCCGTCGTCGACCACCTGGATGACTCCTCCCTGGCCCGCGACGTACAGGCGGCCGGGCTCCCCCGGCGCGGCGGCGGCATGAACGGGCCGGTCGAGGCCGCGGGCGAGCTCGACCGCCCGCAGTCCTGCGTCGCTCTCGACCGTCGTGGACGGCGGGGCGGACTGCGAGGGGCGGTCACCTCCGCACCCGGCGGGCGCCGCGGCCGCGGCAACGAGGAGCGCGCAGAGAAGCAGCCGGAGCTCGCGGATGGGACGAACCTTACGCCGGTCCGGCGCGGTGGTTGACCAAAGGGCAATCAAGTGATGTGATTCGCCTCTGTTCTGTCATCGGGTAGGGGAGGGACACATCCATGAGACGTAGGGGGACGTGGCGAGCCTTGCTCGCCATCTCGATCGTCGCGCTGGCAGTCGCCGGGGGAGCGACGGCGAGCGGCGACGACGCGCGGGGCATCGACCCGAACCAGGGCGACAGCCTCGTCGAGGTGATCGTGCCGAACAAGGCGGCGGCGTACGAGCTCCAGCGCGTCGCCGAGGACTTCGGTATCGAGTTCAACGACCACTACCTCGCCAAGAACGCGAGCGGCACCTACACCGTGACCGTGTTCGGAACCGAGGGCGAGCTCGCAGCGCTGGCCGAGGCCGGCTACGAGCTCGGCGCCACCATCGAAGGGCCTGACTCGTGGGAGGCGGGCCTGGCCGACATCGCCTCGGCGCGCTTCTTCGAGGCGAGGGCCGCCGAAGCGGCGCTCGGTGACCCCCCGGTCATCGCGGACGACGACGAGCTCGTCATCCTGCGCGCCGACTACTTCGAGAACTACGCCGGCCGGTTCCTGTCGGTCGAGGCGAAGAACCGCCTGGGCAGCTCGACGCCCACCGGCTCCGACTACATCGGGCCGGACATGTCCGTCTCCTGGAACACGGGCGCGGGCACGGACATCGACCAGGGCCCGCGGGCGATGAACGTCAACATCGACCCCGACACGTCGCCCGACACCTACATCGAGCACCGCGTCCTGATCCGAATCGGCGAGATCGGCTCCGGTCCTCCGGCGCCGACGAAGATCCGCCTCGGCTCGAGCACGGGCGCCATGCTCGAGGGGGATGTCTCCGTGTGGGTCGGCGGCGGCCTGCCGCCGCACGCGCCCGGCTACCTGTCGGACTTCACGACGCGGTACATGGATCCGACCGAGGTCTACCAGCGGTTCGACGAGCTGGCCGCGGAGTTCTCGAACATCGCGGAGCTGATCCCGCTGCCGAACACGAGCAACGGGTACCAGCGGCGCGCACAGGCGACGATGAACGGCACCGGCGGGACGGGCAGCACCGTTCCCGGCTCGCAGGCGTCGAGGGCCGTCGTGCTCACGTCGCGCGCCTGGGGCCACGAGGGCGGCAACGACATCACCGCCGAGTTCGTCGACCCGCTCGCATCCGACTCGCCGCTCGCCGTCTCGGTGATGGGGAACGACATCTCCGTCAGCCTCGCCACCGACTCGGCAGGCGCTCTTACGAGCACGGCCGCGCAGGTCATCGCTGCGATCAACGCCCATCCGGGCGCGAGCGCGCTCGTCGTGGCGCTCACGTACCGCGGCAACGCGGGCGGCGGCATCGTCGTGCCCCGTGCGAAGGTGAACCTGTCCGACTTCCTGAACGCGCCGCCGCACGTCGAGCGGGGGCCGTTCGACTACTCCGTCATGCGGATCGGCAAGAGGCGGGACGGCAAGAACACCGGCGTCTTCCTCTTCTGCCAGCAGCACGCCCGCGAGTGGGCGACGCCGCTGACGTGCCTGGAGACTGCCGAGCAGATCCTCCGGAACTACGCGATCGACCCGCAGGTGAAGAAGCTCGTGGACAACCTCGAGATCTTCATCCTCCCGTCGTCCAACCCGGACGGGTCGCACTACTCGCTGTACGACTTCGCGAGCCAGCGCAAGAACATGACCGCCCACTGCGTCGTCGGCGGCAAGGAGACCGACGATCCGAACGCGGCGTCGTTCTGGACGCCCGCGCTCAACCCGATCACCGGGACGCCGTACACGAACTCCGACCCGGCGTCGCGGAACGCCTGGGGCACCGACATGAACCGCAACAACACGTTCGGCACGCTGTTCGACGGCTACATCGGCGCCTCGACCTCGTGCACGAGCGAGGTCTTCACGGGCCTCAGCGAAGCGTCCGAGCCGGAGATCCAGAACGAGATCTGGATCGCGAACACGTTCAAGAACATCAAGTTCTCGAACAACATCCACAGCTTCGGCGGCTACTTCATGTGGGCGCCGGGCACGTACCTGCCCAACCGCGACGAGGGCGACGCCGTGCACGCGAACATCGGCGTCGAGAAGTACTTCTTCACCGCGGGCGACCGGATCCTCAACCGGATCAAGGAGGTGCGCGGGACGGTCATCCTGCCGGAGCGGACCGGTCCGATCGCGGACGTTCTCTACTCGGCGGCCGGCAACAGCGCCGACGAGCACTACTACGTCAGCGGCCAGATCGCGTACAGCTTCGAGACGGGCGCCGACCGCTACGTCTACCCGACCCTGTCGGTTGCGACGGAGGTCGGGGCGACCGGCGTACGGGCCTCGAACCGCAACGGGTTCCGTGCGGGCGACTCGATCGTCGTCGGCGACGGGACGCCGAACGCGGAGACGCGGACGGTCGTCTCGGTCGCACAGCCGAACACGTCCAGCCCGAACCCGAACGTGACCCTCGACGCGCCGCTGGCGTTCGCGCACGCGGCCGGCGAGGTGCTTCGCGGCGGCGTCCTCCAGCAGGGCGTCGGCTTCCAGCCGGCCTACGACACGGAGGGCAAGTTCGAGGCGCTCGAGTTCGCCGCGGGCAACTTCGGCCTCCTCGAGTCCGCCTTCGAGTACGAGAAGGACAAGCAGCCTCCGCGGGTCAAGCTGACCGTCGGCGGCTTCAACCACGGACCGGTCTACACGACGTTCCAGTACATCAACGAGCCGTCGGTGATCCGCTACACCCTCGACGGCTCCAAGCCGGACATGAACTCTCCGCTGTGGGACTCGAGCGGGCCGCGTGAGCCGGGTCAGATCTTCTACGTGACCTCGACCACGACGTTCCGCTGGCTTGCCACCGACCTCAGGGGCAACCAGACCTACGGCTCGGACACGATCACGATCGGCAACCCGTAAGGCACGGCTCGCCGGCTTCGTGCCGGCCGCCGCAGCAGGACACCGAGCGGCCCCTCCGGGGGCCGCTCGTCATTCTCAGGAGGCGCCCGCGCCCTTGGCCTTGCCCTGGCTCTTGCCGGGCGTGGCGGGCGGCGGGCCGCTCGTCTCCCGGACCGGCCGGTTCGCCTTGCCGCCGCCGGGCGTCCCCTGCCCGGTGCCCGGTCCGGTGGAGCTCTCCTTGGTCAGGCCGAGCGCCTTGCCGTTTCCGTTCCCGCCGGCTCCCAGGCCTCTCGCCTTTCCGTTCCCGCCCGCGTTCGCCTTCGGGTTGGCCTTGGCCTTCCCCTTGGTCTTCGCCTTCTCCGAGGTGGCGCGGCCGGGGGCATCGGCGGGCGCGCCTGGGCGCGTCTCGGCCTGCGCCGGGAGCGGGCCGCGAACCGACTCGGACGGCGCCACGACCGTCGCTGCGGAAGCCGTTGCGGGCCCGAGCGCGGCCGCCGGAGCGGGCGCCGCCGTGCGTGCCTGCTCGGCCCCGCGCGCATCGGCCGCCACCGGGACGTGCCGGTCGCGCCAGACGCCGGCGGGATCGGTGGCGACGACCGTCGCGGTCGTGGCCACGGCTGCGGTGACCGCGGCGACCGTCTTGATTCCCGCGCTACCCGCGAAGAAGCCCTTGAGCGCCGCGGCCAGCCCGCCGAGGTCGAGCGCGTGCAGCGCCCTGCGGCGGCCGCGCTTCCCGGGGGCCTCGAGCGCGCCGGCGAGCGAGCGCCGGGCGCGGAAGATGAGCGTCTCGACCGCGGACTGGCTCAGCCCGAGCCGCGCGCCGACCTCGTTGTAGGAGAGGCCCTGCCACTCCCGCAGGAGGATGGCCTCGCGCTGGCGCTCGGGGATGCTGCAGAGCGCGTCGGTGAGACCGATGAGCTCGTCCACGGAGCGCTCGGGCGCCGGGACGGTCTCTTCGAGGATGGTGAAGTCCTGCGGCCGCTCGAGCCGCCCGCGCCGTCCCGCGGAGCGGAGCCGGGCGAAGCAGACGTTCTGCGCGATCCGCAGGAGCCACGCCGAGCCGACCTGGGGCCGGGTGCCCCGGTTGAGGCTGCGGCACGCGTTCAGGTACGTCGTCTGCAGGGCGTCCTCGGCCTCTTCGGGCGAGCGGAGGAGGCGGAGGCAGTAGCCGTAGATCCAGCCGGCGTGCTCCTGGAAGAGCTGCTCGGCGGTCTCGGACGCGGCGGGTGCGAGGTCCGCGCGGGTTGCTTCGGGAGCGACGGCCACTGGACACATTCTGGCGGATTCGCAGAAACGATCAAGTCGGCGCAAGTTCTCGGGCCCCGAGGCGTCTGTATCGCTGAGGACCTCTCCAGCCCAGCGACACGGAGGCCTAACCCAGATGAAGCTTGGATTCACCACGCTGCTCGCGACCGCGCTCGCCGCTCTGCTGCTCGTCCCGGCGGCCGGCGCCGGCCCGGGCGGCAACGGCAAGGGCAACGGCGGCGGCAACGGCAATGGCAACGGTCACGGCCCGCCCGCGTGGGCGGGCGGCGGCGGATCCGCGACGAGCGGGGGGAAGCCGGACAAGGCCGCCAAGGCGGAGGCCAAGGCCGCGAAGAAGGCGGCCCAGGCCGAGCGGCGCGCGGCCCGCAGGTCCGCCTCCGCGAGCGACGAGGACGAGCCGAAGCACTCCAACCCCGCGTGGGTCTGCAAGTTCGAGCGCGAGCGGATGGGCGCCGAGGCCTTCGCCGAGGAGTACGGCACCAACGAGAACAAGGCCAACGCGTTCGGCAAGTGCGTCTCGCGCGAGGCCCACGACCGCGACGGCGTCACGCCCGAGGAAGAGCCCCCGGCCGAGCCCGAAGAGGGTGGCGAGGAGGCTCCGGGGTCGGACGATCCCGCCGACGAGGGCGGTCCCGCCGACGGCGGCGAGGAGGAAGACACCGGCGTCCAGGCCTTCCTCCAGTACCTCTGGCCGGTGCTCTTTGCCTGAGCCCTGTGGCGGGCCCAGCAGCGCCGGGCGTTCCCTGCGCCCGTAGCGCTCCACCACTCACCAGAGTCGCCCCCGGACTACGGCCACCGGGGGCGGCTCCCTCCTCCTCGCTGCTAGCGTCGGGGCATGAGCCCGGTGCGGCCGGAACTGACAGTGATCGGTCGCAGCCTCGACCCCGGGCACCACCGGCTGCGCGACCTCCTGACGCGTTCTGCCCAGCCGCACCGGTGGCTCGAGGCGGACTCGCCAGAGGCGCTGGCCCTGCTGGCCGAGCACGGTCTCTCCGACCCGCCGCTGCCGGTGGTCGTCGACGGGCCCGACGTCCACGCCGGCGCGTCGTTCGAGGAGCTTGCGACTCTCTGGGGGAACCTCTATCCGCCGAGGACGGGCCACTACGAGCTGGCGGTCGTCGGCGCCGGCCCGGCCGGCCTCGCCGCCGCCGTGTACGCCGCCTCTGACGGGCTCTCGACGGTCGTGCTGGAGCGCGATCTCCCGGGCGGGCAGGCGTCCCACACGTCGCTGATCGAGAACTTCTTCGGCTTCCCCGAGGGGATCGGCGGCGCCGAGCTCGCGCGGATGGCCGGGCGCCAGGCCGAGCAGTTCGGCGCGGAGCTGATCCTCATGCGCGGCGTGGTGGGGAGCCGGGTCGAGCCGGGCGGGCGGTCGGCGATCCAGCTGGCCGGCGGGATCGAGCTGACCGCCTCGATCGTGCTCGCGGCGCCGGGGATGGAGTGGCGGCGGCTGCCCGTCGACGGGGTCGACGACCTGCTCGGTCGCGGCGTCTACTACGGCGCCGGGAGAAGCGAGGCGGCGCGGTGCGCGGACGACTCGGTCGTCGTCGTCGGGGCCGGGAACTCCGCGGGGCAGGCCGTGCTCAACCTCGCCCACCACGGCGCCCGGGTGACCATGCTCGTCCGCGGCGACGGGCTCGGGAGGTCGATGTCGTCCTACCTCGTCGACCGGATCGAGCGCTCGTCCGCGGTCGACGTGCGCTTTCGCACGGAGGTGCAGGCGGTGCACGCCGACGGTGACGCGCTCGGCGCCGTCACGGTCGCGGGGCCCGGCGGGGTCGAGGACCTGCACGCCCGCGCGCTCTTCCTCTGCCTCGGGGGCGTCCCGCGCACCGGCTGGGCCGAGGGCGCCGGCGTCCGCACGGACGCCGCCGGGTTCATCGTCACCGGCCCGGACCTCCTCGACGCGGGACGGCGGCCGGAGGGCTGGCCCCTCGATCGCGACCCGCTTCCGCTCGAGACGAGCGTGGCGGGCCTGTTCGCTGCCGGTGACGCCCGCAGCGGCTCCACGAAGCGCGTGGCCGGGGCAGTCGGGGAGGGGGCGATGGCCGTGGCCCTGGCGCACCGCCGGCTCGACGAGCTGGCCGCGCGTATGTAGCTCAGCCGAGCCGGTCGCGAGACGGCTGGGCCGCAACCTCGCCGAGCATGCCCACGACCGTGTAGACGGGGCGGAGGACGGTGCGGACAGGAGCACGCCCGCGACGAGGGTGACGACGAGGCACGCGACGAGGACGAGCGCGGAGCGCGACGCCGCCGCCGCGACGCTCGCCGACCCTGCCCGGACGGCGCCGGCGGCGAGAGCGTCGGCAGCGGCCAGGAACCGCTTCAGAGTCCTTTCTGAGGGCCCGACCCGAGCCGAGGGACGCCTGGTCGCCTTCTGCCGGTCGCCGGCCTCGTACGTCGCGATGTGCGCGTGGAGGGCCTCGACCCAGCGCTCGAACCCGCCCCGCGCTTCCAGCAACCGCCGCCCTCTGCGCCGTGCTCACAGCCGCTCGCTCCGCCTGGCCGAAGGATGCCCCGGCCGCCTCGATCCGGCGCTCGATCGGAGCGAGGAAGCATTCGTCGCCCGTCACGAGGAACCCGCGCTCGTCGTTCGCCATGCCCTTGGCGTGCACCGCCGCCGCGGCGTACGGGACGTCGTGCTCGGTGAGCCGCGCCTGGTCGCCGCGCAGGTTCACGACGAGCAGCACGGCGACGAGGACGGAGGCGGCGATCAGCGCAACCAGGCCCCGAGCGGCAGCCGGCCGCGAAACCCGAGCGGCAGTTGGTTTCCCCTGCTCCACGGAGCGTCACGTCCGGCCACGGCTCCCCACAAGCTGCTCCAACCCGGCGAGCCCGACCGGACATCCTCCCCGTGCGTATGGTCCTGCTTGACAGGCCCCCGGCGGGGCGCATATCTCCTAGAAGACAGGGCGTTCGACAAGAGCAGAGCCGGGGTGAGGATGCGGCCGTACCCTCGCCCCGTGGCTCGGCGCCCGCAGAAACGGAATCCGAAAGGGGAGCGAATGAGGGTTCGCAGGATGCTGTGGCTTGCCGTGTGCACGGCCGTCGCCGCCGGCGTGATCGCGCCGGTCGCGAGCGCAACGTCGCCGATCCAGGCGTACAAGACGGCAACGCCGCACTGGACGAAGACGTTCGAGTGGACGATCGAGAAGTCCGTCTCGCCCGACTCGTGGAATCTCGAGGCCGGTCAGTCCGGCACGAGCACGTACACGGTGACGGTGACGAAGAGCCTCGCCTCGGAGACGATCTGGGTCGACGGCGAGGTCTGCGTCGAGAACGTCTCGCAGACGCCGACGGAGAACCTGAAGGTGGTCGACCGCCTGCAGGCGCTCGTCGGAGGCGAGGTCATCACCCTCGCGTCCGTCCCGCTCGACATGAGCATCAATCCGGTGCTCGACCCGGGCGAGAAGCAGTGCTACCCGTACTCGATCGAGTTCACGCCGGTCGCGGGCGCGACGTACCGCAACAACGCCCGCGTCACCGTGACGAACGACCCGCGTGACCCGGGCGAGGAGATGGGCCCGAACGAGAAGGTCGACTTCGAGCTGCCTCCGCCCACGGTCGTGAACGCCGCGGTGAACGTCGACGACACGAACGGGATGTCGTGGCTCTTCACCGACTCCGGGACGCAGACGTACACGAAGACGTTCCGGTGCGACGAGGACGAGGGCACGCACGACAACACCGCGACCATCCGTGAGACCGGCCAGAGCGACGACGCGCGCGTGACCGTCACGTGCAAGCCGCCGCCCTCGGACGGCTGCACGCTCACGCAGGGCTACTGGAAGACCCACTCGAAGTACGGCCCCGCGCCGTACGACTCGACGTGGGCCCTGATCGGGGAGGACACGACGTTCTTCCTGAGCGGCAAGACGTGGTACCAGGCGATCAACACCTCGTCCGCGGGCGGGAACGCGTACTACATCCTCGCCCACCAGTACATCGCGGCGAGGCTCAACCTGCTCGACGGGGACGCTTCGACCCCGGCCGTCAACGCCGCGCTCGCGTCGGCGACGGCGTTCTTCAACACGTATACGCCGACCTCGGTGCTCTCGAGCTCGGTGCGCGCGGCGGCAATCGGCTGGGCGGGCACGCTCGCCGACTACAACGAGGGCGACATCGGCCCCGGGCACTGCCCGGACTGATCCTCGCGCACGCCAGGCACGACGAGAGGGCCCCGGCCGGGGCCCTCTCCCGTGTCGCTACCCTCAGGCGATGCCCGTTCGCTCGGACATCCGCAACGTCGCCATCGTCGCGCACGTCGACCACGGCAAGACAACGCTCGTGGATGCGCTGCTCTGGCAGTCCGGCGCCTTCCGCGCGAACCAGGACGTCGCCGAGCGCGTGCTCGACACGATGGACCTCGAGCGCGAGAAGGGCATCACGATCCTCGCCAAGAACACGGCCGTCCGCTACGGCGGGACGAAGATCAACATCGTCGACACGCCGGGCCACGCCGACTTCGGCGGCGAGGTCGAGCGCGGGCTGACGATGGTCGACGGCGTGCTCCTGCTCGTGGACGCGAGCGAGGGACCGCTGCCGCAGACGCGCTTCGTGCTGCGCAAGGCGCTCGAGGCGCGCCTGCCCGTGATCCTCGTCGTCAACAAGGTCGACCGCCCGGACGCGCGCATCGAGGCGGTCGTCAACGAGGTGTACGAGCTCTTCCTCGATCTCGACGCCGACGAGAGCCAGATCGAGTTCCCCATCGTCTACTGCAACGGCAAGGCCGGCCGCGCGTCGCTCGAGCCCGACCCGGACGCGCTCGAGCCCGACCTCCAGCCGCTGCTCGACGCGATCCTGGAGCACATCCCGGCGCCCGCCTTCGAGGAGGACCATCCGCTGCAGGCGCTCGTGACGAACCTCGACGCCTCGCCCTACGTCGGCCGCCTCGCCCTCTGCCGCGTGCTCCAGGGGACGATCAGGCGCGCACAGCCGGTCGCGTGGTGCCGCGCCGACGGCTCGGTGGAGCCGGCGAGGGTGACGGAGCTCTACGTGACCGAGGCGCTCGACCGCGTCGAGGCCGAGGAGGCCGGCCCGGGGGAGATCATCGCCGTCGCCGGGCTTCCGGAGGTGACGATCGGCGAGACGCTGGCCGATCCCTCCGACCCACGGCCGCTGCCGGTGATCACCGTCGACGAGCCGTCGCTCTCCGTGACGATCGGGATCAACACGTCGCCGCTCGCCGGCCACGACGGGGAGAAGCTGACGGCGAGCATGGTCGAGGGCCGCCTGCGCGCCGAGCTGGTCGGCAACGTCTCGCTCCGCGTCCTCCCGACCGACCGCCCGGACGCGTGGGAGGTGCAGGGCCGCGGCGAGCTCCAGCTGGCGATCCTCGTCGAGCAGATGCGGCGCGAGGGCTTCGAGCTCACCGTCGGCAAGCCGCAGGTGGTCACGCGGCTGGTCGACGGCGCCCTCCACGAGCCGGTGGAGCGCGTCTCCATCGACGCGCCCGAGGACTATCTCGGCGTCGTCACCCAGCTCTTCGCCCTCCGCAAGGGCCGCACCGAGGCACTCGTCAACCACGGGAGCGGCTGGGTGCGGATGGACGTCGTCGTGCCCTCGCGCGCCCTCATCGGCTTTCGCACCGAGTTCCTGACGGAGACGCGAGGGACGGGGATCATGCACCACGTCTTCGAGCGGTTCGAGCCGTGGTTCGGCGAGCTGCGAACGCGGCCGACCGGCGCGCTCGTCGCCGATCGTCGCGGCAGGACGACGTCGTTCGCCATCCTCAACCTCCAGGAGCGCGGCGCGCTCTTCGTCGCACCCGGCGAGGACGTCTACGAGGGGATGATCGTCGGCGAGAACGCGCGCGCCGAGGACCTCGACGTGAACGCGACGAAGGAGAAGAAGCTGACGAACATGCGCTCCTCGACGGCCGACGAGCTCGTGCGCCTGATCCCGCCGCGGCCGCTCTCGCTCGACCAGGCGCTCGAGTACATCCGCGAGGACGAGTGCGTCGAGGTCACCCCCGAGAACGTGCGCCTGCGCAAGGTGGAGCTGTCCGCCCAGAAGCGCCAGTCGGCCGCCAGCCGCAAGGCGCGTGGCCTCGCCCCGGTGGCCTAGCGTGGACGGTGAGCAGCTCACCCGGGAGCAGCACGCGCGGCTGGCCGCCGAGCTCGCCGAGCTCGAGGGGCCGAAGCGCGCCGAGATCGTGCAGGCGATCGCGGTCGCCCGCGGCCACGGCGACCTCTCGGAGAACTTCGAGTACCACGCCGCCAAGAACGAGCAGGGCCTGCTCGAGCGGCGCATCACGATCCTGCGGGCGCGGCTCGAGACCGCCGTTCTCGTCGAGGGCGGCGAGCCCGAAACGGTCGCCGTCGGCTCGCGCGTCGTCGTGGACGACGGGTCGGGCGAGCTCATGGAGCTCGAGATCTCCGGTGTCGGTGGCGAGGGAACCGTCTCGCCGACGTCGCCGCTGGGCGCCGCCCTGCTGGGGCGCAAGGCGGGCGAGACGGTCCCCGTGCAGGCCCCGCGCGGCGTGTGGCAGGCGACGATCGTCGAGCTTCGCGCGGGCTGACCGCCGGCTTCCCGCCGGCGCAGCAGGCGGCAGTAGGCTTCGGGGCGTGCGCGCCTGCCTGATGATCGAGGGCCAGGAGGACGTGACCTGGGAGGACTGGCTCGCGCTCGCCCAGGCCTGTGAGGAGCACGGGCTCGAGGGGCTCTTCCGCTCCGACCACTACGCCTCGGTCATGGACGACTACTCCCGGGGCTCCCTGGACGCCTGGGCGACGATCGCGGCGCTCGGGGCGCGGACGGAGCGGATCCGCCTGGGGTCGCTCGTCTCGCCGGCGACGTTCCGACATCCGTCCGAGCTGGCGAAGGCGGTCGTCACCGCCGACCACGTGAGCGGCGGCCGCGTCGAGCTCGGCCTCGGCGCCGGTTGGCACGAGACGGAGCACGCCATGTTCGGCTTCCCCTTCCCTGAGCGGCGCGTACGGCTCGAGCGCTTCGCCGAGCAGCTCGAGATCGTCCACCGCCAGTGGACGGAGGAGACGTTCGACTTCGCGGGCTTGCACTACCGGCTCGAGGGCTGCCGGGCGCTGCCGAAGCCCGTGCAGCGGCCGCACCCGCCGCTGATCGTGGGCGGCAGGGCGATGCGCGGAACGGTCGAGCCCGCCGTGCGCTGGGCCGACGAGTACAACACCATCTTCGCCTCGCCGGCGACGGTCCGGGAGCGCCGCGCCGCGCTCGACGAGGGCTGCGAGCGGGCCGGCCGCGACCCGGCGACGCTGCCGCTCTCCCTCATGACCATCTGCATCGTCGGAGCCGACGAGGGCGAGGTCCGCGGGCGCGCGGGCCGCGTGGCCGCGATCCGCGGCGAGGCCGGCGGCGGCGAGGCGTTCCTCGCGAGCCAGCGCGAGACCGGCATCGTCGGCACGGTCGAGCAGGTGCGGGAGCGCCTGGCCGAGCTCGAGGCCGCGGGCGTCGAGCGGGTCTTCCTCGAGCACCTCGACCACCGCGACCTGGCGATGGTCGAGCTGGTCGGGCGCGAGCTCCTGTAGGCGCGCTCGCGCCCGCACCCCGACAGGATGACACCCGGGCAGCCGTTTCCAGTCAGAATGGCGCCGTACGTTCCCAACGACCGGTAGGAGGCAGTGTGGTCTTCGCGGAAACGACGTTCCTGGACGTCTTCTGGTACATGCTCCTGTTCTTCCTCTGGGTCATGTTCTTCTGGGTGTTCATCTCGGTGGTGGCCGACATCTTCCGCCGGGACGACATGAGCGGGTGGGCGAAGGCGGGCTGGCTCCTGCTGATCATCGTCCTGCCGCTGCTGGGGATCCTGATCTACGTGATCGCCAGGCCGAAGGTGACCGCGCAGGACGTGAAGATGCTGACGCAGGCCGAGGCCGCATCGCGCGCGGCCGCGGGCGTCTCGACCGCCGACGAGCTGGCGAAGCTCAAGGAGCTTCACAACCAGGGCGTCCTCAGCGACACCGAGTACGAGTCGCTCAAGCAGAAGGCGATCAGCTAGCCGTACTGAACAGGCTGGGAGGCCGGGCGACCGGCCTCCCAGACCGTCGGCGAGAGGAGAAGGCAATGGCTGTCCCCACGCGAGCTGCCGCGCTCACGGACGACCAGATCGTCGAAGTCCTTGGGCTCATGAAGGCTGCCGACAGCGTCGAGCTGAAGCTCACCGTGCCCGCCGACGCACAGCGGGCGACGGCGAAGGCGCTCGACCTCGACCCGCTCGACGCGCAGATCCGCCAGGTCTTCTTCTTCGACACGCCCGACCTCGCGCTGAACGCGGCCGGCGTCGTCGTGCGGGCGCGCCGGGTGCAGGGGAAGGGCGACGACACCGTCGTCAAGCTCCGGCCCGTCGTGCCGCAGGAGCTCCCGTCCGAGCTTCGCCGCTCGGCGAGCTTCGGGGTCGAGGTGGACGCGATGCCCGGCGGCTTCGTCTGCTCGGGCTCGTTCAAGGGCGCCCTCGCCGAGCCGCGGGTCAAGGAGACGGTGGAGGGCGACCGCCCGCTCCGCAAGCTCTTCTCGAAGGAGCAGCGTTCCTTCTACGCCGAGCACGCTCCCGAGGGCGTCGCCATGGACGACCTCACGGTGCTGGGGCCGATCTTCGTCCTCAAGGTAAGGCAGGTTCCGCGCGACCTGGGGCGCAAGGTCGTCGCGGAGCTCTGGCTCTACCCGGACGACTCGCGCCTCCTCGAGCTCTCGACCAAGTGCACGCCGGGCGAGGCGTTCCAGGTCGCGGCCGAGACGCGTGCGTTCCTGACCGAGCGCGGCGTCGATCTGGGCGGCGAGCAGGAGACGAAGACGCGCAAGGCGCTCGAGTTCTTCGCCGCGCAGCTGCGGGCCTCGGCTGCGTGACGCCGCCGCCCCCGCCACCGCGCCGCCGCCCCACGACCTGGATCGTCCTCACGGTCGCGCTCGGCGCGGCGGTCGTCGGCCTGGCGATCTGGGCGGCCGTGCTCCAGAGCGACCAGGAGGACGTGAACGCCGCGAGCCAGGCCCGGATCGACGAGCTGGAGCAGGAGAACGCGGGCCTCGACCAGCAGGTCGCGGAGCTCGAGCAGGAGGTCGCGGACCTCCAGCGGCAGCTCGAGGAGGAGCAGGCGGCGGCCGAGAGCGCCGCGGCCGAGGCGCAGGCGGCGCTCGACGAGGCCCAGGC
>DASPGT010000140.1:0-3587 GCA_035620475.1 Gaiellaceae bacterium | reverse complement strand
GCGCTCGGCAGGACGACGCCGCACGTCCTCCACATGACCGCGACCCCGATCCCGCGCACCCTGGCGCAGACGGTCTTCGGAGACCTCGACGTCACGGAGATCGTCAGGCCGCCGGCGAACCGGAAACCGGTGATCACGCGCTGGGTCGGGCACGAGCGCAGCGCCGAGGCTTACACGCGCCTCCGTCGCCACTTGGAGGAGGGCCGCCAGGCCTACGTCGTCTGCCCGCTCGTCTCCGAGTCCGAGACGATCGAGGCGCGCGCGGCCGAGCAGGAAGCCGAGCGCCTCCGCGCGCACGAGCTGCGCGGCTTCCGCGTCGGCGTCCTCCACGGCAAGCTGAAGACGGCCGAGCGCCGCGAGATGATGGACGCGTTCAAGCGACGGGAGCTCGACGTCCTCGTCGCCACGACCGTGATCGAGGTCGGCGTGGACGTCCCGAATGCGACGATCATGATCGTGCAGGAGGCCGACCGCTTCGGGCTCGCCCAGCTCCACCAGCTGCGCGGCCGCGTCGGCCGGGGCGCGGAGCAGTCGTACTGCCTGCTCGTCTCGAGGCCGAAGGAGGAGCTCACGGACGAGGCGGTGCGCCGGCTCGAGGCGCTCGTGAAGACCACGGACGGCTTCGCCCTCGCCGAGGTCGACCTGGAGCTGCGCGGCGAGGGCCAGCTCCTCGGCGTCCGCCAGAGCGGGTACTCAGATCTCAGGTTCGCCCGGCTCACACGCGACCGGCGGCTCATCGCCGCGGCCCGCGCGTGGGCGGAGAAGCTCGTGGACGCGGAGGACGTGATCGTCGATCCTCTGCGCCGCGAGGCGCGGAGGATCGATGAGGATAATCGCGGGTTCGCGTAAGGGCGCCAGGATCCTCGCGCCGAAGGGGCTCGACACGCGCCCGACGGGCGACCGCGTCCGCGAGGCGGTCTTCAACCTGCTCGGCCCGGTCGACGACGCCGACGTGCTCGACCTCTACGCGGGCTCGGGGGCGATGGGCCTCGAGGCGCTCTCCCGAGGCGCCCGCCGCGTGACCTTCGTCGAGTCCGACCGGGAGGCCGCGGAGACGATCGTCAAGAACCTCGACAAGCTGCGGCTCGAGGGCGCCGTCGTCCTGCGCGACGACGCCGCGCGGAAGCTGGCCGCCGACGCGGCGGGAGGCAGGCGTTACGATCTCGTGCTGGTCGACCCTCCCTACGCCATGCTCTCCCGCGTCCTGCCACCGCTCGCCGCCCACCTGCCGGCCGTCCTCGCCGGGAACGGCGTCGCCGTCGTCGAGTCCGACGCGCGGGACGAGCCGGAGCTCCCGCTCCCGAAGCGGACGAGCCGGCGCTACGGCTCCTCGCGGGTGACGGTCTTCGAGGCGCCGCGGTGAGCAACTCCGACCCGGTCACCTGCATCTGCCCCGGCAGCTACGACCCGGTGACCAACGGGCACCTGGACATCATCCGCCGCGCCGCGGGGATCTTCGAGCGGGTGATCGTCGGCGTCGTGCGCGATCCGCAGCACAAGTCGACCATGTTCTCGGTGGACGAGCGGGTCGCGTTCCTGCGGGAGGCGCTCGCCGACCTCGAGAACGTCGAGGTCGAGGTCTTCTCCGACCTCGTCGTCGAGTTCGCGCGCCGGTTCGGCGCCCGCACCATGGTGAAGGGCCTGCGGGCCATCTCCGACTTCGAGTGGGAGTTCCAGATGCACCATCTGAACCGGAATCTGGCGCCCGAGGTCGAAACCATGTACCTGATGTCGAGCCCGCAGTACAGCTTCCTCTCGTCGAGCGGGGTCAAGGAGGTCGCGTCCTTCGGCGGCAACGTCGACGACCTCGTTCCGGCCCCCGTGGCACGCCGTTTCCGGGAGCTCTTTCCGCAGGGCCGGCCCGGCGCGCCTGTCAGCCCGCAAGAGTAGACTGGCCCGCATGGACGTTCTCGTTCTCATCGACAAGCTCGACGACCTCGTGCACAACGCGAAGGCCGTTCCCCTCACCGATCAGGTGCGGATCGACCGCGAGGAGATCTACGACATCCTCGACCAGATGCGCGCCACGATCCCCGAGGAGATCAAGCAGGCGCGCTGGATCGTGAAGGAGCGCCAGGAGATGCTGGCCGAGGCGAAGCGCGAGGCCGACCGCATCCTCGGCGAGGCGCGCGAGCAGGCGGTGCGCGAGGCGTCGCAGACCGAGATCGTCAAGCTGGCCGAGCGCCAGGCCTCCGAGATCGTCGAGGAGTCCCGCCGCCAGGCGCGCGAGACGCGCCTCGAGATGGAGGACTGGGCGGACTCGATCCTCTCGACGCTCGAGGTCAACCTGGACAAGTTCCTCGGCGCCGTCCGCCGGGGCCGCGAGCGGCTCCACGAGCGCTCGCAGGAATCGGTCGTCGCGGATCTCGCGGACGACCAGACCGCCGTCTAGAGCCACCTGCAGGGGCGGGCGGCGCGTTCGCTACGGTGAGCGCGTGACCACGTTCAACCTCCGCAACGTCAAGCTGCGCGCCGGCGAGCAGTTCCGGGACGCCCTCGAGGTCGAGCTCGAGCCCCTCGAGCTGGGCGGGCAGCGCTACGTCCCTGTGCCGGAGCGGCCGGAGGCCGTGCTGACGCTCACGCAGACGAGCTCCGGCCTCGTGCTCGAGCTCGAGCTCGCCACGCGCATCCTCGGGCCCTGCGTGCGCTGCCTCGCCGACGCGGGCCTCGACGTGCACGTCGCCGCCCGGGAGTACCAGGCGACCAGCCCCGGGGAGTCCGACGAGCTGACCACGCCGTACATCGTGGACAACCGCCTCGACCTCTCCGCCTGGGCGCACGACGCGGTCGCGCTCGCGCTCCCGGACAAGATCCTCTGCCGCGACGACTGCGCCGGCCTCTGCCCGGTCTGCGGCAAGGACCTGAACCGCGAGCCGCACGAGCACGAGGGCGAGGCCGTCGATCCCCGCTGGGCTGCCCTCTCTGAGCTCCGCGACCGCCTCTAGCCCCGCGCCGCCCCAAGGCTTGTGTTCCACCGGCACAAGCCTTCGTTTCCGCGCCACCGGCCCGGGAGGAGCGAGAAAGGACGGGTCGGAGGGCCTGTGCGCGTGGAACACAAGCGCGGTTCGCCGGCCCTGGGACTGCGCGGGGGCCGGGCGCGCTCTCGCTATACTCAGCCGCCGCGATGGCCGTTCCGAAGCGTAAGACCTCCAAGTCGCGCCGCGACAAGCGCCGGGCGAACCACAAGGCGTCGGTTCCGGCGCTCGTCGAGTGCCCCCAGTGCCACCAGCCGAAGCGGCCTCACCACGTCTGCCCGACCTGCGGCACCTACCGGGGCCGCGAGGTCGAGCCGCTCCGCACCACCGCACCGTAAGTGCCCGTCCGGGTCGCCGTCGACGCCATGGGCGGCGATCGGGCGCCGCAGGAGATCGTCGCCGGCGCGCTCGCGGCGGCTTCCGACGAGGTCGTTCCCGTCCTCTTCGGGCCGCGTGAGGCGCTCGAGCCGCTCGCGGGCGGCTTGGAGATCGTCCACGCCGAGCAGGTCGTGGCCATGGACGAGAAGCCCTCGGACGCCGACCGGGAGAAGCGCGAGAGCTCGCTCTGCCTCTCCTGCCGGGCCGTCCACGCCGGCACCGCGGACGCGGTCG
>DASPGT010000139.1:0-10098 GCA_035620475.1 Gaiellaceae bacterium | reverse complement strand
GCGATCACGAGCGCGGGCTTCTGCACCTGCTCGACGATCCAGGCCATCGTCGCCGTCTTCCCCGTCCCGGTGGCGCCGAGCAGGGTCTGGTAGCGGTCGCCGTGCCCGATCGACTCGCCCAAGGCGGCGATCGCCGTGGGCTGGTCGCCGGTCGGGCGGTAGGCCTCGGAGACGCGGAACTCGGACATCGGGCCATCGTAGCCGTGCGTCCGCGGGCCGAAGCTCTCAGTCGAGGCCGAGCTCGTCCGCGTACGCGCGCGCGTACACCTCGCGGGTCTCGATGACGTTCTCGACGAACTCCCGGGTCTCGGGAAACGGGATCTCCTCCCGTCCCTCCGAGATCCAGCCGTCGACGTTGGCCTGGCCCGCGTTGTAGGCCGCGAGCGCGAGCCGCTCGTCGTCGTACTTGTTCAGGAGACGGCGGAGGTAGAAGGAGCCGTAGCGGACGTTGATCTCCGGGTCGTAGAGGTCGTCGACCTCGAAGCGGGTGCCCCCCGTGAGCTGGGCGATGCCCTCGGCCGTGTCGGGCAGGAGCTGCATGAGGCCGATCGCGCCCGAGGAGGACCGTGCGTCCGGGTCGAACTTGCTCTCGCGGTAGATCACGGCGGCGAGGAGCGCCGGGTCGAGCTCGTACTGGCGGGCGTGCCCGCGGACGATGTGCTCGTACTCGAGCGGGTAGCGCAGGCGCGCGTACCAGGACGGCTTCGTGTCCTCCACGTAGAAGAACCCGGCCGCGAGGGCGGCCAGGAGGATCACACCGCTGAAGACCAGCCTCATGCCGAAAGCTTCGCCATCACGCCGGACACGAACTCGTCGAGGTCGGCGAGCGTGCCGTCGTTCACGTACACGAAGTCTGCCTGGCGGATCTTCTCCTCCTCGGGCACGAGCCGCTGCTCGCGCTCGCGCAGCGGCCCGATGCGCCGGGAGATGCGAGCCTCGGGCGAGGCCGTGACGACGACGACCTTGTCGAAGCGCGACTCGCCGCCGACCTCGTAGAGGAGCGGCACCTCGGTGACACAGACGGCCGGCGGCTGGGGCAGCGCCGCAAGCTCCTCGCGCCAGGCCAGGTAGCGCGCGACGACGCGCGGATGCAGAAGCTGCTCGAGCCAGAGGAGCGACGGCCGGTCGGCGAAGACGATCCTGCCGACGGCGGCCCGGTCGATCTCGCCGTCCGGGCCCAGGATCTCCTCCCCGAAGCGCTCGACGACGGCCGCTCTGACCTCCGCGTCCTCGCGCAGGAGCTCGTGGACGATCTCGTCGCTCGAGATCGTCGCCGCGCCATGGCGCTCGAACGCATGCAGCGCCGTCGACTTGCCGGCACCGATGCCGCCCGTGATCGCGACCGCGACCGGGCGGCTAGGAGGACTTGGCGGAGTACCGCTCGTCGTTGGGGTGCGATGGTCGTTCCGAGGCAAGGACGCAGGGAGCCTTCGTAGCCACGCCTACGGAGGCGACTGAGGACGCCGCATCGGGGCGAGCAGCGCGACCCGACGACATCGACTGTATTTCGCCAAGCCCTCCTAGGGCTGCTCGTCGCCGGGCTCGACGGGGGCCTCGCCCTCGGGCGCGGCCTCGTCCTCGGAGAGACCTTCTGCGGCGACGGCCGGCTCGGCGGTCTCGTCCACCGGCTCGACCTCGGCTTCGGCGGCCGGCTCCACGGTCTCCTCCACCTGCTCGACCTCGGCCTCGACGGCCGGCTCGGTGGTCTCGTCCACCTGCTCGACCTCGGCCTCGACGGCCGGCTCCACGGTCTCCTCCACCTGCTCGACCTCCGCGAGGGCCTCGGTCTCGACGGCCGGCGCGGCCGCCTCCGCCTCCACGGCCTCGACCTCGGCCTCGGCCTCGACCACGTCCGGTTCGACTGCCTCGCCCTCGACGAAGACCTCCTCCGAGAGGCCCAGATCGGGGGGCTCGCCGCCGAGGCCCGGCCGCACCGCCTCGCCCTCCTCGACGCGCTTGAGGGAGAGCGAGAGGCGCCGGCGCTCGGCGTCCATCTCGATGATCTTCGCGCGGAGGGTCTCGCCCTGCTGGACGACCTCGCGCGGATTCTCGACGTGGTGCGTGGCAAGCTCGGAGATGTGCACGAGCCCCTCGACCCCGGGGATCACCTCGACGAACGCGCCGAAGGTGACGACCTTCGTCACGCGGCCCTCGACGACGTCGCCCTGCTCGTAGGTGTCGATCACCTGCTGCCAGGGGTCGGTCTGGGTCTGCTTGAGCCCGAGCGAGATCCGCTGGCGGTCGCGGTCGATGTCCAGGACCTTGACCTTCACCTCCTGCCCGATCTCGAGGAGCTCGGACGGGTGGTTGACGTGGCTCCAGGAGAGCTCGGAGATGTGGATGAGGCCGTCGATGCCCTCGAGGTCGACGAACGCGCCGAAGTCGACGATGTTCGAGATCGTGCCGGTGACGATGTCCCCGGGCGAGAGCCGGTCGAGGATCGCCTGGCGCATCTCGCGCCGCTCCTCCTCCAGCACCGCGCGGCGCGAGAGGACGACGTTGTTGCGGCTGCGGTTCAGCTCGATGACCTTGCAGCGGAGCGTCTGGCTCATGAACTCGTCGAGGTCCTGGACGCGGCGGATGTCGACGAGGGAGGCGGGCAGGAAGCCGCGCACGCCCAGGTCGAGGATCAGCCCGCCCTTGACGACCTCGATCACGGTGCCCTCGACTGGCTCGCCGCTCTCGGCGGCGCCCTCGATGCGCTTCCAGGCCATCTCGAAGCGGGCGCGCTTCTTGGAGAGGATCAGCCGCCCCTCGGCGTCCTCCTTCGTCATGACGAGCGCGTCGATCTCGTCCCCGAGGTTGACCTCGTCGGCCGGGTTCACCGAGCGGCGGATGGAGAGCTCGGAGACGGGGATGACGCCCTCCGACTTGTAGCCGATGTCGACGAGCACCTCGTCCTTGTCCACCCGGACGACCTTGCCGCGCACGACCTCCCCCTCGTTGATGACGGGGAAGGTGGAGTCGTAGTCGGGGATCAGCTCGCCGTCAGGACCACGGGTCCAGACGCCGTCGTCTGCCTGCTCGATGTCTGCTTCGGTCGTCGTGTCGTTCGAAACCATGCGGGATCGCGCATTATAGCCAGCACTTCGTGAAAGGCCGCGACCTCCTCATCCTGTGCGCTTTGCTCCTCGTCGTCGGCTTCGCGGTGGCGGACTCCCTGCGCTCGGACGAGACCCGCGTCGAGTCGCGGCCGGACGACACCGGGGCGCAGGAGCAGCAGGAGCAGCCGACGTCCACGGAGCCCGGCGAGGAAGACGACCTCGGCCGCGAGTTCTACCCGACCGTGAGCGGCGCGCCCGGCTCGATCGTGCTGGCGGAGGCCGGCTCCTGCGCCGTCCGCGAGTTCGACCTGCCCACCGGGCTCGAGCTGCCGAACGTCGTTCAGCGCTCGACGTGCGACCTCTGGGCCGCGCCGGTCACCGCGAAGGTCGCGGTGGGCATCGGCGAGCAGGTCGGCGACGCCGTGCCCTTCCGCTTCCTCGACCTGGGCCAGCCGAACCGCGACCTCGGCTCGTCGGAAGCGGCCTTCGGCTTCCTCATCTGGAGCCATGACGGGCAGCGCGCGGCCTGGTGCAACGGCCGGCTGGAAGGGGTGGACCTCGAGCTGGGCGGGGCGCGGCGGCGGCTGCCGGAGTGCCCGGCGGCCTACGCGCCGAGCGGCGAGGTCGCCTTCGCGCGGGGGAACCGGCTCGTCACCGAGGAGCGGGAGCTGCTGCGGGCCTCCGGCGGGATCACGCACGTCCATTTCGGCAGCGACGACTCCCTGGCCGTCGTCGTCGAGGGGAGGCGGATCGAGCGCTACGTCCAGGGCCGTCTCACGGAGGCGATCGACCTCCCGGAGCGACTCCAGGGCCGGCTGCCGGAGCTCTCGCCGGACAACTGCTCCGCGGCCTTCCGGGCCGGCGACCGGATCCGCATCGTCGACGTCGGCTGCTCCATCTATGGCGGCGAGTCGTTCCGCGGCCACGTGGCCTCCTGGGCCCCCGACGGCGCCTGGCTCGCCGTCGGGGGAGCCGACGAGGTCACCTTCGTCAACCTGCCCACGGGCGACTCGGTCGTCTGGCCCATCGGCGCCGCCGAGATCGTCTGGCGCCGCTCGTAGCCACCGCCGTCCCGGCCCCTCGGACGCGTCCCCGCCGGCCATGCCCCGGTGCCAGGCACCGGGACGTGTCCGCCGCCCGCGAACCACGGCCGAAAGCGCACGGTCCGTCACACTTTCGTGACATACATCCTGTCCCCGGCGGACGTGGCCCGGGGTCAGACCCCGGGCCGTGGCCGGAAGGGACGATGCCGGCTGCGGCGGCTGCGGCGGCCGGTCAGCGGTCGACCGCGTACCAGACGTGGTCGTGGCCGCGCCAGCGCGCCTCGCCGCGGCGGGTGAGGCCGAGGCGCTCCATGACCGCCCGGGAGCGGGCGTTGGCCGGGAGGGTGATCGAGAGGAGCAGGGGGTCGCCGAGATGGGTGCGCCAGCACTCGACCCCCGCGCGGCCCCCCTCGGTGGCGAGGCCGCGGCCCCACCAGCTCCGGTGGAGCGCCCAGCCGACCTCGACCGGCGAGGGAGCGAGCGGCCAGTCGTGGTGCCGCAGCAGTCCGATTCTCCCGATCAGCTCGCCGCCGGCCGGATCCTCGGCTGCCCAGTGGCTCAAGCCCTCCTCCTCCCACTGCCGCTCGAACCTGTCGATCTGCGCGCGCGTCCCCTCGAGGTCGAGCGCCGGCATGTGCTCGAGGAACTCCGGCTGGGCGTAGATCCCGGCCAGCGCCTCCGCGTCGCCCTCGCGCCACTGCCGGAGGAGGAGCCGCTCCGTGCGCAGCTCCCGCGGGATCACGACTTGGCTTCGTTCCAGTCGTCGCCCACCCCGACGTCGACAGCGAGCGCCGGGTCGAGCGGGTAGGCGCCGCACATCTCCTCGCGGACGAGGTCGCGCACCGCCGACGTCTCCACCTCCGGCACCTCGAGCAGGAGCTCGTCGTGCACCTGGAGGACGAGGCGGGCGGCGCGGCCCTCCTCGCGCAGCCGGCGGTGGATCGAGACCATGGCCGCCTTGATCACGTCGGCGGCCGTTCCCTGCATGACGAAGTTGACGGCCAGGCGCTCCCCGAAACCGCGCGTCTGCCGGTTCCGCGCCTTCAGCTCCGGCACCGGCCGGCGGCGGCCGAAGAGCGTCGTCGCGTGCCCGTCGCGCTCGGCCTGCTCGATCGTCCGCTCGATGAAGTCCTGGACGTGCGGGAAGCGCGCGAGGTACGTGTCGATGTACGTCTGCGCGTCCTCGCGCGGGATCCCGAGGTTCTCCGAGAGCCCGAACGCGGAGATGCCGTAGATGATCCCGAAGTTGACCATCTTGGCCACGTTGCGCTCGTCCTTCGTGAGCTCCGAGCGCTCCTTGCCGAGCACCTCGGCCGCGGTCGCCGCGTGGATGTCCTCGCCGGCCGCAAACGCCTCCCGAAGCTTCGGCTCGCCGGAGACGTGCGCGAGGATGCGCAGCTCGACCTGCGAGTAGTCGGCCGAGAGCAGGCGGAAGCCGGGCTCGGCGACGAACGCGCTCCGGATCTCCCGCCCGAGCTCGGTGCGGATCGGGATCGCCTGCAGGTTCGGGTTCGACGTCGAGAGCCTCCCGGTCGACGCAACGGCCTGGTTGAAGTGCGTGTGCAGCCGTCCGTCGACAGGCGAGATCAGGCTCGGCAGCGGCTCGAGGTAGGTGTTCAGGAGCTTCGAGTACTCCCGCCACTCCTCGAGGACCGGGACGATCTCGTGGTCGTTGCGGATCGACCTGAGGACGCGCGCGTCCGTCGAGTAGCCGGTCTTGCCCTTCCGCCCCGCGGTGAGACCGAGCACCTCGAAGAGGATCCGGGCCACCTGCTGGGTCGAGCCGAGCATGAACTCCTCGCCGGCGAGCTCGTGCGCGCGCGCCTCGAGCTCCTCGACGCGCTCGGCGAGCCGCGCGGTGATCTCCCCCATGCGGTAGGTGTCGATGCGGACACCGACGTCCTCCATCACGGCCAGGACGTGGCTGAGCGGCAGCTCCACCGTCCGGTACAGCGGATCGAGCCCGCGCTCGGCGATCCGCGCGCGGAGCTGCGGGTCGAGCCGGAGGGTCGCGGCCGCGCGGCGGACGAGCGCGGAGGTCTCCTCGTCGGCCGCCGGCGCCGGCACGAGCTCGACGCCGTACTCCGCGGCCAGGTCGTCCAGGTGGTACGACGAGCGCCCCGGGTCGATCAGGTACGCCATGAGGAGCGTGTCGTCCACGGTCTCGAGACGCGCGGCCTTGGCGTCGTGAACCACGAGAGCGGCGTCCTGGAGCCGCCCGGCCAGCGTGCGGCTCCAGGAGCCGACGACGACGTCCTCCCCTTCTCGCGCGAGCGCGAAACGGTCGTCCTCGAGGGCGAGCGCGGCCGGGCCGACGACCTGCTCCAGCTCGCCCTCGCGCCAGGGCACGTCGACGCCGGACACCTCGACGGCGGCCGCCGGCAGCGCCTCGTCCAGCTCGTCCACGCGGCCGAGCAGGTTCCGAAACTCGAAGCGGCGGAAGATCTCCTTCAGCTGCGAGCGGTCCGGCGGCGCGAGCACCAGCGCGGCCGGGTCGACCTCGAGCGGAAGGTCACGGCGCATGGTCGCCAGCTCCTTCGACGCGCGCGCCTGGTCGGCGTGCTCGCGCAGCGACTTCGCCCGCGCAGGCGAGAGCTCGTCGACGTGCTCGAGCACGTCTTCGAGCGACCCGTACTGGGAGATCAGCTGACCTGCGGTCTTGTCCCCGATCCCCGGAACGCCGGGGATGTTGTCGGACGTGTCGCCCTTGAGGCCGATGAAGTCGGGCACCTGCTCGGGCGTGACCCCGTAGCGGGCGAGGACGCGCTCGGGCGTGTAGACGTGCACGTCGGCCACCCCGCGCGGCGTCATCATCAGGCAGACGTTCTCCGTGCAGAGCTGGAAGGCGTCGCGATCGGTGGAGACGACGCACGTCTTCACGCCCGCCTCGTCCGCGCGGGTGGCGAGCGTGGCGATGACGTCGTCGGCCTCCCAGCCCTCGAACTCGAGGTTCCGGTAGCCGAAAGCCTCGACGATCGGCCGGAAGTGCGGGAACTGCTCGCGCAGGAGGTCGGGCATCGGCCGGCGCTCGATCTTGTACTCGGGCGAGAGCTCCTTGCGGTGCACCGGGCTCGTGTCCCAGGCGACCGCGACGCCCTTCGGCCGGTAGTCCGAGAGGAGCTTGAAGAGCATGTTCGTGAAGCCGAGGAGGGCGTTCGTGGGGAAGCCCTCGGTCGTCGCCAGCTCCTCGGGGAGGGCGAAGTAGGCGCGGTAGGCCAGGTTGTTGCCGTCGACGAGGAAGAGCTCGGAGGCGCGCGCGGGCGCGTCGTCGACCTGGAGCTCAGCCCCGGTCAGCGTCTTGGGCATGCGGACACTCTACGCCGCGCGCCCGTGCTCCCCGCTCCCTTAGTCCTCGCCGAGGTAGGCCTTGCGGACCTGCTCGTTCCTGGCGAGCGCCTTGGCGTCGTCGGTCAGGGCGATGTGGCCCGTCTCCATGACGTAGCCGCGGTTCGCGACGTCGAGCGCCATGAGGGCGTTCTGCTCGACGAGCAGGATCGGGGTGCCCTGCTGGTTGATCTCGACGACGATCTCGAAGATCTTCTCGACGAAGATCGGGGCGAGACCCATGGACGGCTCGTCCAGCATGAGGAGCCGCGGGCGGGCCATCAGCGCGCGGCCCATGGCGACCATCTGCTGCTCGCCTCCGGAGAGCGTCCCCGCCTTCTGCGTCTTGCGCTCGTTCAGGCGGGGGAAGAGCTCGTAGACGCGTTCGAGGTCCTCCTTGATCTCCGAGCGGTCGGACCGCTGAAAGGCTCCCATCTCGAGGTTCTCGAGGACGCTCATGCGCGGGAAGAGCTTGCGGCCCTCGGGCGACTGGGCGACGCCCATCTCGACGATCTTGTGCGGGGCCTCGGTCGTGATGTTCTTGCCCTTGAAGGTGATCGAGCCCTTGCGGGGGCGGTTGAGGCCGTTGATGGAGCGGAGCGTCGTCGACTTCCCGGCGCCGTTCGCGCCGATGAGCGTGACGATCTCGCCCTCGCGCACCTGGATGGAGATGCCCTTGAGGGCGTGGATGGAGCCGTAGTACGTGTGGATGTCATCGACGTCGAGGATGACGCCGTTGCCGCCCGTGCGCGGCGCGGTCTGCGCCTGCGGCTCGGGCTGCTGTGCCGGCTGCTCCTGGGCCTGCCGCGGCTCTTCGGGAGGGACGCTCACGATGCTGCTCCTGTCGTCGCCGCCTTGCCGAGGTAGGCCTCGATGACACGGTCGTCCTTCTGGATCTCCTGCGGAAGGCCCTCGGCGATCTTCTCGCCGTAGTCGAGGACGGTCACGCGGTCCGAGATGCCCATGACGACCTTCATGTCGTGCTCGATCATGAGGACGGTGAGGCCCTGCTCCTCGCGGAGCTTGCCCACGAACTGCGTGAACGTCGCCGACTCCTGCGGGTTCATGCCCGCGGTCGGCTCGTCCAGGAGCAGGAGCTTCGGGTCGGTGGCCAGCGCGCGCGCCACCTCCAGCCGGCGCTGGTCGCCGTACGGCAGGTTCCGCGCGAGCGTGTCGTCGCGGTTCTTGAGCCCGCAGAACTCGAGGAGCTCGCGGGCCGCCTCGTGCGCCTCGGCCTCCTCGCGGCGCACCCGCGGCAGCCTCAGGATGGAGCCGAGAATGCCGCCCTTCAGGCGGTGGTGCATGCCGACGAGCACGTTCTCGATCGAGGTCATGTACTCGAAGAGGCGGATGTTCTGGAAGGTCCGCCCCACGCCGAGCTTCGTGATGATGTGCGGCGGCTCGCCGGTGACGTCCTTGTCGTCGAAGACGATCAGGCCTTCGGTCGGCTTGTAGACGCCGGTGAGCATGTTGAAGAACGTCGTCTTGCCGGCGCCGTTCGGGCCGATCAGGCTCACGATCGAGCCCTGCGGGATCACGAAGTCCACGTCGTTCACGGCGACGAGGCCGCCGAACTCCTTCCGCACCTGCCGGGCGACGAGGAGGTCGGCCATCACTCGTGCCTCTCGCCGTAGAGCGTGTCCGTTGCCAGGCCGCCCTCCTCGATCTCGCGCTTGCGGCGTTGCTCGGGGATCAGCCCCTCGGGCCGGAAGAGCATCATCAGCACGATGATGAGACCGTAGATCCCGAACTGGTATTTCGCCACCTCGAAGTCGAGCGGCGTCTCGGTGTCCAGCCAGCTCCCGAGGTTCGCGAGGCCCTCCTGGTTCAGATAGGTGAGGATCGCGCCCGCGACGACGGCGCCCCAGACGCTGCCCATCCCGCCGAGGATGACCATGCAGAGTAGGAAGACCGAGATGTTGAAGAAGAACTCGCTCGGGAACGCGCCGCTCTTGAAGCTCGCGAAGTACGCGCCGGCGACCCCGCCGAAGAACGCGCCGAGCGCGTACGAGGCCGTCTTCGTCCGCATGAGCGGGACGCCCATCGCGGCGGCGGCGGTCTCGTCCTCGCGGATGGCGATCCAGGCGCGGCCGAGCCGCGAGTCGCGCAGGCGGATCGAGCAGTAGATCGTGATCAAGAGCAGCGCGAAGGCGCCCCAGTAGAAGAGGTTGACCTTGTCGAACGACTGCTGGAAGCTGACCGGGAGGCCGACCGAGTCGTTGAGCGCCTGACCGAAGCCGGGCGAGTCGATCGGGTTGATCCCGAACGTGCCGGCGGTGAGGTTGAACCCGCCGAGGGTGTCGGCGTTCCGCACGAACTGCGGGATGATCTCGCCAAAACCGAGGGTCACGATCGCCAAGTAGTCACCGCGCAGGCGCAGCGTGGGGAGGCCGATGAGGATGCCGGCGATCGCCGTGATCGAGCCCGCGATCAGGAGCACGATCCACAGGTTGATGTGAATGCCCCTCAGATCGGGGCCGACGCCGGAGGAAAAGAAGTGGAACTTCACCTGCTGGAAGTGACCGGAGGCCAGCCAACCCGCGGTGTACGCCCCGACCGCGTAGAAGGCGACGTACCCGAGGTCGAGCAGGCCCGCGTAGCCGACGACGATGTTCAGCCCGACGGCCATCATCATGAACACGATCATGATCACGCCGGTGCTGACGCTCGGCCAGGCGCGGAAGACG
>DASPGT010000138.1:0-27121 GCA_035620475.1 Gaiellaceae bacterium | reverse complement strand
CTTCCGGCGGGACGGCATCCCGGCAGAGCGGTGGATCCGGTGGGCCATCAGCTGGTTCCAGAGGATCGAGCCCGCCAGGAGGAAGACGAACCGCCAGTCCCACCAGCCGTAGAAGACGAAGCTCGCCCCGATGATGAACGGACGCCAGCGGTGCACCGCGGGCATGAGCAGCCACGAGAGCGGCAGCACGATCATGAAGAAGATCGCGAAGGTGGCGGTCGGGAAGAGCACTGCTGGCCTCGGGCGCCCGGCTCAGCCCGCGGTCATGCGGGAGCGGGGCCTGGGCTGGCGGGAACGGGGCGGGTCATCATCGAGCCGGCGGGCCCGCGCCCGCCGCCAAGGCCTCCCCACGGCAGCGGGCCTCGGGTTGAGGAAGGGTAACGGCTTCCCCGGCCGGGGTCACGCGGGTGGGCGACCTCACGGCGCCGGGCTATGCTGTTCGCATGGCTCGGCCGACAGGGGTCCCGGGGCGGCGGACGCTCATCCTCGCCTGCGTGCTCGCCGCGCTCGTCGCGCTGGGCCCGGCGGCAGGCTCGGCCGGCGCGGTGAGGCTGACCTTCATCGGCGACTCGAAGGCCGCCGGCATCGAGTTCAGCGCCCCCGCCAAGCGGCTCCTCGCCCGCGGCCACATCGTGCGCCGCGACCTCAAGGTCTGCCGGCGGCTCGTGGCGCCCAGCTGTGCGTACAAGGGAGTCACCCCGCTGACGGCGCTCCAGGCGGTCCGCCGCTACGGCACGAGCCTCGGCCGGGTGCTCGTGATCGACGTCGGCTACAACGATTCGTCGGCGACCTACCGGGGGCAGATGATCCGCGTGATCAAGGCCGCCAAGGCGCGCGGCGTCAAGGGGATCGTCTGGGTGAACCTCAAGGCCGTGCGGACGAACTACCGCAGGATCAACACGATCATCAACCAGGTCGCGAGCGGGCGGCCGATCGTCCGCGTGGCGAACTGGAACGCCTACTCCCGCGGCAAGACCTCCTGGTTCGCCACCTGGGACACGGAGAAGATCCACCTGACCTCGGCAGGCGCCGTCGGCCTCGTGAGGCTCGTCCGCAAGCACATCCCGCTGGCGGCCCAGGGCGCCGGCGCCGCGGCCGCCCGGGAGGCCCCCGACCCCGTGGAGGAGCCCGAGACGGCGCCGGCGGAGGAGCCGACCACCACCGCCGGGACGGAGACCGCCGAGGCCGAGCTCACCGCGAGCAGCCCGCCGGTGGGGCCGAACCTGGGCGGGCCGGGCGGCGGCTCGACCGGGCTCAGCGGCGTCCTCCCGTTCGCGGGTGGCGCCGTCCTCATGCTCTTCCTGATCCTCGTGACGGTCAAGCGCCGCCGCGTCGCCTGACGCTCCCGCTCACGGGGACGGCCGCTCACCCTCCCGGAGGACCTCCGCCGTCGGCGCGGCCGGGGGAGCCGTGACGCCGCCGTGGACGTACCGGTGGACGGCCGCCGCGATGAGCGCGCCGATCGGCGGCGCGATCAGGTAGATCCAGATGCCGTCCCACTCGCCGCCGACGAGATCCGGGCCGAACGTCCGCGCGGGGTTCACGGAGGAGCCGCTGAAGGGGATCGCCGCCAGGTGCACGGCGACCAGGGTCAGCGGGATGGCGAGCAGGGCGCTGGGCCCGAACTCCCGGCTGACGCTGGCCTGGAGGATGACGGAGACGAAGATCGCCGTGAACACGACCTCGAAGAGGAACGCCGTCCCGTTCCCCTCGATGCCGGGATAGGTGCCCGTGAGGGAGACCGCGTCCCGGCTCGTGGCGATCGCGAGCAGAAGCGCCGCCAGGATCCCGCCGGCGAACTGGGCGGCCCAGTAGCGGACGAGCTCGCCGCCGGGGAGCCGCCCGGCGACGAACATCGCGAGTGACACGGCCGGGTTGAAGTGGCCGCCGGACACCTCGCCGAAGGCGTAGAGCCCGGCCAGGAGCGCGAGGCCGAACGCGAGCGCGATCGCAACCAGCTCGAGGCCGGAGCCGGACGCCGCGAGGATGGCCACGGTGCCGCCGAAGACGAGGACGAACGTGCCGAGCAGCTCCGCTGCGTACTTCTGCCAGGTGTCCATGCGAACCTCCAGGGACGTGGGGACGTCGGCGTGGTCGCCGGAGCCTCGAATGTTGACGCCGAGGGCGGACGCCGCCCGCTCAGCGCGGCGCGGCGGAGCGGCCGCGGAAGGTGGCCACGAGGTCGCCGCCGCGCCTGACGTCGACGTCGTAGACGCCCGTCCGGCCCTGGAGCGAGCGCTCCCGCGCCTCGGCGACGAGCTCGTCCCCCTCGCGGGCCGGGCCGAGGAACTCGATGGCGCAGCCGGCGGCGACCGTGAGGACGCCGCGGGAGTTGCAGGCGAACGCGAACGCGGAGTCGGCGAGCGCGAAGACGAGCCCGCCGTGGCAGGTGCCGTGGCCGTTCAGCATGTCCGCGCGCACGGTCATGCGCAGGCGCGCGTAGCCCGGCCGCACCTCCTCGAGCGTCATCCCCAGCGCCTGCGAGGCCCGGTCGCGCTCCCACATCGCCGCCGCGACCGCGGCGGCGTCCTCCTCGGGCGCTCCCATGGCAGGAGACGATAGCCCCCGGCGAGGCGGGCGCTTGTGCTCCACCGGCACGAGCGCCCTTTCCCCCGGCCAGGCGTGCCGGGCCCGGCCGGAAAGAACGGGCTGAGAGCTTGTGCGCGTGGAACACAAGCTCGGGCGCCGTGGGGCTACACGCGCTCGACCAGGTCGGTGAGGCGCTTCCGGCCCGCCCGGGCGCTCCACTCCTCGGCGCTGCGGGCGGCAGGGTCGCGCGGGGCGGCGGGGTAGCCGAACGTGAGGACGATGGCCGGGCGCTCGCCTTCGCCCAGGTCGAGGAGCTTCGCGACGGCGTCGGCGTCGGGCGTCCCGTTCGGGCAGCCGCCGACCCCGGCGTCCCAGGCAGCCAGGAGCATGCTCTGGGCGCAGCGGCCGGCGTCGAAGGACGTCGGGCCCTTCCCCGAGACCACGATCGCCACGACGAGCTGCGCCCCGCGGACGTTCCCCGGGGCGTAGACGAGACCGGCGAGGGCCTCCCGCGTGCCGGGGCTCTCGACGACGACGAAGCGCCACTGCTGGCGGTTCTGGCTGCTGCCGGAGAGGCGGCCGGCGTCGAGGATCCGCTCCTCGATCTCAGCCGGGACCGGCGTCGGCGCGTAGTTCCGCACCTCCCGGCGCGAGGCGATCGCGAGCCAGGTCTCCATGCCCGCGAGTCTAGTCGCGGACGAGCGTCCCGAGCACGGCGCCGAAGAGCGCGTGCACCGTGCTCTCGTAGACGAAGACGCGCGGGCTCGTGAGAAGCGGCGGCCAGGCACCGGTCCGCCGGTCCGGGTGGATCCGGTCGATCGCGGCCATCCCAGGCCAGAGCGCCGCGTTCTCGAGCTTCGCGGCGAGGACCCCCTGCTTCCAGCCGCGCCCGCCCGCCGCCGCGAACAGCGCACCGAAGACGGCGCCGTTCACGAGATGGGCGGCCAACCCCGCCTCCCGCCAGCGCTCGCCGTCGCGCGTGAGGAGGGCTCCGAGGAGACGCACGTCCGAGTAGCCGGGCGGAGTCCGGAAGAGCCGTGCGGCCGCGGGCTCGGCCGCTGCCCACGCCGCGGCCGCCGCGACCCCCGCGAGAGCTCCCCGGATCATGCCGTCAGCGTATCCTCCGCGGGTGGACACGCTTGGGCTCGAGGCGCGCAAGCGCCTGACGCTCGCGGCGACGATCCTCGGCTCGTCGCTCGCCTTCATCGACGCGACCGTCGTCATCGTCGCCCTCCCAACGATCGAGGAGGACCTGGGACTCGGGCTCACGGGCCAGCAGTGGGTGTTCCTCTCGTACTCGCTCTCGCTCGCGGCGCTCTACCTGGTCGGCGGCGCGGTGGGCGACCGCTACGGCCGGCGGCGCGTGTTCGTGGCCGGGGCCGCCGGGTTCGCCGCCGCCTCGCTCCTCGCGGGCGCCGCCCCGAACGAGGCAGTCCTCATCGTCGCGCGCGCCCTCCAGGGGGTCGCGGGCGCCTTCCTGACGACGAACTCCCTGGCGCTCCTCCGCGGCGCCTACGGGGCGGACGCCGGCCGCGCGATCGGCCTCTGGACGTCGTTTACGAGCGTCGCCACGATCCTCGGGCCGCCCGCCGGCGGGGCCCTGGTCGAGTGGGTGTCGTGGCGCTGGATCTTCCTCCTGAACCTCCCGCTGGCCGCGGCCGCCGTCGTCCTCGCGCTCCTCGGCCGCGAGGAGGCTCCCTCCACCGCGCGCGCCGGCAGGCTCGACCTGCCCGGCGCGGCGCTCGCCGCCACCGGGTTCGGCCTGCTCACATACGGCCTCGTCGAGGGCGCCGACCGCGGCTTCGGCGGCCTCTGGTGGGCCTTCGCCGGCGCGGCGGCCGCGCTCGCCGCCTTCGTGGTCGTGGAAACGCGCGTCGCCGAGCCGATGCTCCCGTTCGCGCTTTTCCGGGTGCGGAACTTCGCGGCCGCGAACGCGCAGACGTTCCTCGTCTACGCGGGCCTGTACGGCTTCCTCGTGTTCTTCACGATCTACCTGCAGTTCCTCGGCTTCACGCCCTTCGAGGCCGGGCTCCTCAACATCCCCACGAGCCTCGTCATGATCGCGCTCGCGGCGCGCTTCGGCGCCCTCGCCGACCGGCACGGCCCGCGGCTCTTCCTGACGGTCGGCCCGGCGCTTATCGGCATCGGCACGCTCGTCTTCGCGCTCGTCGAGACGAAGTCGGAGTTCTGGACGTACGGCGTCGTCGGCCTCCTCCTCTTCTCGCTCGGCCTGGCGATGATGGTGGCGCCGATCACGGCGACGGCGCTGAAGTCCGCCCCCGAGCGCTACGCGGGCATCGCGTCGGGCGTCAACTCCACGGTCTCGCGGCTCGGCAGCCTCGTGGCGGTGGCGGTGATCGGCCTCGTGATCGCGCTCGTCTTCGACGCCCGGACGGACGACGCGAACGCCGTGCCGCTGGCCAGGGACCAGGCGGCGCCCGAGCTGCGCGCCGCCTCGGTGGACGGATTCCAGGCGGGGATGGTCGTCGCGGCAGCGCTCGCGCTCGCCGGCGCGGCGGTCGGCGCCTTCGGGATCTCGAACCGGGAGGCGCTCGGCGAGGCGCAGCCGTTCACGGAGCCGGAGCAGGCACCGGCGCCAGCTCGAAGCTGAGGCCGGCGGCCCGCTCGCGAACGCGCGCAACCGCCTCCTCGCGCGTCTCTCCGAACCCGGTGAAGATGGCGAGCCGGTAGCTCTGGGAGTCGTTCACGCCCTGCTCGGAGAGCTGCAGACCGGGGCGGACGAGGATCTCGAGGTCGGGATCGGGCTCGGGCTCGGGCACCGCCGCGACGAAGGCGTCCTCGAACGTCCGGAGCGCGTAGCTGATCGCGACGCCGTCCGGCGGGTCGACCGACCAGCGCGGATCCTCGCCGAGCGCCAGCTGGAAGAGCGCGTCGTAGCTGGAGCGGCCGTGGAGGCCGAGGAGGAGCGGCGCGAACTGGGACGCGATGCGGGCGTTGACCTCGATGATCCGGGCGGGGCCCGAGTCCGGGACGGCGAACTCGACGTTGAAGAAGCCGTCGTCGAAGCCGAAAGCCGGGAGGACGCGCGCCGAGACGTCCGCGATCTCCGCCTGGCGCTCCGGGGGGAGCGCGCTCGGGTACTCGAACCGCTCGAAGCTGAGCGTGCCCGGGTACTTGACCGAGTCCGTGATCCCCACCACGGTCACCCGGCCACGGTGGACGTAGCCCTCGAGCGAGACCTCGGCGCCCTCGAGGAGCTCCTCGGCGAGGAAGCCCGTGACGGCGGCCGGGTCGCCGCCGGCGAGGCCGGCGATCTCCTCGTACCGGCGGACGTCGGCCCCGGGCTCGGGGAGCCCCCGCAGGTCGTCCTCGCCGTCGATGCGGAAGGCGTTCTGGGAGAGCCTGCCGACCACCGGCTTGACGAAGAACGGGAAGGGGAACGGAGGCTCGGAGCCGAGGACGGCGAAGCGCGGCGTCGCCTCGGGCGCCGCCTCCCGCTCCACCGAGCGTGCCGTCGGCTTGTGCTGGATCGCGAGCACGGCCCCGGGCCGGGGCCCGGGCAGCCCGCGGCTCTCGGCAGCGATCGCCGCCAGGAGCGCCGAGGCGTCCTTCGTCCCGACGACGGCGTCGGCGGGGAGCCGTTCGGCCTCCGCCAGGAGCCCGGCCGGGTCCGGCGCCGCCGGGCCGTCGAGATCGGAGCCGACGAGCCGGAGCGCGTACCGGTCGGCGAGACCCGCCGCCTCGATCGCCTTCCGGTCCCGCTCCTGCGGGGCGAGCACGAGGATCTCTCTCATCGCGGAACGCGCCCCGGGGGCGCGGTGCGCGCATGCTACCCGGACGGCCGGGCGCGACGTTGCCGCGTGCGGTGTCGGTAGGCTTGCGCGCAATGCCGACGACCGGGCGCGCCCGATCCGAGCAGGAGCAGAAGCAAGCGGTCGCCGAGGCCCTCGCCGGCGCACGGCGCCTGACGCTCGACCTCGTCGCTCCGCTCTCGCGCGCCGACCTCGTCGGCCAGCACTCGACGATCATGTCCCCGCTCGTCTGGGACCTGGCGCACATCGGCTACTTCGAGGAGCTCTGGCTCTCCCGGCACGTGGGCGGCGACGAGCCGCTCCTCGAGGACGGCGACCGGCTCTACGACGCCTTCGAGAACGAGCGCCCCGCGCGTGCCGACCTGCCGCTGCTCGACCCCGACGCTGCCGTTGCCTACCTCGCCCGCGTGCGCGAGCGGGCGCTCGGCGTCCTCATCGGCGCCGACCTCGATCCGGCGGACCCGCTCCTCGCGGACGGCTACGTGTACGGGCTCGTCCTCCAGCACGAGCTCCAGCACCAGGAGACGATGCTGCAGACCATCGCGCTCCGCACCGCCGGCCGGCCGTACCCCGAGCCCCCGCGCGCCGCGCCGCCGCGCGACGACGACGTCGCCGACGGCGAGGAGGTGCTCGTCGAGGCCGGGCCCTTCGTCGTCGGGGCAGCCGGAGGCGAGTGGAGCTACGACAACGAGCGCGAGCCGCACGAGGTCGAGCTCCCGGCCTTCCGGATCGACCGGAGCCCGGTCACCGCGGGCGCCTTCAACGACTTCGTCGAGGCGGGCGGCTACGAGGAGCCCGAGCACTGGACGCCGGAGGGCTGGGCGTGGCGGATCGAGGCCGGGCTCGAGCACCCGCACTTCTGGCGCCGGGAGGCCGACGGCTCCTGGAGCGTCCTCAGGCTCGGCAGCCGGATCCCGCTCGACCCAGCCGAGCCCGTGCAGCACGTCTGCTGGTACGAGGCCGACGCCTACGCGCGCTGGGCGGGCAAGCGGCTCCCCACCGAGGCCGAGTGGGAGAAGGCGGCGACCTGGGAGCCCGGCGGGGGCACGCGGGCGCGGCCGTGGGGCGACGAGGAAGCCGGCCCGGAGCACGCCAACCTCGGCCGGCGGCGGCACGGGCCGGCGCCGATCGGGAGCTACCCGGCCGGCGAGAGCCCCTCCGGCTGCCGCCAGCTCCTCGGCGACGTCTGGGAGTGGACCTCGTCCGACTTCCTCCCCTACCCCGGCTTCCGTGCATTCCCGTACCCCGAGTACTCCGAGGTCTTCTTCGGAAGCGAGCACAAGGTGCTCCGCGGCGGCTCCTGGGCGACCCATCCGGCCGTCGCCCGCCCGACCTTCCGCAACTGGGACTATCCCATCCGACGCCAGCTCTTCGCCGGCTTCCGCTGCGCCCGCGACGCGTGACGACCCCCACTCTCCAGATCGACGTCCACCTCACCGGCGCGGACCTCCGCCGCGAGCTTGCCGGGGACGTGCGCGAGGGGCTGGGACGGTTCCCCAAGGAGCTGCCGCCCCGCTGGTTCTACGACGAGCGCGGCTCGCGGCTCTTCGACGAGATCACGCGGCTGCCCGAGTACTACCTGACCCGGCGCGAACGCGAGATCCTCGCCGCGCGCGCGCCCGAGGTCGCCGCGCTCACCGGCGCCGAGACGCTCGTCGAGCTCGGCTCCGGGACCTCGGAGAAGACCCGGCTCCTGCTCGACGCGCTGCGGGAGGAGGGGCGGCTGCGGCGCTTCGTCCCGGTCGACGTCAGCGAGCCGACGCTGCGCGTCGCGGCCGAGGCGGTCGCCGCCGAGTACCCGGGCCTCGAGGTCCACGCGGTCGTCGGCGACCTCGAGCGCCACCTGGAGCTGCTGCCGCCCGGCGGCACGCGCCTCGTCGCCTTCCTTGGCAGCACGATCGGCAACCTCCTCCCCGCGGAGCGCGCGCGCTTCCTCGCCGGCCTCCGCGGCGCCCTGGCTCCGGGCGAGTGGCTGCTCGTCGGCGCCGACCTCGTCAAGGACGAGGCGCGACTCCTTGCCGCCTACGACGACGCGGCCGGCGTGACCGCCGAGTTCAACAGGAACGTCCTCGCCGTGATCAACCGCGAGCTCCGGGGCGAGTTCGACCTGGGCGCCTTCGACCACGTCGCCCGCTGGGACGCCGAGGGCGAGCGGATCGAGCTGCTCCTGCGCTCCCGGCGGGATCAGCGCGTGCCGGTCCGCGACCTCGGGATCGAGCCGGAGTTCGCGGCGGGCGAGGAGATGCGCACCGAGTGGAGCGCCAAGTTCCGGCGCGAGACGGTCGAGGCCGAGCTCGCCGAGGCGGGCTTCACGCCGGTCCGCTGGTGGGCCGACGGCGCCGGCGACTTCGGCGTCGCGCTCGCCCGGGCCGGAGCCGAGGGGAGCGACGGCTGGTGATTGACTCGCGCAGGGCAGGATGCGATAACGGCGGCTTCCGCCGCGAGGCACGTGGGAAGGAGAAGAGCTGACATGGACGATGCGAAGCGCCGTGTCGACGAGCTCCGCAGGGCGAGCACCGAGGTCGAGAACCACCTCATCGACGAGCTGGCGGCCGGCAAGATCAGCCGGCGTGAGTTCGTGCGCCGTGGGACGGTGCTGGGCCTCTCGCTGCCCGCGCTCTCGTTCATCGCGGCGGCGTGCGGCGGGGACGACGACGACGGCGAGGCCTCGCCAACCGGCGGAACGGACACGTCCGGCGCCGATCCCGTGCAGGGCGGGACGCTGCGGACGGCGCTGATCACTCCGGCCGGCGCGCTCGACCCGCTCACGGTCGGGGACGAGGGCGGCCTCGCGGTGCTCGGCCAGTCGGGCGAGTACCTGGCGTGGTCGGACGACGAGCTCGTGCTCCAGCCGCGGATCGCCGAGAGCTGGTCGCCGAACGACGACGGGAGCGTGTGGACGTTCGCGATCCGCCAGGGGGTCACCTTCCACGACGGGACGCCGCTCACCGCCGAGGACGTCGTCGCCACGATCGAGTACCACCTCGGGAACGAGTCGAACGCCCTCTCGGCGCTCGGGGGCGTGCTCTCGGCCGGGAACACCGAGCTCGTGGACGAGACGACGGTGCAGTTCACGCTCGACGCGCCGAACGGCAACTTCCCGTACCTCCTGAGCTCCGACAACTACAACCTGATCGTCCTCCCGAAGACGTTCACGGGCGACTGGGAGTCGACCTTCATCGGCACCGGCCCGTGGACGCTCGAGACGTACACGCCCGAGGTCGGCGTCACGTACGTCCGGAACCCCGACTACTGGGACACGGGCCGCATCCCCCTGGCCGACCGGAGCGAGGTCAAGTTCTACGAGGACGAGCAGGCGCGCGTGATCGCGCTGCAGGGAGGCGAGGTGGACGTCGTCTCGAACTTCTCGGTCGCGGGCGGCGGCGCGCTCCTCGGCAACCCGGAGTTCACCGTGATCGAGCTGCAGGCGGCGCAGCACCGGGTCGTCCACATGCGCGTCGACATGGAGCCCTTCACCGACAAGCGCGTCCGCCAGGCGATGGCGCTCGCGCTCGACCGCCAGGCGCTCGTGGACGGGCTCTTCGACGGCAAGGCCGACCTGGGGAACGACAGTCCGTTCGCGCCCGTCTTCCCCTCGACCGACCCGTCCGTGGCGCAGCGCGAGCAGGACGTCGAGCAGGCCAAGCAGCTGCTGCAGGCGGCCGGGAAAGGCGGCGGCTTCACCGTGACGCTCGAGAGCTGGCAGGGCTTCGAGATCCCCGACCTGGCCGTCTTGATCCAGAACGCCGCCGAGGCGATCGGCGTCACGGTCGAGCTGCAGATCACCGACGACGGCGCGTACTACGGCGACTTCACGTACGGCGGCTCGCGCTGGCTCGACTCACCCTTCGGGATCACCGACTGGGGCCACCGCGGCGTCCCCAACGTCTTCCTGACCTCGGCGCTCGGGACCGAGGGCCCGTGGAACGCCCCGCACTTCAAGAACGCCGGGTTCGACAAGCTCGTGGCCGACTACGTCGCCGCGTTCGACCTCGACTCGCAGCGCGCGGTGGCCGGGCAGATCCAGGAGCTCCTCCTCGACGAGACGCCGGCGATCATCCCGTACTTCTACTTCCACCTCGCCGCGACGAAGAACGTCGAGGGCGTCGAGCCGACGGGGATGGGGCACTTCGACCTGACCCGGGCCGGCTTCGTCTCCTGAGGGAGGCGCCGGGGCCGACATGGGACGCTTCCTCCTCCGGCGGATCGGCCTCGCCCTCGTCACGCTCTGGCTCCTGAGCGTCATCGTCTTCGTCGCCTGCGAGGTGATGCCCGGCGACGTCGCGCGCAGCATCCTCGGCCCGACCGCGGCGCCCGAGACGGTCGCGGCCCTGAACGAGGAGCTCGGTACCGACCGCTCCGTCGCCGTGCGCTACGGCGACTGGATCTCGGGCGTCGTCCGCGGCGACCTGGGCGAGTCCTACGCGTTCCGCCGCCCCGTGGACGAGATGATCGGCCAGGCGCTCTGGAACTCCGCCAAGCTCGCGCTCCTCGCGTTCGTGCTCGTCGTCCCGCTCGGGATCCTCGGCGGCGTCGTGGCCGCCCTCTACGAGGGCAGGGCGGCCGACCGGGCGATCTCGGTCGGCGGGCTCTCCGTCTCCGCCATCCCCGAGTTCGTCTGGGCGGTGGCGGCGATCCTCGTCTTCGGGATCTGGCTGGACGTCCTGCCGGTCACCGCCCAGGCGCCGCCGGGCTCGGGCGTCCTGACGCAGATCGAGTACCTGCTCCTTCCGGCGCTCTGCCTGGTGCTCGTGCTCTTCGGCTACCTCGCCCGGATGGCGCGCGCCGGGACGGTCGAGGCGCTCGACGCCGACTACACCCGCACGGCCGTGCTCAAGGGCCTGCCTCGGCGGACGGTGATCCGCCGTCACGTCCTCCGCAACGCCCTCCTCCCCACGATCGCCGTCGTCGCCACTCAGACCGGGTATCTGATCGGCGGCCTCGTCGCCATCGAGCTCGTGTTCAACTACCCCGGCGTCGGCCGGCTGCTCGTTCGCGCCGCCGACCAGAAGGACTTCCCGCTCCTCGAGGGGACGGTGCTCGTCATCGGGGTCGTCTACCTGCTGGCGACGCTCCTCGCCGACCTCGCCTATGCCTACCTGAATCCCCGCGTCCGTTTCGGAGGCGCCGCAGCGTGACGACCGTCGACGACCTGGCTCCCGTCGTCGTCCACGACTCAGGGCGCGAGTCGCGGCGCGAGCGCCTCCGCGTCGTCCTGCGGTCGAAGACGTTCCTCGCCGGCGCGGTCGTCGTCGGCATCTGGATCTTCTGTGCGGTGTTCGGGCCGCTGGTCGTCCCCCACGATCCCTACGCGGACGACATCCTCGGGAAGCTCCAGCCGCCCTCCACCGAGCACTGGTTCGGGACCGACCGGCTCGGGCGCGACGTCTTCTCCCGCGTCGTCGTCGGCGCCCGCGACATCCTCCTGGTGGCGCCGCTCGCAGCGCTCCTGGGCACCGTGCTCGGCACGGCGCTCGGGCTCGTCACCGGCTACTTCCGCGGCCTCACGGACGACGTGATCATGCGGGTCGTCGACGCCTTCCTCGCCATCCCGGTCGTCGTCATCGGCCTGGTCGCGCTGACCGCGGTCGGGCCGTCGCGGGTCACGGTCGTCCTCGTCATCGGCATCGTCTTCACGCCGATCATCGCCCGCACCGTGCGGGCGGCGGTGCTCGCCGAGCGCGACCTCGAGTACGTCGAGGCCGCGCGCCTCCGCAACGAGCGCGCGCCCTACGTCCTCGGCGGCGAGATCCTCCCGAACGTGCTCGGGCCCGTGCTGGTCGAGTTCACCGTCCGCATCGGCTACGCGATCTTCGCCATCGCTACGCTCTCGTTCCTCGGCTTCGGGATCCAGCCGCCGGCGCCCGACTGGGGCCTCCAGATCTTCGAGAACTACGGGCTCCTGAGCGCGGGCGACTGGTGGCCCACGCTCTTCCCCGCGCTCGCGATCGCCACCCTCGTCGTCGGCGTGAACCTCATCGCCGACGGCCTGACCCAGGCCTTCGAGCGATGAGCGCCGTGCCGCTCTCCGCAGACGCCCCGGCGCTCGAGCTGGACGGGCTCGCCGTCGCGTTCAACGTCCGCGGGCAGTGGCGGCAGGCGCTGCGGGGCGTGTCGCTCTCGATCGCGCCGGGGGAGGCGTACGGCCTCGTCGGGGAGTCCGGCTGCGGCAAGTCGACGGCGGCTCTCGCGGTGATGCGGTACCTGCCCCGGAACGGCAGGGTGACCGGGGGCACGATCCGCGTGGGCGGCACCGACCTCCTCGCCATGTCGGAGCGCGAGGTGCGACGCTACCGGGCGCAGTCGGTGTCGATGGTCTACCAGAACCCGGGCGCCGCCCTGAACCCGTCGCTCCGGGTCGGAGACCAGGTCGCAGAGGCCTTCACGGCCGCGGGCGCTTCCCGCGCCGAGGCCCGCCGGCGCGGCCTCGAGCTGCTGGCCCGGGTCCAGATCGCCGATCCGTCGAGCGTGCTGCGCCGCTACCCGCACCAGCTCTCCGGGGGCATGCAGCAGCGGGTGCTGATCGCGATGGCGCTCGCGTCGGATCCGGCGCTCCTCATCTTGGACGAGCCGACCACGGGCCTCGACGCGACGGTCGAGGCCGAGGTGCTCGACCTCGTCGCCGGCCTGCGGGCCGAGCTGGGAACGAGCGTCCTCTTCATCAGCCACAACCTCGCCGTCGTCCGGCGCATGTGCGGACGGGTCGGCGTCCTCTACGCCGGCCGCCTCGTCGAGGAGGGGCCGGCGGACGAGGTGTTCCGCGACCCGCGCCATCCGTACACCGTCGGGCTCCTCCGCTGCCTCCCGCGCGGCGGCGCGCGCAAGGACGAACGCCGGCTCGACACCATCCCCGGCGTCCTGCCCGCGCCGGGAGCCGACCTCCCGGGCTGTGTCTTCGCCGACCGCTGCGGGCTCGTCCGGGACGTCTGCCGGGAGGAGGAGCCTCCGCTCCACGCGGTCGGGCCAGGGCGGACGAGCCGCTGCCACTTCTGGCAGGACGCGGACGCGCTCCCGCACACGGAAGGAACGCCGCGGACCGCGCCGGAGCCGGTTTCGGCAGGGCGGGAGCCCGTGCTCGCGGTCGCCGGCGCGGCGAAGACGTTCCGGCAGGACGGCCACGACATCCACGCGCTCGCCGGCGTGACTCTCGGCGTCGGGCCCGGCGAGACCCTCGGCCTCGTCGGGGAGTCCGGAAGCGGCAAGACGACGCTCGCCCGCGTCCTCCTCGGCCTGACGCCGCCCGACGGGGGAACCGTCGTCGAGCTCGACGGGAGACCCCTGGCGCCCGGGCTCTCGGCGCGCTCGGCGGAGGACGTGCGTGCCCTCCAGATCGTCTTCCAGAACCCCGACTCGGCCCTCAACCGGCGCTTCGCGGCCCGGCGGATCGTCGGGCGCGCCCTGACGAAGCTCCTCGGGCTGCGCGGCGCGCGCCGGGAGGAGCGGGTGCGCGAGCTCGCGCGCGCGGTGCGCTTCGACGAACGGCTCCTGCCCGCCCGGCCCGCGCAGCTCTCGGGCGGCCTCAAGCAGCGCGTAGCCATCGCGCGCGCGTTCGCGGGCGAGCCGAGGGTGGTCGTGTGCGACGAGCCGACCTCCGCGCTCGACGTCTCCGTCCAGGCGGCGATCCTCAACCTGCTGGTCGACCTCCAGGAGACGCGCGAGGTCTCGTACGTCTTCATCTCGCACGACCTCGGCGTCGTCCGCTACCTGGCCGACCGCATCGCAGTGCTCTACCTCGGCCGCCTCATGGAGGTCGGCGACGCGGCGACCGTCCTCGCGGCTCCTCATCACCCGTACACCGAAGCGCTCCTCTCGGCCGCGCCCGGCCTGGAAGGCGAGGAGCGCGCGCGCATTCGCCTCGAGGGGGAGATCCCGAGCGCCGCCGCGCCGCCCTCCGGCTGCGTCTTCCACACGCGCTGCCCGCGCAAGCTGGGCGAGATCTGCGAGCGCGAGGAGCCGCCGCTCGCGGAGGCCGAGCCGGGCCACTCCCTCCGCTGCCACATCCCGCTCGAGGACCTGCGGCGGCTCCAGACCGCGCCCCCCGGAACGACACCCGCAGCCTCCTGAGTCTCCTGGGGCACCCCGGCCCACCACCCGCTTTCGAGCCTAACGCCGAAATCCGCACGCGTGGGTGACGGAACCGCGCCGAATGCGTGCCGATCGGCTCAGAACACGACGAGCTGGCGAAGCGCGTCGCCCGACCTGAGGCGGGCGAACGCCTCCGGCAGGTCGTCGAGCACGATTCGGTCGCTGACGAGCTCGTCGAGCCTCAATCGGCCTTCGGCGTAGAGGTCGGCCAGCCGCGGGACGTCCTCGTCGATTCGGGCCGACCCGAGGAAGCAGCCTTTCAGGGTCTTCTCGTTGATGAAGCCCCAGGTGTCGATCGTGAGCGTCGTGCCTTTGGGCGGCAGGCCGACCACGACCGCCGTCCCACCGGGCCGCAGAGCATTCCACGCGTCCCGGATCGTCTCCGGGCGGCCGATCGCCTCGAAGGCGAAGTCGACCCCCCGGCCGGTCCGTGCGCGGATGCGGCGCGCCGTGTCCGCCGTGGGGCGAGCCTGGATGGCCACCGTCGCGCCCAGCTGCAGGGCCAGCTCGAGCTTCTCGGCCCGCGTGTCGACGGCGACGACGGACTCCGCCCCCGCGAGGCGCGCCGCCTGAACCGTCACGAGCCCGACGCCTCCGCAGCCCCACACCGCCACGCGCGAGCCCGGCTCGACGCCGGCGGTCCGCGTGACGGCGCCCCAGCCCGTCAGGGCCGCGCAACCGATCAGGGCGGCGCCGGTCAGCGGGACGTCCCGGCGGATCGGGACGATCACGGACTCGGGCACGACCGCGTGCTCGGCAAACGAGGACACCGCGTTGAAATGGTGGAGCGGCTCGCCGTCGAGCGAAAGGCGCGAGGTTCCGTCGGCGAGGGTTCCGCCCGCGGCCATGCGGCCGCCGAGCTCGCACAGGCTCGGCCGTCCGCGCCGACAATCCTCGCAGCCTCCGCAGGAGGGGACGAGGGCCAGGACGACGTGGTCGCCCGGCCGCGCCCGCTCGACGCCGGCACCGACCGCCACGACCACCCCTGACGCCTCGTGGCCGGGGACGAGCGGCAGCGGCTCGGGGATCTCGCCGTCGACCACGTGGAGATCGCTGTGGCAGACCCCGCTCGCCGCGATCCGGACGAGCGCCTCTCCCGCCCGCGGCGGCGCCAGCTCGACCTCCTGGATCTCGACCGGAAGCCCGGGCTCCCGGAGGACCGCGGCGCGAATCCGCATGCCGGCGAGGGTACCGCGCCCCGGCCTAGAATCGCGCCGTGCGCGCCGCCGTCCTCCGCGAGCTCAACAGCCCCCTGAGCGTCGAGGACGTCGAGCTCGCCGAGCCGGGGCCGGGCGAGGTGACCGTGAGGCTCGTCGCAAGCGGCGTCTGCCACAGCGACTGGAACGTGGTCACCGGCGCCACGCCGAACCCCCTTCCCGCCGTCCTCGGGCACGAGGGAGCCGGCGTCGTGGAGGCGGTCGGCGACGGCGTCGGGAACGTGGCCCCCGGCGATCACGTGATCCTCTCCTGGCTACCCTCGTGCGGCACGTGCTTCTACTGCGTGCAGGGACGCGGCGTCCTCTGTGACATGGCCATGGCGGACATGTTCGAAGGAACGCTGCCGGGCGGCTCGCTGGCGCTCTCGCAGAACGGCGGGCCGCTCTACCACTACTCCTTCCTCTCCACGTTCGCCGAGCGCTGCGTCGTCCCGGAGACCTGCTGCGTTCCGATCCGGCGCGACGCACCGCTCGAGATAGCTGCGCTCGTCGGCTGCGCGGTCATGACCGGCTTCGGGGCGGCGGTCTTGCGCGCCCGCGTCGAGCCCGGCAGCGCGGCCGTCGTCTACGGCGCAGGCGGGGTCGGGCTCTCGACGGTCCTCGGCTGCAAGCTGGCCGGAGCGCGGGCGATCGTGGCCGTCGACCCGGTCCCCTTCAAGCGCGAGACCGCCCTCGCCCTCGGCGCGACCCATGCCGTCGACCCGCGGAGCGACGACGTCGCCGCCCTGCTCCGCGAGCTGACCGACGGGCGTGGCGCGGACTCGGCGTTCGACACGGCCGGCGCGCCCGGCGTCGTCGCCGACGCCTACGCGGCCGTCCGCCGCGGAGGCATCGTCGTCGCAGTCGGGATCCCGCCGGTCGGCGCCACAGCCGAAATCCCCGCGCCCTCGCTCCCCCGCGAGGAGAAGGTCGTTACGGGCAGCTTCTACGGCTCCTGCCGACCGCACGTCGACATGCCGCTCGTGGTCGACCTCTACATGGATGGCCGCCTCGGCCTCGACGCGCTGATCACGACCCGGTTCGCGCTCGACGAGATCAACGAGGCCTTCGCCGCGATGAACGCCGGCGAGGTCGCCCGCGGGGTGATCGTGTTCTGACCGGCACCCCGACGCCCCTCGAGCCGGCTCCGCCCACCCTCGCCGACACGGCACGGCCGCTCTTCCTCAAGCGGGAGGACGTCCACGAGCTCGGCGCTTTCAAGTGGCGCGGGGCGCTGCCGGTCCTGACGGCGTTCCGCGCCGCCGGCGCCGAGGCTGTCGTGACCGCGTCCACCGGGAACCACGGCGCTGCGACCGCCTGGGCGGCCGAGCGTCTCGGCCTGCGGGCGATCGTCTACGCACCGGAAGGAACGGCGCAGGCGAAGCTCGCCCTCATCGAGGGGCTCGGCGCCGAGATCCGGCTGGGCGGGCGCGATCTCGACGCGGCCAAGGAGACCGCGCGCAACGATGCAGCCGCGGCCGGGCTCCCGTTCTTCGAGGACGGCGCCGAGCGCCTGCAGTACGAAGGGTACGGCGCCATCGCCGACGAGATTCTCGACCAGCTCGAGGAGCCGCCGGCAGCGGTGGTCGTCCCCGTCGGGAACGGGGCGCTGGTCGGCGGGATCGGCCTCCGCACGGTCGCCCGGGCCCCACGGACGCAGGTCGTTGGCGTCGCTGCGAGGGAGGCGCCGGTGATGGCGGAGAGCTGGCACGCCGGCGCCCCGGTGACCAGCGATCGCTCTGCGACGTTCGCCGACGGGCTCGCCGTCCGCGTGGCCATCCCCCTGGCCGTCGACGTGCTGGGCGAGGTCGTCGACCGGATGGCCCTCGTCTCGGAACGGGAGCTGGCGCACGCGGTCGGGCGGTACGCCGCAGCCGGCCTCCGCGTCGAGGGAGCCGCGGGCGCCGCCCTCGCTGCCCTTTCCCAGCTGGACGACATCGACGGGGTCGTCGTCCTCATCGTCACCGGCCGCAACATCGACGACGAGCTGCACGCGAGGGCCTGCGAGCGGCCCGAATCGTTCCCGGGTTGATCCCGGGTGTCCGCACGTTCGGCAGCTCAGGGCGGCCCGCGGGCTCCGGTCGTCCTCCGGTAGCGGCCGTCGCCCTGCGCGACGACGCCCGCGAGCTCGAGCTCGGTGAGCGCGACGGCAACCTCCGCGCTCCCCACGCCGGTGCCGTGCGAGATCTCGTCGAGCGAAGCCGCTCCCCGCCCGAGGAAGTCCAGCACCGCCTCGCCCTCCGGGGACAGCCCAGCGGGCGGGGCCGGCGGCGGCCGCTCGATGCCGAGCGCCTCGAGGACGTCGTCCGCCGTGAGCAGCGGCGTCGCTCCCTGGCGGATCAGGTCGTTCGTCCCTCTCGAGAGCGCCGAGGTGATCTCGCCCGGGACCGCGAACACGTCCCGGCCGAGCTCGAGGGCGAAGTCGGCGGTGATGAGCGCACCGGAGCGCTCGCGCGCCTCGACCACGACCGTCGCCGCGGCGAGGCCGGCGACGATGCGGTTCCGCGCCGGGAAGCGCCACGGAGCGGGCTCGACGCCCTCGGGATACTCGGAGACCACGAGGCCGCTCTCCGCGATCCGGCGGGCCAGCTCCGCGTGCGCGCGGGGGTAGTCGCGGTCGATGCCGCACCCCAGCACCGCCACGGTGAGCCCGCCGCCGGCGAGCGCCCCACGGTGGGCCTCCCCGTCGATTCCCCGGGCGAGCCCGCTGACCACGACGATGCCCGCCGCCGCGAGCTCGCGCGCCAGCTCGCGGGCGACCTGGGCGCCGTACGGCGAGCAGCTGCGTGCGCCGACGACTGCCACGGCGGGACGCGAGAGGATCTCGGCCGCGCCTCCGCGCAGATGGAGGCTGGCCGGCGGGTCATGGAGCTCGGCCAGGAGCGGCGGATAGCTCGGGCCGCCGCGTCGGAGCGTCGGGAACGTCATGTGGTGAGCTCCCTCGGCGCGCGGTACGACAGCGCCTCGGCGACGTGCTGGGGCTCGATCGTCTCCGCCGCCGCGAGTGCCGCGATCGTCCCGGCGACGCGGAGGACACGCGCGCGCCCGCGTGCCGAGAGCGGTAGCGTGTCCACCGCCCGGGAGAGCAGTGCGCGGGCGTCGCTTCCGAGCCGGGGCCGCCGTTTCCGCAATCCCGCTGCCGCCGCCTCGACCCGGGATCGAACGGCGGCGGACTCCTCCTGCGGCCCCGCGTCGAGCTCACGACCGCGTGGCCTGGGCATCGGCACGACGAGGTCGAAGCGGTCGAGGAGCGCACGGGAGAGCTTCATCCCGAAGGCGGCGAGCTTCTGCGGCGAGCACGTGCACTCGACGGCGGGGTCGCCCCGCGCTCCGCACGGGCAGAGGTTCATCGTCCCGACGAGCACGAACCGCGCCGGGAACACGGCCTGGCCGGCCACCCGCGCGACGGCCACGAACCCGTCCTCCAGCGGCTGCCGCAGGGCCTCCAGCACCGGCCGGTGGAACTCGGGCAGCTCGTCGAGCAGGAGGACGCCGTGGTGGGCGAGGCTGACCTCGCCCGGGCGCGGCCCCGGGCCGCCGCCGACGACCGCGGCCGCCGACGCGGTGTGGTGGGGCGCGCGGAACGGCGGCCGGCCGACGAGCGGATGCGCGGTCGGAAGCACTCCCGCAACTGAGTGGATCCGGGTCGCCTCGAGCGCCTGCTCCAGCGTGAGCGGCACGAGGATGGACGGCAACCGCCGCGCGAGCATCGTCTTGCCCGTTCCGGGCGGGCCGGCGAACAGGACGTTGTGTCTCCCCGCGGCAACGATCTCGAGCGCCCGGCGGCCGCGCTCCTGGCCCCGGACGTCGGCGAGGTCGGGCAGCGCTCCGTTGGCGGGCGCGGCCACGGGCTCGACCGGCGCCGGCCGGAAGCGACCCTGAAGGTAGGCGCTCGCCTCGGCGAGGTGGCGGACGGGAACCGGCTCGATGCCGGCGAGGGCGGCCTCCGGCGCCGACTCGCTGGGGCACAGAAGGCGGGTGAGCCCGGCGCTCCGCGCCGCCTCGGCGGCGACGATCGCCCCCGGCACAGGCCGAAGGCGCCCGTCGAGCGCCAGCTCGCCGACGGAGGCGTGCTCGGCCAGGAGCTCCGGCGGGATCTGGCGGGAGGCCGCAAGCACGGCCAGGGCGATGGGAAGGTCGTAGCCCGAGCCCTCCTTGCGGAGGCCGGCGGGCGCAAGATTCACCGTGATCCGGCGACCCGGCCACTCGAGCTCGGCGCTCGAGATGCCCGACCTGACCCGTTCCTTGGCCTCCTGGCACGCCTTGTCGGGCAGCCCGACGATGGCGAAGGCCGGCACGCCCCGCTGCAGGTGGGCCTCGACCTCGACCGGCCGTGCCTCGAGGCCGACGAGCGCATGGGTGACGGCGCGCGCAAGCACGCCGTCGAGGCTAGGGAGGAGGAGCGCACGAGTGGGAAACGGCCTTGCGCCGAGAGTGCAACGCCTAGTCGAAGGGCGCGCGCACGATCCGCCGCCCGCTGACCGCAACGGCCTCGAAGCTGACGTCGAGGCCGGCGAGCTCGGGCCGGAGGGCGAGCCACGTCTCGGCGGCCTGTCGCACCCGCCTGGCCTTCTCGGGGCCGACCGCCTCGAGCGGGTCGCCGAAGTCCGAGCCCGTCCGAGCCTTCACTTCGCAGATCGTCAGCCTCCCGCCGCGGCGGACGACGAGGTCGAGCTCGTAGCCGCCGGCCCAGGCGTTGGCGGCGAGGATCCGGTAGCCGCGCAGGCGGAAGTGACGGCGGACGCGCCGCTCGGCCTCAGGCCCGAGCCGCCGGCGCGAGGACCGCCTCGGCTGCCTCGTCGTCGAGCTCCGCATAGCAGCGCGCGTCGAAGGAGCGGCGGTGGATCGCGCTCGGCCCGATCCGGCGGACGATCGCCGAGTGCCCGGGCGTGATGTAGCCGACGTGGGAGACGAAGTCGTAGCTCGGGTAGACCGCGTCCAGGCGGCGCATGGCCCGGTCGCGCACGACCTTGGCGACGATGGAGGCGGCGGCGATCGCGGCGCTCTTGGCGTCGCCGTCGACGACGGCCCGGTGCTCGGGCGCGAGCGGGCCGAGGCGGAAGCCGTCGACGAGGCAGGCCTCGGCGGGCGGGCTGAGCGCCCAGAGGGCCTCCCGCAGCCCACGCAGGTTCGAGCGGTGGAGGCCGTCGCGGTCGATGACGCCCGGCGGGATCACCCGCACGGCGATCCGGGTCGCGCAACGCGCCACGGCCCGGAAGAGCTCCTCGCGCTGCTCCGGGCCCACCTGCTTCGAGTCGTTGAGGAGAGCGAGCGGCCGTACCGCATGGTCGCGCAGGCGCTCGTAGTCGAGGAGGACGCCGGCCGTGACGAGCGGCCCGGCGAGGCTCCCGCGTCCCGCCTCGTCCGCTCCGGCGACGAAGCGGACGCCGAAGCGGCGGTCGAAGGCGAGGAGCTTGCGGCCCGGGCGGCTGGTGGTCGCCATGGGCGCGAGGATATCGCGGGCACACGATGCCCACCCTCGAGCGCGCGGCTTTCGATACAGGTCAGCCCGGAAGAAGGTGCAGCCGGCGCTGCTAGGTGCGCTGCTTCTCGCGGACGCGCGCCTTCTTGCCCACCTTCGAGCGGAGGTAGTAGAGCTTGGCGCGGTTGACGTCGCCGATGGCGGCGACCTCGATCTTCTCGATCTTGGGTGAGTGGAGCGGGAACGTGCGCTCGACTCCGACGCCGAAGGAGTTCTTGCGGACCGTGAAGGTCTCGCGCACGCCGGCGCCCTGGCGCTTGATGACGATGCCCTCGAAGACCTGGACGCGGCGGCGCTGGCCCTCGATCACCTGGAAGTGGACGCGGACGGTGTCCCCCGCCTTGAACTGCGGGATGTCGTCGCGCAGCTGCTTGCGCTCGAGGATGTCGATCGGCGTCGTCATGAAAAGGGCGGCCGAAGCCGCGCGGGAATGCTAGCGGAAGCTCGGGCTTTCGGGGCGCGGCCCCTCGGGTCGCCGCGTCCGAAACGGACAGGCCGGGGCCCCCCCATTTTCCACGCTATCGAGAGAAGGCGCACGCGTGGTACGCGGGTCCGTGCCGGAAGCGTGCCGGCGCTACTGGAACCCGATGCGCTGGACCGGCCAGTAACGGGCGAACACGGGACCGATCAGGTTCTCGCGCGGCACCGCCCCCCACTCGCGACTGTCGCAGGACTGGTAGCGGTTGTCGCCCATCATGAAGTACTCGCCCTCGTTGACGGTGACCGGGCCGAAGTTGTCCCCGACCTCGCCCCCGAAGACGTACGGCTCGGACTGGGGCTCGCCGTTCAGGTAGAGCTGGCCGTCGCGAATCTCGAGCTCGTCGCCCGGCAGGCCGACCAGGCGCTTCACGAACACCCCGCCGGGGCCCGGGCACTGCTCCGCGGCCTGATCCGGGGTACGGAAGACGACGATGTCGCCGCGGTCGGGATCCTTGAACCGGTACACGAAGCGGTTGGCGAGCACGCGATCCGAGGCTCCGGCCTGGCAGCCGATCTCCGGGACGGCGCAGTGGAGCGTCGGCTCCATCGACGACGACGGGATCCGGTACGGGTTCACGACCCACGCCTTGATCGCCAGCACCGCCGCGACTGCGATCGCGATCGTCACCGCCCAGTCGACGATCGTCGGCCAGGGGGCGGGGAGCGACTCGAGCTTTCCGCGGAGGAAGACGGCCTCCTACCCGGCCCTAGGGCAGGCCGAGCCGGGTCAGGGGCCAGTAGACCGCGAACACGGGCCCGATGAGGTCGTCCCGGCTCACGGGCCCCCACTCGCGGCTGTCGCACGACTGTCCACGGTTGTCGCCCATCATGAAGTACTCGTCGGCGCCGAGCGTCCGCTCCTGGAAGTCGGGCCCGTGGCCGCCGCCGTTCACGTAGGGCTCGTTCACCGGCGCGCCGTCCACGTGGAGCACACCACTGGACATGGCGATGCGGTCGCCCGGGAGGCCGACGAGCCGCTTCACGAAGGTTCCGCCGGCCCCGCAGCGCGCCACGGCCTTCTCCGGCGTCCTGAACACGACGATGTCACCCCGATCGGGGTCGCGGAAGCGGTAGATGAAGCGGTTCGCGAGCACGCGGTCTGAGGAATCCGACTCGCAGCCGGGCTCCGGGGCGGCGCAGTGCAGCGTCGGCTCCATCGACGACGACGGGATCCGGTACGGGTTCACGACCCACGCCTTGATCGCCAGCACCGCTGCGACCGCGATCGCGATCGTCACCGCCCAGTCCACGATCGTGTCCCACGGCGCGGGCAGGGACGAGGTGAGCCGGTCGAGGGGGCCGCTCACGACGGCGTCCGCTCCCTGCTCCGCTCCCGGCGCCAGCTCTCGATGAGCGCGTGGTTCCCGGAGAGGAGAACGTCCGGCACGCGCCAGCCGCGGAACTCGGCGGGGCGTGTGTAGTGAGGGAACTCGAAGCCGCCCTCGAGCGCGTCCGAGAAGGTCTCGACGGCGCCGCTCTCCTCGCGGATGGCGCCGGGGAGCTTCCGGGCGACCGCGTCGAGGACGACCATGGCGGGAAGCTCGCCGCCGGAGAGGACGTAGGGCCCGATCGAGACCGTGTCCGTGGCCACGTGCTCGTGGATCCGCTCGTCGAAGCCCTCGAAGCGGGCCGAGAGGAGCGTCAGCGCGGGCTCGTCCGCGAGCTCGTCCACGAGTGCCTGGTCGAGCGGGCGCCCCTGCGGCGAGAACGCGAGCACGCGGCGTGCCTCGACGTCGCCGTAGACCGCCTCGAGGGCGGCGCAGACGACGTCCACCCGCAGCACCATCCCGGCACCGCCGCCGTAGGGCTCGTCGTCCACCTGGCCCCCGGTGAGCGGCGTGTAGTCCCGGTAGTTGAGGAACCGCAGCTCGAGCCCGGAGCCGAGGACGGCCGCGACCGGCCGCTGCTCGGTCAGCCACGCGAACGCGTGCGGCAGCAAGGTGAAGACGTCGATCTGCATCGGGTGCGAGATTAGCTTTCGGGCACGAAGCCGGGCGCAATCACGATCCGGCCTCCTTCGAGATCGACCGCGAGCACGCATTCCTCCACCATGGGCAGCGCGAGGCCGCCCTCCAGCTCGAGCACGTCGTTGGCCACCCCGGGCCTCACGTCCAGCACGCGGCCGAGCGGGCGCCCGCCCTCGGCCACGGCAGTCAGCCCGACGAGCTCGAAGACGTAGTACTCGCCCTCGCCGGCCGGCGGCAGCTCCGAGGCGGGAAGCTCGAGCGGCGTGCCGCGCGGCACGTCCCGGTCGAGCCTCACGACCAGCCGCCCGCCGGAGCGCTTGCTCTCGACCACCGCGGCAGGCTCGCGGCCGGCGTAGACCGTCGCTCCGGGCGCGAAGCGGTCGGGATCGTCGCTGGCCTGCTCGACGACGAAGGCGCCGGCGAGGCCGTGCGGCCTCCCCACCCGGCCGACCGTGACCCAGCCCGCGGCCGCGCCGTCAGCGGGCGTCAACGATCTCGAGCAGGGCGCGCTCGTGCCTGCGGCCGCCGCTCGCACGGACCAGCGTCCGGAGGGCCCTGACGATGCGGCCCTGGCGGCCGATCACCTTGCCGACGTCCTCGTCCGCGACGCGCAGCCGCAGGACGACGGCGCCGTCCCGCTCGATCCGCTCGACGCGCACCTCGTCCGGCTTCTCGACGAGGTTTCGCGCGAGGTACTCGAGCATCTCCTCCATCCGGGCCTCCTAGGCGCCCTGGGCTTTGAGCAGTCGCTTGACGGCGTCGCTCGGCTGCGCGCCCTTGCCGATCCACTCCTGGATCTTCTCGGCGTCGAGCGAGATCGTCGACGGGTTCGTCTGCGGGTTGTAACGCCCGACGATCTCGATGAACCGGCCGTCGCGCGGCGAGCGCGCGTCCGCAACCACGACCCGGTAGATCGGGTTCTTCTTCGAGCCCACACGGGCCAGTCTGATGCGAGTTGCCATTCGGTCCTTTCTCGGTTCTCAGCGGCGCCTCTGGGCGGCCGCGATCGACTGCAGGTTGGGCATCTTCCCCTGACCCATCTGCTTCACCATCTTCGCCATCTGCTTGCGCGCGTTCAGAAGCTGGTTGACCTGCTGCACCGTCGTGCCGCTTCCCCTGGCGATCCGGGCGCGGCGCGACCCGTTGATGATCTCGGGGCGGCGGCGCTCGTCCACGGTCATCGAGAGGACGATCGCCTCGACCTTGCTCAGCTCCCGGTCGTCTACGTCGGCGCCCTGCAGCTGCTTGCCGAGCCCCGGGATCATGCCGACGATGGACTTGAGCGGCCCCATGCGCCGCATCATGCGGTAGCTCTGCAGGAAGTCCTCGAAGGTGAACTGCCCGGCGCGGAGCCGGCGCTCCATCTCCTCCTGCTCGTCCACCTCGGCCGCCTGCTCGGCCTTCTCGATCAGGGTGAGCACGTCGCCCATGCCGAGGATGCGGGAGGCCATGCGATCCGGGTGGAAGTACTCGAGCTGGTCGAGCTTCTCGCCGGTGGACGCGAGCTTGATCGGCTTGCCCGTCACCGCCTTGACGGAGAGGGCGGCGCCGCCGCGCGCATCCCCGTCGAGCTTCGTGAGGACGACGCCGTCGAAGTCGACGCGATCCTGGAAGGCCTCGGCGACGGCGACGGCCTCCTGGCCGGTCATGGAGTCGAGTACGAGCAGGACGTTGTGCGGCTTCACCGCCTTGCGGACGGCGGCGAGCTCCTGCATGAGCGGCTCGTCGATCTGGAGCCGGCCGGCCGTGTCGACGATGACGACGTCGCGGCCCTGTGCCTGCGCCTGCTCGATCCCCTGGCGCGCCACCGCGACGGCGTCCTGCGTCGAGCGGTCGACGTAGACCGGGATCTGGATCTGCTTGCCGAGCTGCTCCAGCTGGTCGATCGCGGCCGGCCGCTGCAGGTCGGCGGCGACGAGCGCCGGCGTCTTCGAGTCGTGCTTGCGAAGCAGGAGCGCGAGCTTGGCCGCGGCGGTCGTCTTCCCCGACCCCTGGAGGCCGGCGAGGAGGATCACGGTGGGCGGCCGCCCGCTGAAGGCGAGCTTGGAGCCGCCCGAGCCCATCAGCTCGGTGAGCTCCTCGTGGACGATCCTGACGACCTCCTGGCCGGGCGTGAGGCTCTTCGTGACCGAGGCGCCCGAGGCCCGCTCGCGCACCCGGGCGACGAACTCCTTGACGACCTTGAAGTTGACGTCGGCCTCGAGCAGGGCGAGCCGGATCTCGCGCATCGCGCGCGAGAGGTCCTCCTCGGTGAGGACGCCGCGCCCGCGAAGGTCGCCGAGGGCGCCCTGGAGCTTGTCGGAGAGCGTGTCGAACATGGACGGCCGGAAGTGTAGCCACGGGCCTCCTCCGTCTCTCGACCCAGCGCAGGGCTAGGCCGGCGGCGCGTGCGTCGCCGAGGGCCCTCTTGGGGGGACGAAGCGCCCCCGATTCGAGCCTAGCGAGGAACTCCGCGCGGGTGGCGCGCGGATCCGTGCCGGAAGCGCGTCAGTCGCCGTGGACGAGAGCCCGCGCGAAGTCCTGCGGGTCGAACGGCTGCAGGTCGTCGAGGGTCTCCCCCACGCCCACGAGCTTGACGGGAAGCCCCAGCTCGTGCGCGACGGCCACCGCGACGCCGCCCTTGGCGGTGCCGTCGAGCTTCGTCAGCGCGACCCCTGTGAGGCCGACCGCCTCGTCGAAGAGCTTCGCCTGGCGGAGGCCGTTCTGGCCGGTCGTCGCGTCGAGGACGAGCAGCGTCTCGTGCGGGGCGCCTTCGAGGCGCTGCGCGATCACGCGCCGGACCTTGGCCAGCTCTTCCATCAGGTTGGTCTGCGTGTGGAGCCGGCCTGCCGTGTCGACGACGACAACGTCGCGCCCGCGCGCCTCGGCGGCGGAGATGGCGTCGAAGGCGACTGCGGCGGGGTCGGCGCCGCGCTGGGAGCCGACGAAGTCGGCGCCGGCGCGGCCGGCCCAGATCTCCAGCTGCTCCTCGGCGGCCGCCCGGAACGTGTCCGCCGCGGCAAGTACTACCGAGCGCCCGGATTCGTGCAGGCGGTAGGCGAGCTTGCCGATCGTCGTCGTCTTGCCGGTCCCGTTGACGCCGACGACGAGGACGACCGACGGCGGCCCGTCGAGCGCGAGCCGGTCCTGCCCGTCGACGGTGACGAGCTCGGCGACGACCTCCTCCAGCCCCTGCACGAGCTCCTCCTGGCTCACCGGCTCGCGCTCCTCGAGCCGCTGAACGATCTCGACGGTGGCCGGGACGCCGCAGTCGGCCGCGATCAGCGCCTCCTCGATTCGCTCCCACGCCTCGTCGTCGCCGGGGTCGAAGAGGAGGTCGCGGGTGAGCGCCTGGCGGCTCGCGGCCAGCGAGTCGCGCAGCCGGCCGAGCCAGCCGCGCCGTCCGCCCTCGTCCTCGGCCGGGGCGTCCTCCTGGTCGCCGAGGAACTCCGCCCAGCTGAGGGTCACGCGCTGAGCGCCTGCGCCTCGGGAGCGGCCGGCAGCCGCTTCGAGACGACCTGCGAGATCCCGTCGGCGCCCATGGTCACGCCGTAGAGGATATCCGCGGCCTCGATCGTCCTCTTCTGGTGGGTGACGACGATGAACTGCGCCCGGCCGGCGAAGCGGCGG
>DASPGT010000137.1:0-15869 GCA_035620475.1 Gaiellaceae bacterium | reverse complement strand
CCGACGGAGAACTGCTCGCTCCACAACTACAACGTCATCCCGACGAAGAAGCGGGATCTGCTCGTGAGCGGCAACTACCAGGCGGGGACGTGGGTGGTCGACTTCACCGATCCGACCGACGCGTTCACCGTCGCCTGGAGCGACCCGCCGGCGAAGCCGGTGCCGCCCGGAACGCCGTTCTGCTGCGACGTGACGGGCGCGTGGTCGACCTACTGGTACAACCGCGAGCTCTACGAGTCGAACATCGGCGAGGGCCTGAACATCTTCAAGCCCGACTTCCAGCAGCCGGGTGCGCGGAACGTCAAGCACCTGAACCCGCAGACCCAGGAGTTCTCGTTCCCGTCCAAGGACCGCGACTGACGAAGGTCTCGCGCCTGACGACGCGAGTGGAGGGGGCGGCTCCGGCCGCCCCCTCGCCTTACCGGCGCTGTGGCCCGATCGCGTCGACGGCGAGGATGGCGGCGACGACCAGCGGGCCTGCGACCATCGCCCCGAGCAGGAACCACCCGATCGCAAGGCCACCGGCGAAAACGGCTAGGGCCAGGGCCACGGTGACGGCCGTGGGTACAGCGAGGAGGATGGGGCCACGCCCCGACAGGTGATCGAGGAATGACGTTCCGCCACACCCTCGGGCAGCCTCGCCGCCGGCTCGTTCGGTTGCGCAGACCACGATCAGAGTGTAGAGGCGTGGGAGAAGGCCACCAGCCCGGCGGCCAGCGCAGGGACGAAGGCGACGGCGATCCCGAGGTCGAGCGCCTGTCCGATCCGGGGGTTGTCGGAATCCAGCCCGTTCTCGAGGATCACCTCAGGCCGCCGCGACCAGGCGGTACCCCACGCCCCAGACGTTGACCACGTACGTCGCGTCGCCGTTCAGGTTCAGCTTGCGGCGGAGGCGGCTCGCATGCGAGTCGAGCGTCCTCGTGCGGCCGAGCGACCTGAAGCCCCACACATCGCGCAGGAGCTCCTCCTTGCGGTAGACGCGCTCCGGGTCCTCCGCGAGGGCGACGAGGAGGTCGAACTCCTTGGCCGAGAGGTGGACGACCGTGCCGCCGACCCGGACGAGACGGGCGGCGAGGTCGATCTCGAGATCACGGACGGCGAGACGCGGGTGGCGCGGGCGGGCGGCGCGCCGGAGGACGGCGCGCATCCGCGCCACCAGCTCCTCGTAGACGAACGGCCTGACGACGTAGTCGTCGGCGCCGCGGGCGAAGCCGCGCACGCGGTCGGAGGGGTCTCCGCGCGCGGTGACCATGATCACGGGGACGTCGCGGTTCCAGACACGTCCGGGCTCGCCCGCGCGAAGCCGGCCGCAGACCTCGAACCCCGACGCGTCGGGCAGCACCGCGTCCAGGAGGACGAGGTCGGGCCGCTCCGTCTCGACGAGCTCGAGCGCCTCGGCGGCCCGGTCCGCGGCGAGCACCTGGAATCCGTCGTCGGCGAGCTGGCGCGAGAGGTGCGCCCGTGTCGGGGCCTCTTCCTCGACCAGGAGCACCGCCTCGCCCATGGCGCCGACGCTAGCGAAGGCCCTCGGACGGGGCCAGATGTCCATTCGGACGAAAGCGTGACGACCTGCCCGCAGCCGTCCGAGAGGGCTAAGGGTCGACGACGACTGCGGGCGAGAAGTTCCTAGCCGAGCTCGACCGTCTCGACCTCGTCGACGATCCGGGCCTGCGGGCTCGCCATCAGGCCTCTCGCCTCGGCACCTCGCCACAGCTCGCGGAGCGACGCGAGGAACGAGTCGGCCGCCTCGAGGGTGTCGAGCTCGAGCTCGACGACGACGTACAGGGGATCGTCGACGGGCCGCAGGATCCGGTAGCGGCGCACGCCGCCCCGCTTGCGGCCCACCGGGTCCGCGTCGAACGCTTCCCGCCAGGACTCGAAATCGCGGACCGGGTGCTCGATCTGCAGGATCGGCACTGCCTACAGCCCGCGCGCGAGCCGCTCGTAGCGCCAGCGGGCCTGGGCGTAGTCGATCGTGCCCCGGCGCCACGCGCGGAGGATCCGGCGCTTCCGCCACCAGTGGAGGACGCTCATCGCCCGTTCTTCGCCCGGGGCGGCCTAGACTCCTGCCCGTGCCGGGGTTCAGCGAGGAGCTGCGGGAGGACGCCGCCGCGATCTGGGACGCCCAGCTCGAGCACCCGTTCGTCCGCGGCATCGGCGACGGGACGCTCGCGGCGGCGCCGTTCCGCCACTGGGTGCGGCAGGACTACCTCTTCCTCGCCGACTACGCACGCCTGCTCGCGCTCGCCGCCGCCCGCGCGCCCTCGGTCGCCCTCGCGGAGCGCTTCGCCGCGCTCGCGCGCTCGACGCTCCACGACGAGATGGCGCTGCACCGCTCCTACGCGGCCGAGTGGGACGTCTCCGCGGAGGAGCTCGAGGCCGAGCGGCCGACGGCGACGACCCGCGGCTACGCGGACTTCCTCCTGCGGACGGCGACGCTCGGGGACTTCGCCGAGCTCGTCGCCGCCCTCCTCCCCTGCATGTGGGGCTACAGCGACCTCGGCCGCGCGCTCGCCGCCCGGGGCCGGCCGGCCGAGGAGCGCTACGCGCGCTGGATCGACATGTACGCCGACGAGGAGTTCGCCGAGCTCGCCCGCTGGTGCCGCGACGCCTGCGACGCGGCGGCCGAGGGCACAGGCGAGCTCGTTCGGGCCCGCATGCGCGAGGCCTTCCTCACGTCGGCGCGCTACGAGCTGGCGTTCTGGGAGGCCTCCTGGCGCGAGGAGCCGCCGCTGCTCGCCGGGCCCTCCTAGAGCCGTCCGGAGCGGATGACGCCCCAGACGAGCCAGATGCTGAGGAGCGCGGAGAGGAAGAGCCCGATCGCCGCGACGAGCGGGACGCCGAGGATCTCGAAGCCGCCCTCGATCGTCGCCGCCAGGATCCCCGAGGTGACGGCGCCGCCGACCGCGACCATGGCGATGCCGAGCCGGTTGAAGACGATGTCCATGCGGTGGATCAGGTCGTCGAGGCCCTGGTGGCGGAAGCCGACCTCGATCTGGCCGTCCCGCACCTCCTGGAGGACGTCGTGGATCTGGTACGGGAGCTCGAGCATCATGCTCGCGTAGCTCCTCGCCTCGCTCTGGACGCGCGCGGCGACGCGCTGAGGCGTGAAGCGCTCGATCATCAGCTCCCGCGCGTACGGCTTCGCCACCTCGAAGACGTTGAAGTCCGGGTAGAGCTCGATGCCGACCGAGCCGAGCGTGGCGATCGCGCGGTCGAGCAGGATGAACCGCGTCGGCAGGGTCAGCTGCATCCGGTAGATGAGCGCGAACGCCTCCCGGATCACCTGGATCGGGTCGATCTCGGAGAGGCTCGCGCCGTAGTAGCGGTCGAAGATGGTCCGCAGCTCTGCGACGAACTCCTCCTCGCGCTCCTTCGGGTAGCGAACCCCCAGCGACGCGAGCCGCCGCGGGATCGCCTCGACGTTCTGGTTCACGACCTCGATGAAGAGCCCCGTGAGCTTCGACGAGTCGTCCGGCGCGAGCTGCCCGGCCGTGCCGAAGTCGACGAGGCCGATCTGGTCGAGCTCCTCGAGGACGAGGATGTTGGCCGGGTGCGGGTCGGCGTGGAAGAAGCCGTGCCGGAAGATCATCGCCATCCACGTCTCGGCGATGCGGTACGCGGTCTGCCGCCGCTCCGACATCGTGTAGCGGTCGACGTCGAGGTCGCGGAGCTGGACTCCCTCCAGCAGCTCGAGCGTGAGCACCCGCGAGCGCGAGTAGCTCCAGTAGACGCGCGGCACACGGACGTGCTGGTAGCCGGCGAAGTTCCGGTGGAACTGCTCGGCGTTCCTGGCCTCGATGCGGTAGTCGAGCTCCTGCCGGATCGAGCGCGCGAACTCGTCCACGACCGCGACGGTGTCGATGAACTCGAGCGCGCGCACGCGCTCCCGCGCCAGGCGGGCGAGCTGGTACATGAGCTCGAGGTCGGCCTCGATCTGGCGCGGCGCGTTGGGGCGCTGCACCTTGACGACGACACGGCGGCCGTTCGGAAGCGTCGCGCGGTGCACCTGGCCGATCGACGCGGCCGCGACCGGCGTCTCCTCGAAGTCGAGGTAGAGCTGCTCCAGCGTGAGGCCGAGCTCCTCCTCGACGACCGCGCGGGCCTGCTCGAACGGGAACGGCGTGACCGCGTCCTGCAGCGCCTTCAGCTCGAAGACGATGTCCGGCGGGACGATGTCCGGGCGCGTCGAGAGCAGCTGCCCGAACTTGACGAAGGTCGGCCCGAGCTCGTCGAGCATCTCCCGGAGGCGCTGGCCGCGCGGCGAGCCCTCCGGCTCGACCTCGACCTCGCGGCCCAGGCGCGAGCGCACCGCCGCCGGGCCGCGCGTCTCGAAGAGGTAGCCGAACCCGTGCCGCGCAGCGACCTGGGCGATCTCGGACATCCGCCCCAGCTGCCGCACCGCGGGCCGGGAGCTCAATGGGGTCAATCCTTTTCGACCAGTCGGAGGCGGTGCTCGAGCTGGGCCAGGCGGAGCTCGAGCTCCTCGTACTCGCGGCGCGTGACGAGCCCGAGCTCGCGGAAGAGCCCGGAGAACGTCGCGCCGGCGCGCTCGCCGACCCGCAGCGCCTCGCCGCGCCAGCGGCCGACGACGTCGTCCACGATCGACCGCGCCTCGTCGCGGCTCACCTTGCCGCGGCTCGTCAGCTCGTCGACGAGCTCCTCGGTGCGCTCCCTCGTCAGCGCGACGGCGCCGACACCCGCCAGGAAGAGCTCCTCCGCGGTCCTGCGGAGCGAGCGGTCGGAGTCGCTGCCGTTACCGGGCTCGGCCATGCGGCCTCGCGCGCCGGCGCTTCCGCCGCGCCTCCCGCCTCGCGGCGGCGGCGTCCTTCGCCCCGTCCCCGGCCGCCACCGGCTCGGACTCCTCGACCTCGCCGTCCTCCCCGTCTTCCCCGGCCACCGCAACGGGCACGGGCTCGGGCTCGGGCTCGACCTCGGGCTCCTCGTCCGTGGTCCGTTCGGACTTCTCGCCGACGGTCTCGAGCTTCTCCTGGAGACCGGCGTCCTTGCGGCGCGCGAACTCCGGCTCGCGCTCCTTGAGGACGGCGAGGAACGGCGTGGCGATGAAGATCGTCGAGAACGCGCCCGAGGCGATGCCGATGAGGAGAGCGAACGCGAACTCCTTGAGCGTGTCGCCGCCGAAGAGGATCAGCGACAGGATCGGCAGCAGCGTGATGAACGTCGTCGCCAGCGACCGGCGGACGGTCTCCCAGAGCGACTGGTTGGCGATGGCCGCGAAGCTCGACTTCCGCATGAGCGGGATGTTCTCCCGGACGCGGTCGAAGATGATGATCGTGTCGTACATCGAGTAGCCCAGGATGGTGAGCAGGGCGGCCACGGTCGCGGCCGTCACCTCCCACCCGAAGAGCGCGTACACGCCCATCGCGACCGTGATGTCGTAGAACAGCGCCCGGAAGATCGGGAGCGCGAAGATGAACTCGAAGCGGATCGTCACGTAGATGACGATGAGGACGAGCGAGGCGATGATCGCGTAGATCGCGCTCCGCAGGATCTGCTCGCTGAAGGATCCGGAGACGTTGCGAATGCCGATCGACTCGGCGCCGAGGTCGTTCTCGAGCGCGAGCGTCAGCTCGTTCTGGTCGGCCGTCGTCAGCGACTCCGTCTTGATCTGGAACTGCGTGTACTCGCCGTCCGTCTGGTCGCCGCGGCCCTGGATGACCGCGTCGGCGCGCCCGAGCACCGCCATCTCGTCGCGGACGTCCTCCACCGCGGTCGGCTCCGCGGTCTCGAACGAGACCTGGGTGCCGCCCTCGAAGTCGATCCCGAGGTTGAGCCCCTTGAAGATGATCGCCGCGACCGCGATCACGAGAATGACGGTGGCCGTGGTGAACCAGACCCGGCGCAGGCCGACGATGTCGACCTTCTGCCAGTCGGGGATCTTCTGGGCGCTCGCGCCCATGAACCGCGGGTTGTCGAACCAGCGGAAGCGCGCGAGGACGCCGAGCAGCGCCCGCGTGGCGAGCACCGCCGTGAACATCGAGATGAGCGTCCCGAGGAGCAGCATGAGCGCGAAGCCGCGCACGCCGCCGGTCGCGACCATGAAGAGGACGGCCGCCGTGATCATCGTCACCACGTTCGCGTCGACGATCGTGGCGAAGCCCTTGCGGTAGCCCGTCGCGATCGCCGCGCGCACGGACTTGCCGGCGCGCACCTCTTCCTTGATGCGTTCGAAGATGACGATGTTCGCGTCGGCCGCGACGCCGATCGTGAGGATGATCCCCGCGATGCCCGGCAGGGTCATCGTCACGTTGAACGCGAGGATGGCGCCGTAGAGGAAGACGCCGTAGACGGCGAGGCCGATGATGGCGACGACGCCGAGGAAGCGGTAGACGAGCAGCAGGAAGAGCGCGACCGCGATGAGCCCGCCGATGCCGGCGATCAGCGCCTGGCGAAGCGAGTCCTCGCCGAGGGTCGCCGACACCTGAGTCGAGTCGACCTGGACGAACTCGACGGGCAGCGCGCCGGTCTGGAGGACGAGCGCGAGGTCCTTCGCCTCCTCGATCCCGTCGAGGCCGGTGATCTGGGCGCTGCCGCCGGCGATCCCGTCCGCGAGCTGCGGGTCGGTGAAGTCGATGATCGGGAACGAGCGGATCTCGTTGTCGAGGACGATGGCGAAGCTCTGCGCGAAGGCGCGCGCCTCGTCGCCGCGCCCCGTGATCCCGTTCTGCGCGGCCAGGAGCGCGCCCCGCTGGGACAGCTCCCGGGTGATGTCGTGGAACTTGTCGCCGCCCTCGTCCGTGAAGTCGAGGAGGACGATCGGCTGCCCGGTCTGCGTGTCGAAGTCCTGGCGCGTCCCGTCGGCGTTCAGGTCCTCGCCGGTCAGCTCGGGGACCGGCCTCTCCGCGTCGTCCGGCTGGTACGTGTAGAGGTAGTACCAGGGCTGCGCAGCCGAGACGCCGCCGGGGCAGGGCTTTGCCGCCGCGCTCTCGTCGTCGGTGTTGCTCCCGCAGGTGAGGACGGTGCGGTTGCTCGGGACGACGTAGAACTCGGATCCCTCGGGCGCCTCGCCCCCCTCGACCTGCTGGAGCAGCTCCTCCTTCGTGGCCGCGGGGCCGGCGAGGCGCTCCTTCTCCTCGCCGTAGAGGTACCACTCGCGCGCGGTCGTGCCCTCCGGGAGGTCGTCCTCGGCCGTGAGCAGCGGCAGCAGCGTCGGGCTCGGGACGGGGTTGCCGCTCCCGTCGGAGGAAACCGGCTGGACGTCGCCCTGGAGGTCGTAGAACTCGAGCTGGGCGGTCTGGCCGATGACGGAGGCCGCCCGCTGGGCGTCGAAGACGCCGGCGAGGTCGACGACGATCTGGTTCGGCTCCTGCCGCCGGATCTCCGGCTCGGAGACGCCGATCTTGTCGACGCGCTGGCGGATGATCTCCACCGAGCGGTCGAGGTCCTCGTCGGTCAGCTCCTGGCCCGCCTCCGGCCGCGCCTCGAGCACGACCTCGAGGCCGCCCTGCAGGTCGAGGCCGAGCGTCGGCGACCGAAAGGTGCCGAGCACGATGACGGCGGTGACTGCGCCGAAGAGGGCGAGCAGGACGAGGAGGTAGCGGCGGAGCGACACGGCTGGCGGCTAGCGGCGGGCCTGCTCCTCGGCGACCGGCTCGGGCTCCTCGAACGTGTCGGGCTCCGGGGCGGTCTCCGGCTCGGGCGCCTCCTCCGGCTCCTCGGCCATGGCGGCGGCCTCCTCGGGCGTCACCTTGCTGGCGATCGCCCGGCGGGCGACCGCGATCCTGACGTCGGCGTCGATCTCGAGCTGGACGCGCTCGTCGTCGACGGCGGTGATCTCGCCGTAGATGCCGCCGGCGGTGACCACCTCGTCGCCGACCTGCAGGTTCGCGAGCATCTCCTGGACGCGCTTGGCCTGCTGGCGCTGCGGACGGATCAGCAGCAGGTACAGGAACACGAGCATCACGAGGAAGAAGATGAAGATTGGATCCACTTGCCGAGCCTCCTAGCAGGCTGCCTCAACCGCCCCGGGCCGCTTCTGCGCCGCGGCCGCGAGGTAGACGGAAACGCACATGCTGCGGCAAAACGGTAGCAGGCGACGGGCTTCGATCAGGCGTCCAGCCGCCCGAGCGCGTCGGCCTTCAGGGCCGCCAGGCGCCCCTGCCCTATCGCCTCGCGCGCCGCCGCCGTGAGGTCGAGCAGGAAGCGGACGTTGTGCTCCGAGAGAAGGACGAGCCCGAGCAGCTCCTGCTGGTTGACCAGGTGGCGCAGGTACGCCCGCGAGAAGCCCGTGCACGCGCGGCAGGGGCACCCCTCCTGGAGCGGGGCCGGGTCGCGGGCAAAGCGCGCGTTCCGCAGGTTCAGCCGCCCTTCCCAGCTGAGGGCGGTCCCCGTGCGGCCGAGGCGGGTCGGGAGGACGCAGTCGAACATGTCCACCCCGCGCTCGATCACCTCGAGGATCCCGGCGGGGTCGCCGATGCCCATGAAGTAGCGCGGCCGCTCGGCCGGCAGGAGCGGCGCCGCCCACGCGACCGTGTCGAGCATCGCCACGCGGTCCTCCCCCACGCTCAGCCCGCCGAGCGCGTGGCCGTCGAAGCCCAGGGCGGCGATCTCCTCCAGCGAGCGGCGCCGGAGCTCCCGGTCGGTGCCGCCCTGGGCGATGCCGAAGAGGAGCTGCCCCTCGGCCCGGGGCTCCGCGAGCTGGCGGGCGGCCCAGCGCGACGTGCGCTCGACGGCGAGCGCGAGCTCCCCGTGGGAGGAGTCGGCCGGCGGGCAGACGTCGAGGCACATGGCGACGTCCGAGCCGAGCTGTCGCTGGACCCCGGCCGCGAGCTCCGGCGTGAAGCGCGCCTCCTCACCGTCGTAGACCGAGCGGAAGGTGACGCCGTCGTCGTCGGCCCGGACGATCGTGTCGCGGAGCGAGAAGACCTGGAAGCCGCCCGAGTCGGTGAGGATCGGGCCGTCCCAGCCCATGAAGCGGTGCAGGCCGCCCAGCTCGGCGATCAGCCCGGCGCCGGGGCGGAAGTGGAGGTGGTACGTGTTGCCGAGGAGGATCGTCGTCCCGAGCTCGCGCAGCCGCGCCGGATCGAGCCCCTTGACGGTGCCCTTCGTGCCGACGGGCATGAACGCCGGCGTCGGCACCTCGCCGTGCGCGGTCCGGAGGACGCCGGCCCGGGCCTCTCCGTCGGTCGCCGTCACCGTGAAGCTCACGGCACGACTCCGTCCCGCTTTCGACCCCGTGCGTCACACACGGATGCGGATTCTCTCGGTACGCTCGAAAGCGGGTGGTGGGACGGGGTGCCCCTGGTCTTCTCCACACGCGCGCGCGAGCCCCGTCACCGGATCAGCATCGCATCGCCGAAGGAGTAGAAGCGGTAGCGCTCGGCGATCGCCTCGCGGTAGAGGCGCCGCGTCTCCTCGACGCCGGCGAACGCCATCACGAGGGCGAGCAGCGTCGAGCGGGGCAGGTGGAAGTTCGTCACGAGCGCGTCCACCCGCCGGAACTCGAAGCCCGGCGTGACGAAGAGGCTCGTCCTCCCCTCGAGCGGAGCGCCGCGCGCGAGGGACTCGAGGACGCGTACCGTCGTCGTCCCCACGGCGACGACGCACCCGGCCGCCCGGATCCGCTCCCACGCACGCTCCTCCACGCGGTAGCGCTCGCTGTGGATCTCGTGCTCGTCCAGCTCCTCCGCGCTCACCGGCCGGAACGTGTCGAGCCCGACGTGGAGGGTGACCCGCTCGACCTCCAGGCCGGCGAGCAGCTCCTCCGTGAAGTGGAGGCCCGCCGTCGGGGCGGCCGCCGACCCCTCCTCGTCCGCGTAGACGGTCTGGTAGCGCTCGGGCTCCGCGAGCGGCTCGACGATGTACGGCGGCAACGGCGCCTCGCCCGCGGGCGGCCCGTCCAGCCGGACGAGCCAGCGCCCCTCCCCCCGGTGCTCGACCAGCTCCGTGCCGTCGAGGCGCATGCCGGGCCGCAGCCGCCGCGTTGGCCGTGCGAGCGCCTCCCACAGCCCCTCCTCCGCCGGCTCCAAGAGCAGGATCTCGGCCTCGCCGCCGCCGGGCCGGCGGACGCGTAGCCGCGCCGGGACCACCCGCGTGTCGTTGACGACGACGAGGGCGCCCGGAGGCAGCTCGGCCGGAAGGTCGCGGAAGCGCCGGTGACGCGTCGCCCCGGTCGCACGCTCGTAGACGAGGAGCCGCGAGTCGTCGCGCCGCTCGAGGGGGCGCTGGGCGATCAGCTCCTGCGGCAGGTCGTAGTCGAGCTCGGCGGTCCTCAATGCAATCCGACGCCAAGAGTAGATTCACCACCGTGGATCGGGAAGCGCTGGAACGGGCGCGCGTCAGGCTCGTCGAGGCCCGGGAGGAGAGGCCCGGCAGGAGCGAGCTCGAAGCCGCCCTCGAGCGGGCGGAGGGTGCCCTCGGCGCGCTGGCGGAGACGGCCGCCGAGCTCGAGGCCGCCGTGCCCCAGCGGCTGGGCGCGGCGATCGGCGAGGGCATGCGGGCCGAGGTCCTCCCCGTGGCCCGCCACATCGCCGAGGTGCGGGGACTCACCGGCCAGGTGGTCCGGCGCCTGGAATCGCTCCACGCCGAGATCGCCGTCGAGCGCCGCGAGCGCCTCGAGGACCTCGCCCTCCTCGTCGAGCTGATCGGCTCGGGCTGGCAGGGAGTCGAGCGCCGGCTCGACCGCGCCGAGCGGATCCTCGACCGCATCGAGCGGACGCTCGAGGAGCCCCCTGGCGCCGCGCTCTACCGGGTCGACGGCGCCAGAGCGCGCTGAGGGCTACCGAGCGGGCAGGCTGAGCTCGAAGCGGGAGCCCCGTCCCGTCTCCGAGTCGAGGGTCAGGTCGCCGCCGAGGGCGTGCGCGAGCTCCAGCGAGATGGCGAGGCCGAGGCCCGTCCCGCCCCCGTTCTCGCTGACGAAGGGCCGGAAGACGCGATCCTGGTCGGCAGGCGGGATGCCGGGGCCGGAGTCGGCGACCGCCACGGTGACCGCGTCGCCGTTCTCCGAGAGCGCGAGCGAGATCGAGCCGCCGTCGGGCGTCCACGAGAACGCGTTCGTGAGCAGGTTCGAGACGATCTGCAGCACGCGGTCGCCGTCGGTGTGGAGGACGGGATCGGCGCCCAGCGAGAGCTCGTAGGCGATGCCGCGGCGGCGTGCCTCCTCCGCGAACGACTGGAAGCCCTGCTCCACGAGGCGCTTGAGCTCGACCTCCTCCTCCTCGAGCGTGAAGCTGTGCGCCTCGAGCCGGGCGAGGTCGACGAGGTCGCCGACGAGCCGGGCGAGCCGGTCGGTGGCGGCGCCGATCACGTCGAGCGACGCGTCGACGGCTTCCGGGTCCTCCGCGAGCCCCTCGCGGAGCGCCGCGACGTGACCCCGGATGGCGGTGATCGGCGTGCGCAGCTCGTGGGACACGCGCACGAGGAAGTTCCGCTCGTGCGCCTCCGCCTCCGCGAGGCGCTCGGTCATCTCCCGGAACCGCTCGGTCAGGTGCGCGATCTCGTCGTTCGAGGTCGGCTCGGGGAGCTCCGCGGCGTAACGGCGGGCCGCGACCTCGTCGGCGGCGCGGGAGAGCGCCAGCACCGGCTTCGTGACGCGCCGCGTCAGGTACCAGACGAGCCCGAGCGCGATCGCCAGGCCGGCGAGGGAGGCGAGGACGAGCTGCCTCGTCAGGTCCATCCACCGCTCCTGCAGCTCCGCCCGCGGCTTGGCGACGACGATTGCGCCGAACGTCTCGCCGCCGAGCCTGATCGGGTGGGCGGCCGCCAGGTAGACCCGGTCGCTGCCGGGCGGCTCGAACTGGAACGTCTGCACGCGGCCGGCGTCCAGCGCCTCCTCGTCGAGCAGTCTCAGCGGCAGCGTGGCCAGCCCGGACGCCTGCCCGGGGAAGATCTCGACGCCCGCGTAGTAGAGCTCCGAGCCGGTCGCCTCCTCCAGGGACGGCGGGGCGAAGCGCGGCGCCGCGCTGCCCTCGTCGATGCTCGAGGTCGCCTGGAGCGTGTACAGCTCGGCCAGCCCCTGCGCCTGCCGCCGCAGCTCGGCGAGCGTCCGCGAGCGGGTGTCCTCCTGGAAGAACCGAACGGCGACCGCGGCCGTCACGAGCCCCGCGACCAGCATGCCGAGGAGGAAGATCGCGGGCAGCCGGAAGCGCAGCGAGCGCAGCATCCGGGTCTCTAGGGCATCAGGACGCCCGCGCGGCCTTCGGCTCCGCGGCGGCCTTGTAGCCCACGCCCCAGACCGTGACGATCGGGCAGGCGTCGCCGAGCTTCCGCCGGAGCTGGCGGACGTGGACGTCGACCGTGCGCGTGTCACCGGCGAAGGTGTAGCCCCAGACGCGCTCGAGAAGCTGGTCGCGCGTGAGCACGAGCCCGCGGTGGTCGAGCAGGTCCCAGAGGAGATCGAACTCCTTCGGCGCGAGCTGCACCTCCTCGCCGCCGACCGTCACCTCGCGGCGGCCGGAGTCGACTCGGAGGTCACCGTGCTCGAGCACCGAGCTGGCGAACTCGCGCCGCTCGGGCCCCGAACGGCGAAGGATGGACTTCACGCGCGCGACGAGCTCGCCGGGGTTGAACGGCTTCGTCAGGTAGTCGTCGGCGCCCACCTCGAGGCCGATGATCTTGTCGATGTCCTCGTCGCGGGCGCTCAGCATCAGGATCGGGACGTCCGAGCGCCGGCGGATCCGGCGGCAGACGTCGATGCCGTCCAGGTCGGGAAGCATCAGGTCGAGGACGATGAGCGAGGGCGGCTCGGAGCTCGCGCGCTCGAGCGCATCGCCGCCGCTGTGCGCGATCCGCACGGCGAAGCCGGCGCGCTTGAGGTACATGCCGACGAAGGACGCGATGCTGGACTCGTCCTCGACGACGAGGACAGACTGCTTGATCCCGGCCACGGCTCCGTATGGTGGCACACGCTCCGGTCGCACGGCGTCGGTCGCGGCGCTACCTGCGGTCGAGAGGGATCGTCTTGACCCGCCGCGGCCAGCGCTGCCAGTCGCCGTCGGCGACGCGGTAGCGGCCGGGGAAGCCCCTGTTCATGGCGTCGAGCGTGAGCGAGCCCCTGACGACGCCGCTCGCGCTGATCCCGCGGCCGCGGAGGATCACCTGCCACGCGCCGCCGCCCTGGCCGGACCAGATCAGGCACCGGATGTCCGTTCCGACGATCTCGACCGCGTTCGGGCGGACGCGCCGGGCGCGCCGGCGGCACTGATCGCTCAGATTGGGGCTGCCCGCCGCGGGGAGGTCGACGATGCGGACACGTCCGGAGCGCACGGTGATGTTGAGCGATCCGCGTCGTGCGACCACCGCTCGGCCGTTGCCCCCCCTGAGCTCGACCAGCTCCGCTCCGGGCGTGCGCAGGAGGACCGGCACCGCTCCGAACGCGGCCTCGGCGGCGCCTGTCGCGAGGGCCGCGATCGTGAGCAGCACGAGGGTTCGCCGCATTCGCTCCGAACTATCTTCTCACGCCGTGAGACTTCGATTACGGGCCTGTAAGGAATCTGTAAACGACCGTCCGCCCCTTCTCGCCGTGATGTCCGCGGCGACCCCTAGCATCGAGTGCCGGCTGCCATGAACGAGGCCGCACGGCACGATCGAACGCTCCGCCTGCTCGAGGCGCGCCTGGAAGCGCTCGCCGACGCGTGCGAGCGGTCGCCCCGCGGCGAGGTGCGCTTCGAGCCGGAGATCGAGGCCGCAGCCGCGGCCACGCGCCACGCCGTCGAGCTCGGCCTCATCAGCACGTCCGAGGGCGACAGGATCTGGGCCGCGGTCGCCCGCCGGCACCCGGGCGCCCCCTGGCGTCGGCGCGGCCCGCGCCTCCTCGCCGCCTGAGCGCGTTACGCGACCAGGCGGACGGTGCCCCTGAGCCCGACGGCGTTCTCGCGCTCGGCGCGCTCCGTCCGCGCCCACCCGTCGCGCGTGGCCGCCGGCTCGCAGAGGTGGCAGACGACCCGGGCGACCTGGCGCTCCTCGACGCTCCGCCAGTACCGGAAGCGCTCCCCGGCGAGGAGGTTTCGGCGGCAGAGCGCACAGAGCGTCATCTGCTCCGCGATCGTACGCCGGGGCCCGGACGGCACACCGGCGGCCCTGCCTCGGGCATACTCCAGGCGATGCCGAGAGGCGAGGGGTCAGCCGACTCGATGCCGGCGGACCGGCGTGCGGTCGACCGCGACGAGAGCCTGACGGAGCTCTGCCGGGAGGCTGTCGAGAGGCTGGCGGCGAAGCTGCCGGGCGCGCAGGTCTACTGCCACCTCCTCGTCCGGGACGCGCTCCGGGCCGTCGCGGCCGAGGGCGGGCTGCGCATGATCTACGAGGTCCGCCGCGACCAGGGCGGGATCTGCTGGCGCGCCGCGGAGACCCAGAAGCCCCAGCTCGTCGAGGACGTCCGGCGGGATCCGGACTACATGACCACCGACGAGAACGTCCGCTCGGAGGTGGCCGCCCCCGTCGCCGGGCCGGACGGGACGCTGCTCGTGCTCGACGCCGAGTTCGTCGACCGGACGTTCACGCAGGAGGAGAGCGAGGCGGTCCTGGCCGAGGCCGCCCGCCTCGAGGCCGAGCTCAGCCGCGTGGCGAACCTCTAGTCGTAGAGGAAGAAGCCCTCGCCGGTCTTCCGGCCCAGCTTGCCCTCGTCGCGCATGAGCACGAGCCGCTCCGGGGGCGCCATCCGCTCCTCGCCGAGCGCGCCGAAGAGCGCCTCGGAGGCGTGTACGTGCACGTCGACGCCGATCAGGTCGATCAGGGCGCACGGCCCGATCGGCCAGTTGACGCCCCGGGTCATCGCCTTGTCGAGGTCGGCAGGCGAGACGCCCGCCTCGTCGAGGACCCGGACACAGTCGTTCAGGAGCGGGATGAGGATGCGGTTGACGACGAAGCCGGGCGTGTCGTTGCAGCGGATCGGCTCCTTGCCCAGCCGCTCGGCGAGCTCGAACGCCCTGTCGACGGCCGCGGGCGAGGCGAGCTCCGTCCGGACGACCTCCACGAGCGGAAGAACCGGAGCCGGGTTGAAGAAGTGCATGCCGACGACGCGCTCCGGCCGCGAGGTCGCCCTCGCCACCTCCGTCACCGAGAGGGCCGACGTGTTGGTCGCCAGCACCGCGTCCTCCCCGACGACGCCCTCGAGCGCGCGGAAGAGGTCCTGCTTCGCGTCGAGCTCCTCGACGATCGCCTCGATCACGACGTCGCAGCCGGCGAGATCGGCAAGCTCGGTCGTCGTCGTCAGCCGCGCCAGCGCGGCGTCACGGTCCCCGGCCGTGAGGCGCCCTTTCTCGACGCCGCGGCCGAGGTAGTGGGCGATCCGCTCGCGGGCCCGCCCGCAGAGCTCCTCGCTCACCTCGCGCCCGACCGTCTCGATCCCGGCCTGGACGCACACCTGCGCGATCCCGGCACCCATGGTGCCGAGACCGACCACCCCCACCCTGCGCACGCCGGCTCCGCTCATCCTGCGACCGTGATTGTCACCAGAAACCGCACCGGCTCGTCGGGACACCCGTGCTGGCCGGCGCAGGCCGGCTCGCCGAGGGAGGAGACGGCAGCCGTCCCCGGCGTCACGCCCAGGACGATCCACTCCGAGAAGCCCGGGTCCTGGAGGTAGTCGACGCGGCTCAGCTCGACGGCGTCCCCCTCCACCTGCGGCTCGCTCCAGAGATACTCGCTGGAGAGGCGGAGCGGCACCTCGGCGCCCGCGTCGAGCGCGAACGACCGGCCCGAGTCCGCGGCGGTGATGGCCTCGGGCGGGGCATCCGGGACGCTCCCGCCGCCCGTCTCCGGGGCGCCCGGGCCGTCGCCGCCGCAGGCGGCGAACGCCGGGAGGAGCAGAAGCGCGCAGAGGGCGACGCGGGTCACGAGCGCTCGCCGCATCGTAGACGCGGGCGCAGGCGTGCTTCGGGGGAGGGACTGCGCCCTCCCCCGAAGCTGTC
>DASPGT010000136.1:0-24324 GCA_035620475.1 Gaiellaceae bacterium | reverse complement strand
AGGTGCTCGTCCTCCAGCCGCAGCTGGTCATGGTCGTGGTGATCACGTCCACCGGCGGAGTCACCAAGCGGCTCTTCACCTTCGAGGAGCCAGTCGACCAGGGGCTCGCCGACTGGGCCGGCGAGTACCTCAACGAGACGGTGGCCGGCCTCCGTCTGGGCGCACGCCTGCTGCGGAGCCGCTTCGAGGACGCGGAGCTGTCCGAGCGCGAGCGGACGTTCCTCGAGCGCGTGCGGCCGGCGTTCACCGAGGCGCTCGAGGCCGAGGAGCCGACGCTCTACGTCGGCGGGACGGCCGGCGTCCTCGACGAGTTCCGCGCCGACGAGCTGCGGACGTACCGGCACCTGCTCGAGATCCTCGAGCAGCGGGCGGCCCTCCTCGACCTGTTGCGCGCGAGCCTGGCCTCGAAGCAGCCGTTCGTGCGCGTCGGGCAGGACCTCGCCGACCCGGACCTCGCCGGCGTCTCGCTCGTCGGTGCCCCCTACGGCCTCCAGCACCTGAACCTGGGGACGGTCAGCCTCCTCGGGCCGACGCGGATGGACTACGAGAAGGCGATCGCGGCCGTCCGCGCGGCGGCGCACGAGCTCTCGCGGTTCGTCGAGGAGCTCTACGAGAGCTGACCCGGGCGGCGCCGGCGACGGGCGGCAGTACCCTTCGAACGTGGCCACGACGCGACGCGACTACTACGAGATCCTCGGCGTCCCGCGCGACGCCGACGAGCGCGCGATCAAGTCCGCGTTCCGGCGCCTCGCCCGCGAGCTCCATCCCGACGTCTCCGACCACCCGGAGGCCCAGGAGCGGTTCCGCGAGGCCGCGGAAGCCTACGAGGTTCTCTCGAAGTCCGAGACCCGCGAGCTCTACGACCGCTACGGCCACGACGGCCTCAAGACCGGAGGCTTCCGGCCGACCGACTTCGACTTCGGGAGCCTGAACGACCTCTTCTCGGTCTTCTTCGGCGACGATCTCTTCGGCGGGCTCGGCAGCCGCCCCGGCCGGCGCTCGGCGCGCGGCGCCGACGTGCTCGCCGAGGTCGAGATCGAGCTCGTCGAGGCCGCCGAGGGGGCGAAGCGCGCGGTTCCTTTCCCGGTCGTCGTCGACTGCGCGAGCTGTCACGGCAGCGGCGCCGCGCCGGGGACGTCGCCAAGCATCTGCCCCGGGTGCGGCGGGACCGGCCGGCTCCAGTCGATCTCCAACTCCTTCTTCGGCCAGGTGGTGCGGACGCAGGCCTGCCCGCGGTGCGGCGGCCTCGGCGAGATCGTGGAGTCGCCGTGCGCCGAGTGCGACGGAGCCGGCCGGATCACGGAGGAGCGTGAGCTGGAGGTCGAGATCCCGCCGGGCATCCACGACGGCCAGCGAATCCGGCTCAGCGGCGAGGGCCACGCCGGCGCCCTCGGCGGCCGCTCGGGCGACCTCTACGTTCTCGTCCACGTGAAGGTCGACCCGCGCTTCGTCCGCGAGGGGAACGACATCGTCTCCGCCGTCGACCTGACGATGACGGAGGCCGCGCTCGGCGCGACCGTCCCGATCGAGACGCTCGCCGGCGAGGTCGAGCTCGAGTTCGCGCCGGGGACGCAGCCGGGCGAGGTTCGCGTGCTCCGCGGCAAGGGCATGCCCGTCCTGCAGGGTCGCGGCCGGGGGGACCACCGCGTGCTCGTGGGCGTCGGCATCCCCGCGCACCTCACGGACGAGCAGCGCCGCCTGCTCGAGGACTTCGCGCGGAGCGAGCACGAGCGCAACTACGGGACGGACGGCGGCTTCTTCGAGAAGCTCCGCTCCGCGTTCCGCTGAGCGGCCTCCGGCGCGTCGCGATCACGGTGCCCGCGGAGCGGGCCGAGGAGGCTCGCGCGACGATGGTCGAGCTCTTTCCGGAGGGCTTCGAGGAACGTGAGGACGGGAGCGAGGTCGAGCTGGCCGGGTACACGGAGCGGGACGACCTTCCGCGCGCCTTCGCCCAGCTCGGCAGGGTGACCGCCAGGGAGGTCCGGCCGGGGTGGGGGGACGAGTGGCGGCGCTTCCACAGGCCCGTGCGGATCGGGCCGCTGTGGGTCGGCCCTCCGTGGGAGGAGCCGGACGCCGGCGCCCTCGCCGTCGTCATCGACCCCGGCCGCGCCTTCGGGACCGGCGCGCACGCGACGACGCGGCTCTGCCTCGAGCTCCTGCTCGGCCTGGAGCGGTCGAGCCTCGTCGACGTCGGGTGCGGCTCGGGCGTGATCGCGGTCGCCGCCTCCAAGCTCGGCTTCGCGCCGGTGCTGGCGCTCGACGACGACCCGGCGGCGGTCGACGCGGCCGTGGCGAACGCCGCTGCCAACGGCGTCGAGGTCGAGGTCCGCCTGGGCGACGCGCTCGCCGACCCGCTCCCGGGCGCCGACATCGCGGTCGCCAACATCGCCCTCGGCCCGGTCGAGCGAGTCGCCGTGCGCTTCGAGGGACGGGTGCTCGTCGGCTCCGGCTACCTGGAGGACGAGCGGCCGTCGCCCGCCGGCTGGTCGGTCGTCGAGCGGCGGACGGCGGAGGGCTGGGCGGCCGACCTGCTCGCGAGACGACCGGGCTAGACTCAGAGCGAGATGACCTCCGTGCGGGGGTGGGGCTGGTTCGTCGCCTGGACCGGGGTGGGCGGCCTCCTCGCGTTCACCCTCATCGCCGCCGCCTCGATCGGGCTGTTGGTCGCTCCGTTCGGGTTCCTCGCGCTCTGGCTGGTCCTGCGGCGCTCGCCGCCCCGGGCGACGGCGAGCGGGCTCGTCTCGGGCGTCGGTCTGGTCTCCCTCCTGATCTGGGCGCTCAACAGGGATTACCGACCGTGCCCGGAGAGCGGGGAGCTGACGCTTCCGCCGGGCGCCACGTCGGTCGAGTGCGGCGGGTTCGACGCGCTGCCGTTCCTCGTCACCGGGATCGTGCTCGCGCTCGCCGGGGCGGCGCTCTACGCGCTCGCGCGTCGGCGGGGCTAGCATCGGCCCTTCCATGGCGACCTTCACCGTCGACTTCCTCGGCTGCAAGGTCTCGCACACCGACGCGCAGGAGCTCCGCGAGCGGCTCGCCGCGGACGGGCACGTCGAGGGCGGCGAGGCTGCGGACGTCGCGGTCGTCAACACGTGCTGCGTGACCCACGAGGCCGTGCGCAAGTCGCGGCAGGCCGCCCGCCGCGCCGCGCGGACCGCGAAGCACGTCTACGTCACCGGCTGCGGCGCGAACCTCGCGGGAGACGCCTTCGCGAGCCTGCCGGAGAACGTCACGGTCGTCCGCCTGCCCGGCGAGCGGACCCCGGACTTCGTCGCACGCGACGTCGGCGCGGTCGGCTGCGTCCGCGCCGACATCGGGGTCGATCGCGTTCGCGCCTTCGTGAAGATCCAGGACGGCTGCAGCTTCTCGTGCGCGTTCTGCGTCATCCCGCAGGTGCGCGGCGCCTCGCGGAGCCGGTCCGCGCGCGCGGTCCTCGCCGAGATCCGCCGGCGGGTCGCCCAGGGCCACCGCGAGGTGGTGCTGACCGGAATCAACCTCGGCTGCTTTCGCGACCGCGCCGCCGGCTTCGACCTCGCCCGCCTCGTTCGCGAGGCAGGGGCCACGCCCGGCCTCGAGCGGCTCCGGCTCTCGTCGATCGAGGTGAACCACCTCGACGAGAAGCTGATCGCGGCGATGCGCGAGACGCCCGCGGTCTCGCCGCACCTCCACGTCCCGCTGCAGTCCGGCGACGACGGCGTGCTCGACGCGATGGGCCGGCGCTACACGAGCGCGACCTACCTCCGGCGCGTCGCACGGGCGGAGGGCTTCAACCTCACCGCAGACGTGATCGTCGGCTTCCCGGCCGAGGACGAGGCCGCGTTTCAGCGGACGCTCGTGGTCGTCGCCGAGGCGGGGATCACGAAGGTGCACGTCTTCCCGTACTCGCCGCGGCCGGGGACCCGGACGGCCGCCGCGGACACCGTGGCGCCGGAGGTCAAGCGCGAGCGCAGCGCGCGGCTCCGGGCCCGCTCGGCCGAGGCGTGCCGGCGGGCGTGGCGCGCGAAGCTCGGCACCGAGGACGCCGTGCTCGTCGACCGTCCGGGCCGCGGCTACGGGGACGACTACACTCCCTGGCTCGTGGACGCTCCCGTGGGCGGGATCGTGCGCGTGAGGGCGGCGGACGTGAGCGAGGAAGGAGTCGTCGGTGTCCGAGTCTGAGTGCCTCTTCTGCCGCCTTTACGCCGAGGGCGACCACGTGCGTAAGGAGGACGGCTTCGCCGCGGTCGAGGACATCAACCCGAAGGCGCCCGTGCACCTGCTCGTCATCCCCGAACGCCATGTGGACACGTTCCGGGACGTCGGCGAGTTCGAGGCGGGCGAGGCGAAGGCGATGCTCGACTTCGTCGCGGGCACGGCACGCGCGGCGGGGCTCGAGGACTACCGCGTGATCGCCAACGTGGGCAGGGGCGGCGGGCAGACCGTCTTCCACCTCCACTGGCATATCCTGGGCGGCACGCCGACGCTGGCGGGATTCGAATGAGCCTGATCGCCGAGATCGAGGACGAGATCAAGGAGTCGATGCGGGCGCGCGACCAGCTGCGCACCGACACCCTGCGCCTGACCCTCGCCGCGCTCCGCGCCGCGGAGAAAGAGCTCGGCCGGCCGCTGAGCGACGACGAGGAGCTCCAGGTCCTGCAGCGGGAGCGGAAGCGGCGCGCCGAGGCGGCGGAGGCGTTCCGCGCGGCCGGGCGGGAGGAGCAGGCGGAGAAGGAAGAGGACGAGCTCGACGTCATCGAGGAGTTCATGCCCGAGCCGCTCGACACGGAGGAGCTCGAGCGCATCGTCGACGACGCGATCGCCGAGACGGGCGCGACGTCCTTCCGCGATCTCGGCCGTGTCATGGCCGACGTGATGCCGCAGGTGGCCGGCCGCGCCGACGGCTCCGAGGTCAGCCAGCTCGTGCGCGAGAAGCTCGCCTGATCCGCGCGGATCCGGCGCAATCCGTGCGCCATGCGCGCGCCCGGCGGTGGTAGACCCCCGGGTGGGGGGACCCGGGTCGGAGCGGGCCGCTCGCCCCTGCCCGGTCGCGGCGCGTGCCGCGCCCTCGCGCGCTCGGGGCTGCCGTCCCGGCGATTAGAATTCGAGGCGTTGCAGCAGCAGGTTCTCTCCGTCTCGAACGAGGTCGCGGCCGAGCTCGCAACCGTGGACGACGGAATCCTGGAGGCCCTGCGCGAGCGGATGGGGTGCGCGATCCGGCTCCGCGGCAACCAGCTGACCCTCGAGGGCGACGACGGGAAGGTGGACGAGGCGCGGCTCGTGATCGACGAGCTCGTCGACCTCGTCGAGGGCGGACACGCGATCGGGCCGAGCACGGTCGACGCCGTCCTCGCGGCCCTCGACGCCGCCAAGGACCCGCGCGAGATCTTCGAGGACGTGGTCTGGCGCCACCGCGGGAAGAAGATCACGCCGAAGACGGTCAACCAGAAGCGGTACGTCGACGCGATCCGCTCGGGGACGATCACGTTCGGGATCGGCCCGGCCGGCACCGGGAAGACGTACCTGGCGATGGCGCTCGCCGTCGCTGCGCTGGCCGACCGGGACGTCAACCGGCTCATCCTCACGCGGCCGGCCGTCGAGGCGGGGGAGCGGCTCGGGTTCCTCCCGGGGGACATGCTGGCCAAGGTCGACCCGTACCTGCGGCCGCTCTTCGACGCGCTCTACGACATGCTCGACGCCGACCGGCTGAACACGTTCATGGAGCGGGGCACGATCGAGGTCGCCCCGCTCGCCTTCATGCGGGGGCGCACCCTGAACGACTCCTTCATCATCCTCGACGAGGCGCAGAACACGACGCCGGAGCAGATGCAGATGTTCCTGACGCGGCTCGGCTTCGGCTCCAAGGTGGTCGTGACCGGCGACGTCACGCAGATCGACCTCCCGCAGGATCAGGCGTCGGGCCTCATCCACGTGCGCCAGATCCTCGGCGACATCGACGGGATCGAGTTCGTCGAGTTCGGGAACCAGGACGTCGTGCGCCACGTGCTCGTGCAGCGCATCGTCGAGGCGTACAAGCGCCACGCCGAGCAGACGGGCACGCAGCGCCGCCGGTGATCCGCCTCGAGATCGCCAACGAGAGCGGCGTCGCCGTCGACGAGGCGGCCGCCGCCGACCTGGCGCGGGACGTGCTCGCCGCCGAGGGAGTCGCGGAGGGCGACCTCGGCCTCGGGTTCGTCGCGCCGGAAAGGATGCGCGAGCTGAAGCGGGAGCACCTCGGCATCGACGAGGCGACCGACGTCCTCTCCTTCCCGATCGACGGGCGCGACGAGCTGCCGGAGGGCGTGCCGCGCCAGCTCGGCGACGTCGTCCTCTGCCCGCAGGTCGTCGGGAGCGCTTGGCGGGCGCCCCTCGTCCACGGCCTCCTGCACCTGCTCGGCCACGAGCACGGGCCGGAGATGGAGCGCCGGGAGCGAACTCTCCTGGCATGACCGCGCCTCCCGAGCAGGAGACCCGGCGCACGCGGCGGACGCCGCGCATCCTCCAGAGCTTCAACTGGGCCTTCGAGGGCGTCATCCACGTCCTGCGCCACGAGCGCAACATGCGCATCCACTTCGCGGTGGCGACGATCGTCCTCGTGCTCGCCTTCTCCTACGGGGTGACGAAGCTCGAGCTGATGGCCCTCCTCATCGCCATCTCCTTCGTCCTGATCGCGGAGATGGTGAACACGGCCGTCGAGGCGACCATCGACCTGGCGACGACGTCCTTCGACCCGCTCGCGAAGGTCGCCAAGGACATCGCCGCCGGGGCGGTCCTGATCGCCGCGGTCAACGCGGTCGTGATCGGCTACCTCGTCTTCGCCGACCGGCTCTCGCAGCCGAGCTCGCGCCTGGTCGAGCGCCTGCGCGAGGCGCCGAGCAACCTCACGGTGATCGCGCTCGTCCTCATCATCCTGATCGTGATCGCCTCGAAGGCGCTGACCGGGCGGGGGACGCCGCTCTCCGGCGGGCTCCCCTCCGGGCACGCGGCGCTCGCCTTCGGCGGCTTCACCGCGATCGCGTTCATCGCCGAGGAGCAGCGCGTCGTCGTCAGCTTCGTCGCCCTGATCATGGCGCTGCTCGTCGCGCAGACGCGGGTCGAGTCAGGGATCCACACCGTCACGGAGGTCGTGCTCGGCGCCGTGATCGGTACGCTCGTCACGATGATCCTCTTCCAGGTGCTCGCGTGACCGACCTCGAGCTGCTCGAGCTGGCGCGCTCGGCGTCGGCGAACGCCTACGCGCCCTACTCGAAGTTCCACGTCGGCGCGGCGGCGCTCCTGCGCGACGGGAGGGTCGTCACCGGCGTGAACGTCGAGAACGCCGCCTACCCGCTCGGCGTCTGCGCCGAGCGCTGCGCGCTCTCCCGCGCCGCCGCCGAGGGCGTCAGGCCCGGCGACGTCGAGGCCGTCGCCATCACGGCGTCCCCGTGCGGGGGCTGCCGGCAGTGGCTCGCCGAGTTCAGGGTCGACCGGGTCGTCTTCGAGCACGAGGGCGGGGTGCTCACGCGGCGGCCGGACGAGCTGCTGCCCGACTCGTTCGTCCTGTGAGATCCGGTTTCGTGGCCGTCGCCGGGCGCCCGAACGTCGGGAAGTCGACCATCGTGAACGCGCTCGCCGGCGGCAAGGTGGCGATCGTCTCGGACAAGCCGCAGACGACGCGCCGCCGGATCTCTGCCGTCGTCGACGGCGAGCTCGAGGGCGAGCCCCACCAGCTCGTTCTCGTCGACCTGCCCGGCTTCCAGCGGCCGCGCGACGCGCTGACCGAGCGGATGCAGCGTACGGTCGACGAGGCCCTCGCGGACGTCGACGGCTTCCTCTTCGTCCTGGCGGCGGACGAGGCGATCGGAGCCGGCGACCGCTTCATCGCCGAGCGGATCTACGCGTCCGGCCCGCCGGTGGTCGTGGCCCTGAACAAGGTCGATCGCGTCGACCCCGCAAGGATCGCCGCGCAGATCGAGCGTGCCGCGGCGCTCGGAGACTTCCACGCGCTCCACCCGGTCAGCGGCCGCTCGGGAGACGGGCTCGGCCCGCTCCGCGCGGACCTCGCCGGGCTCCTGCCCGAGGGGCCGCGCTACTTCGAGGAGGGGCAGACGACCGACCTCCCGCTCGAGGCGCGCATCGCCGAGATCGTGCGCGAGAAGGCGCTCCAGCTCACCCGCGAGGAGGTGCCGCACGCGATCTCCGTCGAGGTCGACGAGCTCGATGCGGAGGGCGGCCGCGTCGATGCCCACGTGTGGGTGGAGACGGAGTCGCAGAAGGGCATCGTCGTCGGGAAGGGCGGGGGTATGATCCGCGCCATCGGCACGCGCGCCAGACCGGAGATCGAGGCTCTTCTGGGGCGTTCCGTCTTCCTCGATCTCCGGGTCAAGGTGAGGCCGAGGTGGCGGCGTGACGAGAGCGCGTTGGAGAGACTCGGAATCTAAAGAGGCTTGGGGGTTGGTCATGGGGGTTGTGAGGACACCGGACGGCTTCGAGGCGGAGCTGGCCCGCTACCTGTACGAGCGCTCCGAGGAAGGCCGTGCCGTCCGCGTCGGCGAGAAGGAGACGAGCGAGCAGGCCGCGATCGTCGCGCGCTACGACGACCTCTTCATGCGCGAGCAGCACGCGGCGCTCCGCGAGGCGGAGGAGGGGGCGCGCGGCGAGGAGCGCGAGCGCCTGTACCGGCTCCGCGAGGCGGCCGCCGGCGGCGTCGTCGTCCGCGAGCTCGCCGAGGAGTCCGACAAGCTCGAGAACGCGATCCTCGCCGAGCGGGTCGAGTTCCGCGGTGAGTCCCTGCCGCTCCGTTCCGCCCAGGCGCAGCTGGCGATCCTCGACGACTACGCGGCGCGGGACCAGCTCGGAGACCTCGCCGCCGACGCCTCCGCGCGCTTCAACTGCCCTCGCTACGGGCTCATGCAGAAGGGCGAGGCGCTCGACGCGGAGCTCTCGGGCGAGCCGGACCCGGTGGCGCGGAGCGCGGCGCGCAAGAGCATCGACCTCCGCGCGCTCTCGAACGCCCTCCAGGAGGCGTCGCGCCGGCAGGACGAGTCGTGGGCGCCCATGCGCGAGGAGTGGCTCGACCGCATCCTGGGCTCCGGACGCGACGCCGAGCCGGCCTCCTCTCACGTCTCCTACCTGCGGCGGATGTCGCCGTTCGCGGACCTCTATCCCAAGGATCGCTGCGTGCCGGTCTGCCTGGACACGCTGGCGAGCCTCGGCTTCGACCTGGCGGCGAACAAGGGCATCCGGCTCGACCTCGACGACCGGCCGCAGAAGAGCCCGCGCGCATGCGTGATCGCGTCGGACCCGCCGGCCGTCGTCCACCTGATCACCCGCGCGCAGGGCGGCCTGCACGACTACCAGGCGTTCCTGCACGAGGCCGGGCACGCGCTGCACTACGCCGGGCTCGACCCCGAGCTTCCGTACACGTTCCGGCGGCTCTCGCGCGACCACGCGCTGACGGAGATCTACTCGTTCCTGATCGAGTCGATCACGCGCGAGCCCGCCTGGCACGTCCTGCACTTCGGCGCGACCGAGGAGGAGGCCGCCGACCGCGCCGAGGCGGCGCGCTTCCTCGAGGTGCTCCTCTTTCGCCGCTACGCGGCCAAGCTCGCCTACGAGCTCGACTTCTGGAGCGACTTCGAGAACGCGAACGACTACGCGCAGGTCTACGAGGACAACCTGCGGGCCGCGGTCGGCTTCCGCTACCGGGCGGACGGCTACCTGGCCGACATGGACGGCGACTTCTACTCGGCCGACTACCTCCGAGCCTGGATCCGGGCGGCGCAGCTCCGGACGCACCTGCGCCGGACGATCGGCGAGGACTGGTGGCGCCGCCCCGAGACGGGCGAGCTCCTGCGGGCGCTCTTCGCGGAGGGCACGCGCCCGACGAGCGAGGAGATCGCCGACCGGATCGGCTACGACCCGCTCGACACGGCGCCGCTCGTCGACGAGCTCGTGGCCGCGTAGCCGGGGACGAGGCGGCCGGGCGCGCCTGTTGCATACTCTTCCCGGCGGAGAGCCCATGACGTAGGACTGCGGTACCGGAAGGAGGATGGAACACATGTCCGTCCGCAAGTGGGCCCCGCTCATCGCGGTGCTTCTGGTGTTCACCCTTGCCGCCGGCTGCGGCGGCGACGACGACGACGAGGCGGGAACCGAAGGCACGGGAACCGACGCGGTCGAGACCGACACGACCGGCGGCCTGCCCGAGTTCTCGACGGTCGAGGACGGAGTCCTGACCGTCGGCTCCGACGTGCCGTTCCCACCGTTCGAGTTCCGGGAAGGGGACGAGCTGACCGGGTTCGACGTGGAGCTGATGGAGGAGATCGCCGGGCGCCTGGGCATCTCCGAGGTCCGCTGGGTCGACACGAGCTTCGACACGATCTTCACGCAGCTGGCCGGCGGCCGGTTCGACGCCGTCGCCTCCGCGACGACGATCACCGAGGAACGGGAGGAGATCGTCAACTTCTCGGAGCCCTACTACTTCGCCCAGCAGGCCCTGACGGTCAACACGGCCGAGACCCCCGACATCGCGTCGGTCGACGACCTGAGCTCGGGCGACGTCGTCGCCGTGCAGCAGGGGACGACCGGCGAGATCTGGGCCCGTGACAACCTGCCCGACGGGGTCGACGTCCGGTCGTTCCCGGAGGCGCCCGACACGTACACGGCGCTCGAGGCCGGAAACGTCACGGCCGTCATCTTCGACGAGCCGTCGGCACTGACGGAGGCCGAGCGGCGGGCCGACCTCGAGGTCGTGGCGACCATCGACACCGGCGAGCGGTACGGCTTCCCCGTCAACCCGGAGAACGAGTCGCTCCTCGAGGCGATCAACATCGTCCTCGCGACGATGATCGAGGACGGCACGTACGCGCAGATCTACGGCAACTACCCGGATCTGCCGCCGGGCGGCAACGTCGCCGAAGCCTCGTAGCGTGGAGTGAAGCCCGGGGAGCCCGCGAGCGGCGGCTCCCCGGGCGCGACCTGCAGGAGGTTCGATGAGCACGATCCAGGAAGCGTCCGCCGCCGGGCCGCCGGCCGACGACCGGCAGGCTCCCGACCGGGGCTGGCGCCACTCGGCCCGAGAGCAGACGCCGCTCTCGCTCACCGCGCTGACGGCGGGAGGCGGGGCCCTCGCGCTCATCTTCGTCGGCTCGGTGGCGATCGCGACCGCCTACGGCTGGACGCCGACGACGAGCCTCGCCGAGGCGATCACGAGCGGCGCGGAGCTCGCCGTGCTCCTCGTCGCCATCGCGCTCGGCGCGGCCGCGGCCGTGGCCGGATACGTCGGCTCGCGGCGTGCGCTGACCAAGGGGGCCAGGGAGGGCTCGATCTCCGGCGCGGTGCTCGGCCTCCAGGCGATCGTGCTCGCGAGCTTCCTCCTGTGGTTCCGCAACGGCGACGTCGAGCGCTTCGCCCGCCAGTTCTTCGACTTCGCGCTCCTCGGCGAGTTCCCCGGCCGGTTCCTGCGCGCGGCGGGCAACACGCTGATCCTGGCCCTGAGCGGCGAGGCCATCGGCATCGTGCTCGGGCTCCTCTTCGCGGTCTTCGCCCTCTCGAACCGCGCGGTCGTCCGGGCGCCCGCGCGTATCTACATCAACTTCTTCCGCGGCACGCCGCTCCTCTGGCAGCTCAGCTTCTTCTTCTTCGGGATCGTGCTCGGGCTCCAGCTGAACGTCGGCGTCTACACCGTGGCGATCGCCGTCTTCGGGCTGAACGCCGGCGCGTACTCGGCGGAGATCTTCCGCGCGGGGATCCAGTCCATCGAGCGGGGCCAGATCGAGGCGGCGCGCTCCCTCGGGATGAGCTACCTGAAGGCGCTCCGGCTCGTGATCCTGCCGCAGGCGTTCCGCCGGGTGATCCCGCCGCTCACGAACGAGTTCGTCATCCTCGTGAAGGACACGTCGCTCGTCGTCGTCCTCGGCCTCACCCTCTCGCAGCAGGAGCTCCTCTCGACGGCGCGGGACATCTACGCGCAGACCTTCAACGCGACCCCGTTCCTCGCCGCCGCCGCCGGCTACCTGGCGATCACCCTGCCGATGATCTGGCTGGTGAACCGGCTCGAGCGCAGGCTCCGGAGCGGCCTCACAGGGATCGGCGCCTGATGGCACCGGAACCGATCGTCCGGCTCGAGGGCATCCACAAGTGGTTCGGCGACCTCTATGTGCTGCGCGGCATCGACCTGGCGATCTCGCCCGGCGAGGTCGTCGTCGTCATCGGGCCCTCCGGCTCGGGGAAGTCGACACTGCTCCGCACGGTGAACATGCTCGAGGAGCCCACCGAGGGCCGCGTCTTCGTCGACGGCCTCGACCTGACCGACATCAGGACGAACCTCGACGACGCGCGTACCGCCATCGGCATCGTCTTCCAGCAGTTCAACCTCTTCCCGCACAAGACGGTGCTCGGCAACATCACGCTCGCGCTGCGGAACGTGCTCGGGCTCTCCAGGAGCGAGGCGCGCGACCGGGCGGTCGAGCAGCTGCGCGAGGTCGGGCTCGCGGACAAGGCGGACTCCTACCCCGCCCAGCTCTCCGGCGGCCAGCAGCAGCGGGTGGCGATCGCGCGGGCGCTGGCGATGCGGCCGAAGCTGATGCTCTTCGACGAGGTGACCTCGGCGCTCGACCCGGAGCTCGTGAAGGAGGTGCTCGACGTGATGCAGCGCCTCGCCTCGGAGGGGATGACGATGATGATCGTCACCCACGAGATGGGCTTCGCCAGCGAGGTAGTCACGCGGCTCCTCTTCATCGACCACGGCCGGATCGTGGAGGAGGGAGAGCCGCGCTCGATGTTCGCGAACCCGCGCGAGGAGCGTTGCCGCCAGTTCCTGGCGCAGGTGCTCTAGGACCGCTCGAGCGCGAGCCGGCCCGCGAGGACCAGCAGGACCGCGCCGGTCGCCTGCTCCACCCGGCGCGCGAAGCGGGAGCTCGCGACCAGGCGCCTCGTCCGCGAGACGGCCGCGCCGAGCGAGACGTAGATCGAGAAGTCGGCCGCGACGAGGATCGCCGCCATCGCGAGCGCGTAGGGGAGGACCGGCGCGCCCTGCGGCAGGAACTGCGGCAGGAGCGCGACGAAGAAGACGGCCAGCTTCGGGTTCGCGAGAGCGGTCAGCAGGCCGCTCGAGAACGCCTGGTCACGGGTCGGGCCGGGCTTCGCCGAGGCGCGCTTCCGGCCGCGGAGCGCCTGCACGCCGAACCAGACGAGGACGGCCACGCCGGCGACCTTGAGCGCGAGGAACGCCGTCTCCGACGCGGCGACGAGCGCCGAGATCCCGACTGCCGAGAGGACGGCCCAGACGCCGACGCCGATCGAGCTCCCCACGGTCGTCCGGAAGGCGGCGCCGGTGCCGCCGACCGCCGCGTTGCGGACGACGAGCGCCATGCCCGGTCCGGGCGTCAGGCTCAGGAGGAGGGCGACCGGGACGAAGGTCCAGAGCACGGCCGACATCCTACGGAAGGACCGGACCGGATCGGGCTAGCGGCGCGGGCCGAAGAAGGCGACCGACGCGACCGCGAATCCGGCGAGGGAGGCCGCGAGGCCGACGACCGCGGCCTTCGTGCTCATCGTGCGCTTCATGCCGTGAGCATCGGCACGAACTGCGCGGAACGTGAGAGCTACGTGGCGGTGACGTGGCGGGAGCTGCGGAAGACCGCCACCTGCCACGGCTGGAGCCGGTCGCCCATCCGGCTCGGGAGCATGAGGTTCTCGGGCGCGCTCGAGTGGGGGAGGCCGCAGGCGTGGCCCAGCTCGTGGGCGAGGACGCGCAGTCGCCGGCCCCTCAGGGCGGTCATGTCCACGGTGACGTAGTCGACGAGCGGGCCGAGGGAGCAGCCCGCCTTGCCGAGGACGTCGCGGACGACGAAGACCGTGATCGGGGCGCCGGACCCCGTGACGCCGGTGCGCTCGCGGTGACGGCGGAAGAACTCGCCTCCCGGCCCGAAGTCGGCGCGGTAGGAGCCCTCCGCGCAGGGCGAGTCGAGCGCCTGCGGGGGCGCGGGCCCGGCGATCGTCCGTACGAGCGGCTCGGCGGCGGGCACGAGGTCGACCGCGAGCGTCTCCCCGAGAACCCGCCGCGCCTCGACCAGGCTCGGCTCCACCTGCTCCGGCGTCGCCACCGGTGTCCCCTCCTCGTCGCGGAGGATGACGACCCGCACCCGCAGCTTCCGCAGGCCGCGGGAGCCCGCGAGGCTGCCCGCGATCTCCGGGATCCTGACGATCCGGTTCCCGGTCTCGCGAAGGACGTTGGCGCCCTGGGCGAAGCCGGCGGCGAAGGCGAGCGGGGCCACGGGACGAGACTACGCGAGGGCTACACTTCGCGCCATGGCGCAAGCGCCCGCCCTGCCGAGCGGGTTCGAGCTGCCGCTCGAGCCCCGGCTCCCGCGCATCGGCTCCGTCGACCAGGTCGCGGTCGAGCAGCGGGCCGCGGCGCTGGCCACCCGGTCGATCAAGCGCGAGTCGAAGCTCTTCGCGCTCGACCTCGCCGTGCGGATGATGGACCTCACGACGCTCGAGGGCGCCGACACCCCCGGCAAGGTGGCCGCGCTCTCCTCGAAGGCGCTGCGCCCCGACCCGGCCGATCTCACGGTGCCGCCGGTGGCGGCGGTCTGCGTCTACCCGAACATGGTTCCGCACGCGCTCGAGCGCGTGCGCGGGAGCGCCGTCAAGGTCGCCTCGGTCGCGACCGCGTTCCCCTCCGGGCAGTCGCCCACCGAGCTGAAGGTGGAGGAGGCGGCGCGCGTCGCCGAGCTCGGCGCCGACGAGATCGACATGGTCATCGACCGCGGCGCCTTCCTCTCCGGCCACTACGCGAAGGTCTACGACGAGGTCCGGCGCGTGAAGGAGGTGTGCGGCCCGGCGCACCTGAAGGTCATCCTGGAGACCGGCGAGCTTGGCACGTACGACAACGTCCGCCGGGCGAGCCTGCTCGCGATCGCCGGCGGCGCGGATTTCATCAAGACGTCGACCGGGAAGATCCACCCCGCCGCGACGCTGCCCGTCACCCTCGTCATGCTCGAGGCGATCCGCGACGTCCACGAGGAGACGGGCCGGAAGATCGGCATGAAGCCGGCCGGCGGCATCCGGCACGCCAAGCAGGCTGTGCAGTATCTCGTCCTCGTCAACGAGACGCTGGGACCCGAGTGGCTCACGCCCGACCTGTTCCGCTTCGGCGCCTCCTCGCTCCTGAACGACGTGCTCATGCAGATCCGCAAGCAGAAGACCGGCGCCTACCAGAGCCCCGACTACTTCACGGTCGACTGATGGCCGAGGTCGAGAAGCGCCAGGATCGTTCGCCCGTTCCGTCCGCGTTCGAGTACGCCGAGGCGCCCGAGTCGCGCGAGATCGTCCGGCTGGAGGAGCGCTACGGTCTCTTCCTCGGCGGGGAGTGGGTGGAGCCGCGCTCGGCCGAGTTCGAGGCGAGCATCGCCCCGCGCGACGAGGAGCCGCTCGCCGAGGTCGCCTACGCGGACGCGCAGGACGTCGACCTGGCGGTCGGCGCGGCGCGCGACGCGTTCGCGAACGGCTGGTCCGACCTGGCGCCGAGCGAGCGCGCCAAGTACCTCTTCCGGATCGCCCGCATCCTCCAGGAGCGCTCGCGCGAGTTCGCCGTGCTCGAGTCGCTCGACGGCGGCAAGCCGATCCGCGAATCGCGGGACGTCGACTTGCCGCTCTCGGCTGCGCACTTCTTCTACTACGCGGGCTGGGCCGACAAGCTCGAGTACGCCTTCCCCAACCGGCGGCCGCGGCCGGTCGGCGTCGCCGGGCAGATCATCCCGTGGAACTTCCCGCTGCTCATGCTCTCCTGGAAGATCGCGCCCGCGCTCGCGGCCGGGAACACGGTCGTCCTCAAGCCGGCCGAGACGACGCCGCTGACGGCGCTCCTCTTCGCCGACGTCCTCCGCCAGGCGGAGCTGCCGCCGGGCGTCGTGAACATCGTCACCGGCGACGGGCGCGCGGGCGCCGAGCTCGTCAAGCACCCGGACGTGGACAAGATCGCGTTCACCGGCTCGACCGAGGTCGGCAAGGAGATCATGCGCGCGGTCGCCGGGACCGGGAAGAAGCTCACCCTCGAGCTGGGCGGCAAGGCGGCGAACATCATCTTCGACGACGCCCCGCTCGACCAGGCGGTCGAGGGGATCATAAACGGGATCTACTTCAACCAGGGTCACGTCTGCTGCGCCGGCTCGCGGCTCTTCGTCCAGGAGTCCGTGTACGAGGAGGTCCTCGCGAAGCTGAAGCGCCGCATGGGCACGCTCCGCGTCGGCGACCCGCTCGACAAGAACACGGACGTCGGCGCCATCAACTCGAGCGCGCAGCTGGAGAGGATCAAGGAGCTGGTGGCCAGCGGGGAGGAGGAGGGCGCCGAGATCTACCAGCCGCCGTGCCGGCTGCCGGAGAAGGGCTGGTGGTTCCCCCCGACGGTCTTCACGAACGTCGCGCAGAGCTACCGGATCGCGCAGGAGGAGATCTTCGGGCCGGTGCTCTCGGTGCTCACCTTCCGCACGCCCGACGAGGCGGTCGAGAAGGCGAACAACACGCCGTACGGCCTCAGCGCCGGCGTCTGGACGGAGAAGGGCTCGCGGATTCTGTCGATGGCGCAGCGCCTGCGCGCCGGCGTGATCTGGGCGAACACGTACAACCGCTTCGACCCGACCTCGCCGTTCGGCGGCTACAAGGAGTCCGGCTTCGGCCGCGAGGGCGGCCTGCACGGGCTCGGCCCGTACCTGGAGCTCGAGGAGTGAGCCGCCTCCCGGTCAGGAAGACGTACAAGCTCTACGTCGGTGGGAAGTTCCCGCGCTCGGAGTCGGGGCGCACATACGAGGTCGAGGGCGCGAACGTCGCGCTCGCCTCGCGCAAGGACGTCCGCGACGCAGTGCGAGCCGCGCGCGCCGCGTTCCCCGGGTGGGCCGGCGCGACCGCCTACAACCGTGGCCAGGTGCTCTACCGGGTGGCCGAGATGATGGAGGGCCGCAAGGCCGAGTTCGCCGAGCTGACCGGCGACGCGGCCGAGGTCGACGCGGCGGTCGACCGCTGGGTCTGGTATGCCGGCTGGGCCGACAAGCTCGCGCAGGTGCTCGGCTCCTCCAACCCGGTCGCCGGCCCGTACTTCAACTTCACGGTGCCCGAGCCGACGGGCATCGCGGGCATCGTCGCCCCGGAGGAGCCGCCCCTGGCCGGCCTCGTCTCGCGGCTCGCGCCGGCGCTCGTGGGCGGGAACGTCGCCGTCGTCCTCGCCTCGGAGCACCGCCCGTTGGCCGCGGTCACCCTGGCGGAGGTGCTGGCGACCTCCGACGTCCCCGGCGGCGTCGTCAACCTCCTCACCGGCCGCAAGCGGGAGCTGGCGCCGGTGCTCGCCGCGCACATGGACGTGAACGCGCTCGACCTGGCCGGCGCCGACGGCGACACGGCCGAGCTCGAGCGGCTCGCCGCGGACAACGTCAAGCGGGTCGTCAGGAACGGCGAGGGGCAGTCGCCCTGGCACGCGGCCGCGTTCCTCGAGCTAAAGACCGTCTGGCACCCGATCGGCGTCTAGTCTTACGCGTTCGTGAGCCGTTTCAGCGAGGCGATCTCCGAGGGCGACGGCATCTCCGTCATCCCCGTGCTCGAGGGTGACATCGAGGAGCTGGCCGCGATCGCGGAGGCGGCCGGCGCCGAGGCGATCGCCGTCTCGGCCGCCGACGTCGGCCGGGCGCGGGGCCGCACGGGCTTGCCGATCCTCGCCCGGGACGGGGACCCGGAGACGGTCGCCGGGGCCGGTGCGGACGCGCTCGTCGTCCACTACGACGCGGCCTCGGGCGAGGGTGCGCTGGAGGGTCTCCACGGAGCTGCCTCCGACCTCGGCCTCGACTTCGCGGTCGACGTGCGCGAGGAGGAGGAGCTCGAGGACGCGCTGGAGCGCATCGACCCGGACATCGTGCTCATCTCCGAGCGCGAGGTCGACGACGACGAGGAGGATCTCGAGCTCACCCTCGACCTGCTTGCCGACGTGCCCGCGGGCAAGCTCGTCGTCTCGGAGGCGGCAGTCGTCTCCCACGAGCAGGTCCTGGCGCTCGAGCGGGCGGGGGTCGACGCGATCCTCGTGCACGGGCTGCCGCACGACGCCGGGTTCGGAGCCGTTCTCGAGGAGCTCGTCCGTGGACCGCACGCGGCGCCCTAGCCCCGTCGTCACCGGCGAGGCCCCCGGCGGCAACGGCCGCGACGGCGACGGCCGGCCCGGGAGCCTGCCCGCGCCGGAGGGACGCGGCTTCGCCGACCGCTTCGACGGCGCGGCGATCATGGCCGCCGTCTTCGTCTCCGGCGCCGTCCTCCTCGGCGTCGAGATCGCGGCGAGCCGCGTCCTGGCGCCGTTCTTCGGCAACTCGCTCTACGTCTGGGGCTCGCTGATCGGCGTCGTCCTCACCGGCCTCGCGATCGGCTACTGGCTCGGCGGCGTGCTCGCCGACCGGCTGCCCGTCACGAGGCTGCTGCTCGGGGTGATGGGGCTCGCGGCCCTCCTCGTGCTGGCGATCCCCTTCGTGGACGACGCGGTGCTGGAGTGGGTGGTCGGGTGGGACTTCGGGCCGCGGCTCAACCCGCTGATCGCCTCCGTGATCCTCTTCGGCCCGATGAGCGTCGCCATGGCGTGCGTGACGCCGATCGCCGTCCGTTTGCGCGCCCGCTCGCTGGCCCGGGTGGGGAGGACGGCCGGCCGGCTCTTCTCGGTCTCGACCGCCGGCTCGATCGCCGGCACGCTGGCGACGGCGTTCTTCCTCATCCCCGAGCTCGGGGTGGACCAGCTGATCGCCACCGGGGCCGCGGCCCTCCTCGCCGCGGTCGTGGTCGTGGCCGCGGCCGAGCGGCAGGCGGCCGCGGCGGCGGTGGCCGCGCTGGCGACCGTGGGCGCCGTGGTCGCGGCCGTCTCGCTGGCGCCGGAGACCGGTGGGACGCTCTCGGGCGCCGCGGCCCAGAACTGGTCGCCGCTCTACCGGCTCCGAGGCTCGGAGACGGTCCTCGACGCGCGCGACCCGCGTGCCGCGATCGCCCAGCCGGAGCTCCGCGTCGTCTTCTCGCAGGACACGCAGTACCACCGCCTCTCCGTCGTGGAGGACGCCGACTCGCGCTACCTGCGCTTCGACAACTCGCTGCAGAGCGCGATGTACCTCGACGACCCGCTCCGCACGCGCTTCGCCTACACGGACTCCTTCCACCTGGCGAAGGTGTACAACCCGGACGCGCAGCGGATCCTCTTCATCGGCCTCGGCGCCGGCTCCTCGGAGAAGCGCATGCTCCAGGACTTCGACGAGGTTCAGCTCCACGCGGTCGAGATCGACCCGGTCGTCGCCGACGTCGCCCACGACTGGTTCGAGCTGCCGCGCGACGACCCGCGCCTGGAGATCTCGGTCGGCGACGGGCGGCGCTTCCTCGCCGACGGCGACGAGCGCTGGGACGCGATCGTCATCGACGCGTTCTTCGCCGACGCGATCCCGTTCCACCTGGTGACGCAGGAGTTCCTCCAGCTCGCCCGCTCCCGGCTGGAGCCCGGCGGCGTCGTCGTGACCAACGCGATCGGCGCCATCGCCGGCCCGAGCTCGCGCCTCTTCCGCTCCATCTACCGGACGTACCGCACGGCGTTCCCGACGGTGCTCGTCCACCCGACGATCCTCCCGGGCGACGAGGGGGACGAGACGTTCAGGAACCTCATCCTGGTGGCCACCGAAAGCGCGGCGCCGCAGCCGACGTTCCTCGCGCAGCGCTGGGAGGAGCTCCGCGCGTCGGCCCCGACCGCGCCGGACCTGCGCCAGGCGATCCTCGACCGCCACGACGAGCTCGTCCCGACCGACGACGTGCCCGTGCTCACGGACGACTACGCGCCGACGGACGCGCTGCTGCTGCTGTTCCAGTGAGGCTCGCCCGGGCTACGGTGAGAGGTCCTGGCCGACCTGTCGGTAAGGGGTTGCACCGGAGCCGGAACGCCCAGCGTCGAAGGCTGAAGGGCAGGAAGTAGACCCGGTCGACCCGCCAGCTCGACTCGATGCCGCGACGGCTCCATGTCCGGGGTCTGACCCCTGAAGTGGTTCCGAACGGCGGCGTCTCGCCGGGTGCGACGCGGCGCACCGACCCTGAAGCCACGCGGCTTCGTCCCGCGAACGTGTCCGGCGGGGCCATGGACGGGGTCAGACCCCGGGCATGTCCGCCGGAGACAGTGGAAGCGGTGCCGGCGGTCGCTAGCCGAAGAAGGTCTTCGCGGCCTCGTAGAACTCGGGCGGGACCGTCTTCAGCTCGGCGACGGCGTCCTTCAGGGGGACGGCGATCACGTCGTCGCCCTTGAGGGCGGCCATCTGGCCCCACTGCTGCTCGTGGACGAGGTCGGCCGCCTTGAGGCCGTAGCGCGTGGCGAGGATGCGGTCGTGCGGGGTCGGCGTGCCGCCGCGCTGGACGTGGCCGAGCACGGTCACCCGCGTCTCGAAGCCGGTGCGCTCCTCGATCTCGGCGGCGAGGACGTCGCCGACCCCGCCCAGGCGGACGTGGCCGAACTGGTCGGTCGGGGCCGCCTGCGTGACCTGCTGCTTCTCGCCGGACTCGTAGGTGAGCTCGTAGCCTTCGCTGACGACGACGATGGAGAAGTCCTTGCCGCGCGCGTGGCGGCGCTGGATGTCCCGGCAGGCCTCCTCGATCGTGATCGGGTGCTCGGGGATGAGGATGACGTCGGCGCCGCCGGCCATGCCGCTCATGACCGCGATCCAGCCGGTGTGGCGGCCCATGACCTCCACGACCATGACGCGGTTGTGGGACTCGGCCGTCGTGTGCAGGCGGTCGATCGCCTCCGTGGCGACCGTCAAGGCGGTGTCGAAGCCGAACGTGTAGTCGGTGGCGGAGAGGTCGTTGTCGATCGTCTTCGGCACGCCGACGACGGGGAAGCCGTGCTCCTCGAAGAGGCGCGACGCGACTCCGAGGGTGTCCTCGCCGCCGATGGCGACGAGCGCGTCGAGCTCCCGGGCGGCGAAGGTCTCGAGCACGCGGTCGACCCCGCCCTCGACCTTGTACGGGTTCGTCCTGGTGGTGCCCAGGATCGTGCCGCCGCGCGGGAGGATCCCCGAGATCGCCCGGTCGTCGAGCTCCTGGAACTTGGCCTCGACGAGCCCCCGCCAGCCTTCGCGGACGCCGACCACCCCGTAGCCGCGGTCGAGCGAGCGCCTGGTGACCGCCCGGATGACCGCGTTCAGGCCCGGGCAGTCGCCCCCGCCGGTCAGGAGTGCAACGTGTTTGCCCATTCGTCTAACTTCAGCTTCCTGCGGTCGTCTCTTTGGACGAACCCATTCTGATCGATGCGACCCCTGGAGCGTGGTGAGGAGGTGGTGAACTGATGCCGAAGGCGGGGATCGAACCCGCACGGGGCGTGGCCCCACTGGATTTTGAGTCCAGCGCGTCTACCAGTTCCGCCACTTCGGCCCGCTCGTTGGGTGGTCATCGTATCGGCAGGGGGTTGCAAGGGCGTTGAATCCGCGTTCATAATCGCGGGCATCTTCTGACGGTGCTCGCCGGGTGCAGCGCCGAAACAGGAATCGGGCGAAGAGGAGGAGTGGTGAAACGAAGGACGATTTTGGCGTTACTCGTGCTGCTCATCGGCGCGTTCGCGTTCGCCGCCGTGGGTTGCGGCGGTGACGACGACGAGGCCGATGACACGACCCCGGCCGAGACGGGCGGCGGCGGCGAGGACACGACGGAGGCAGCTCCGGATCTCCCGGAGGTCACCCCGCTGCCGTCGGCGGCGTGCACTGAGATCGAGTACGAGGGCGAGGGCGAGCCGCAGGTCCTGATCGCCTCCGACCTGCCGCTGCAGGGGTCCTCGAGGACGCAGACCCTGCAGATGACCGCAGCGATCCGGCAGGTGCTGGAGACGAACGGCTGGAAGGCCGGTGCGGTCAACGTCGGCTACCAGTCCTGCGACGACTCGACGGCCCAGGCCGGCAAGTGGGATCCGGGCAAGACGAGCCAGAACGCGAACGCCTATGCCGAGAACCAGAGCGTGCTCGGCGTGCTCGGGACGTTCAACTCGGGCGCGGCCGCGATCATGATCCCGGTGCTCAACCAGGCGCCGGGCGGCGGGCTCGCGATGCTCTCGCCGGCAAACACGTACGTCTGCCTGACCGAGGGCGGGCCCGGCTGTGCCGACGACGAGCCGGACAAGTACTACCCGACCGGCACACGCAACTACACCCGCGTCGTCGCAAACGACGCGTACCAGGGCGCGGCTCTCGCCGAGTTCATGCAGGCGCAGGGCACGACCAAGGTGTACATCCTGAACGACAAGGAGGCGTACGGCCTCGGCGTCGCCACGAACACGCGCAACGCCGCCGAGTTCCTCGGCATCGAGGTCGTCGGCTTCGACGCGTGGGATCCCAAGGCCTCGAACTACGAGGCGCTCATGAACAAGATCAAGGCCTCCGGCGCCGACGGCGTCTTCCTGGGCGGCCTGATCGACGAGAACGGCGCGCAGGTCATCAAGGACAAGGTCAGGGTCCTCGGCGACAACGAGACCGTGAAGCTGTACATGCCCGACGGGTTCACGACCCAGCAGACGATCGACGAGGCCGGCGCGGACAACACCCGCGGCGCGTTCTTCTCGGTCGCCGGCGTCCCCGTCGACGAGTTCACGGGCTCCGCGCAGGAGTTCATCGCGGACTTCGAGCCGACGCTCGGCGGCGACCCCGTCGACCCGTACGCCGTCTACGGCGCACAGGCTGCGCAGATCATGCTCGACGCGATCGCGAACTCCGACTACACGCGGCAAGGAGTCATCGACGCGATGTTCGCCACGGAGTGCACCGGCTGCTTCCTCGGTGACTTCTCGTTCAACGAGAACGGCGACCCGGCGCTCGCGAGCGGCGCGGTCGTCGGCTTCACGATCTACAGGGGCGAGGACCAGCTCGAGGTCGAGACGGTCTTCTCCCCGCAGGAGGATGCCGTCAACGCTGCGAGGGGCAGCTGACGTCCTAGTCGTGACGATCGGGGGAGGGCTTAGGCCCTCCCCCCGGTCTCTCGGAGGACTTCCCCCGATGGCAGTCGACGTAGGCAAGGAGCGGCTCCCGGCCCGGCGCAAGCGGCCGGACGTCCTCTCCATCATCGGGATCCTGTTCGTCGTCGGGCTCTTCGCGATCCTGATCGTCAACCTGATCGACGATCCCACGCAGTTCATGAACGTGGCGCTGATCGGCCTGACGACCGGCTCGGTCTACGCGCTCGTCGCCCTCGGCTACACACTGGTCTACGGGATTCTGCAGCTGATCAACTTCGCCCACGGCGACGTCTTCGCCCTGTGCGGTCTGATCGCCAGCTCGATCATGATCTCGCTGTTCGACCTGACCGGGGAGGAGACCGTCGTCGTCGTCGCCGCCGGGCTCCTTGGGACGATCCTGCTGACCATGCTGTTCGGCTCGACCTTGAACGCGACCATCGAGTTTCTCGGGTATCGGCGGCTCCGGAGCCAGCCGCGCCTCACGATGCTGATCAGCGCGGTCGGGATGTCCTTCATCGTGCAGAACATCTCGCTCGCGATCTACGACGTGAACTACCGGAGCGCGCCGCCCCTCATCTCGACAAGCTCCGCGTTCACGATCGGCGGGGTCTCCATGAGCTGGAACAAGGTCGTCGTCGTTCTGATCACGATCCCGGTCCTCATTCTGCTCACCTGGCTCGTCCGCTCGACGAAGCAGGGCAAGGCGATGCGGGCGACGGCCCAGGACCAGGACGCCGCGGCGATGATGGGCATCAACGTCAACCGGACGATCTCGTTCACGTTCGTGCTCGCGGGGGCCCTCGCCGGCGCCGCGGGCGTCAACTACCTGCTCCAGTTCCAGATGCGGTACGACACGGGATTCGAGCTGGGGCTCATCGCCTTCACGGCGGCCGTGCTCGGCGGCATCGGCAACCTCGCCGGCGCCACATTGGGCGGCCTGCTGATCGGATTCATCCAGGCGTTCAACGAGGGCCTTTCCATCGGCGTGCCGGGCAGCGACTGGACCCGGTCGATCGTGTTCGGGATCCTCATCGCCATCCTCGTCTTCCGGCCCGAGGGCCTGCTGGGCGAGCGCACCCCGGAGGGCGTCTGATGGCCGCCGCCGAGGGCACCCCGGCGCCGCCTGTGGCCAAGAAGCGGAAGCCGCGCCTCTCGACCGGCGCGATCATCGGCATCGTCGCGCTGGCCATCGGCGCGCTCTATCCGGTGCTCTACGAGGAGTTCCTCGGCGACATGAGCATCCCCGTCTTCCGCGCCTGGCCGAGCGTCAGCACCGGCGTGATCATGATCGTGTTCATGATGATGGCCGTCGGGCTGAACATCGTCGTCGGCTACGCGGGCCTGCTCGACCTCGGGTACGTCGCCTTCTACGCGGTCGGGGCGTA
>DASPGT010000135.1:0-22884 GCA_035620475.1 Gaiellaceae bacterium | reverse complement strand
AGTGTCATGGTGGCCTCCTTCTTCAGAGGAAGCATCCGCCGCGGCCTTCCACTCGGCATCGGGGTTTGCGCTGATCGGCCTTGTGGCCGACGCGTACGCCCGAGTGCGCTAAGAACTCGTTTCAGAATGATGGTTCGCTGTCGGGGTGCGATGGTCGTTCCGAGACAAGGACGCAGGGAGCGTGCATACCCCTCGCGGTATGGGCGCGACGGAGGACGCAGCTCTCGGGGCGAGCAGCGCGGCCCGGCGGCACAAGGCTTCATTTTGGGACGAGTTCTAAGGGCGAAGGATGTCCCGGAGCGGCCGCGTGTTGACGACGTCGGCCGCCGTGGCCCAGCCGCGGCGGGCCGTGGCGATCGCCAGCTCCATGGTCCCGAGGCCGCGGATCGAGTGTGCGTCCGTCGAGGCGACGATCGGGACGCCCGCCTCGAGCGCCAGCCGCACTTCGGGGCCGGAGAGGTCGAGCCGGTTGGGGAGCCCGTTGGTCTCCAGCGCGACGCCGGTCTCGAGGGCGACCTCGAAGACGGCTTCGAGGTCGAGCGCGTTCGGCGGCCGGCGGTTGATCATGCGCCCCTTCGGGTGGCTGAGGCAGGAGACCGCCGGGTGGCGCATGGCCTCCGTGACCTTCCGGGTGAGGGCCTCCCGCGGCTCGCGCTGGCCCGCGTGGAGGCTCAGCTGCACCCAGTCGAGCTCGGCGAGGACGTCGTCGGGGAGGTCGAGGCTCCCGTCGCTGCGGATGTCGACCTCGGTGCCGCGGAGGATGCGGAACGGAGCGAGCTGCTCGTTGGCCGCGGCGATCTCCTCGGCCTGGCGCCGGAGCCCGTCCGCGTCCAGGCCGGGCACGACGCGGACGTTCTCGGTGTGGTCGCAGACGGCCATGTACTCGTAGCCGCGGTCGCGTGCCGCGACTCCCATCTCGAGCACCGACGCCGTGCCGTCCGACCACGTCGTGTGGCAGTGCAGGTCGCCGCGCACGTCGGCGAGCTCGACGAGCGCCGGCGGCTCGCCGCGGAACGGCGCCTCGCGGAGCTCGGGCGGGCACCACGGGATGCCGAGGGCCGCGTAGACGCCCTCCTCGTCGGGGGCCTCCGGAAGCGGCTCGAGCGCGGCGACGTAGTCACGTGCGCCCGTCGCCCGGACGAGCTCCGTCCCGAAGGTCTCCGGCCGCGCGGCGACGAGCTCCACCGAGACGCCGTCGACGGTCACCCCGACCGCCCGCCGCTCGGCGCGCTCGACGAGGGCGACGATCGCGGTCAGCGCCTCGAACCGCTCTATCGCCTGCGCGGGCTCCGCCGCCGGGACGACCACCGCGAGGTCGAAGCACGTGTCCGCCCAGCGGCGCGGGTCGCCCGCGATCGCGGCGCCCAGCCGGCCGGCGATCTCCTCCACGAGCGCCCGCGCCCGGTCGAGGGTCAGCGCCTGCCGCGCGCGCGGCGCGGCGCCTGCGAGCCGCTCGAGGATGCGGGCCTCCGTCTCGGGGCCGATTCCCCGCACGGAGCGGAGCCGGCCGGCGAGGGCCGCGGCCCTGAAGTCGTCGGCTGTGTGGACGTCGAGCGTGCGCCCGATCTCGACCATGCGCTGCGGGCCGATCCCGAGGAGGTTCCCAAAGCCGACGAGCTCCGGCCGGACCGTGCGCTCCAGCTCGTCCAGGTCCGCGATGGACCCGGTCTCGACCAGCTCGGTCAGGCGCGCGGCGATCCCCGGCCCGATCCCGCGCAGCTCCTGCACCCGCCCGGCGCGCACCAGCTCCGCCACCGGCGCCCGGGTGCCGCGCACCGTCTCGGCCGCGCTCCGGTAGGCGCGTGCGGCGTAGCGGCTCGAGCCGGCGAGGTCGAGCAGCGCGGCGAACGCCTCCAGGCGCTCCGCGACGGCCGTGTTGTCGAGGCTCGTCACCGAGCTCGCAGGAACGCGCCGAACGCGTCGAGGGCGGGCCCGGGGCTCTTCCGGCCGAGACCGATGCGGAAGCGGTCCGCGGGAACCTCCGCCAGCGGCGACGCGAAGATGCCCGCCGGCAGCAGCACGACGCCCGCCTCGTCCAGGAGGGAACGGCAGAAGGCCTCGACGCCGTCGTCGCCGAGGTAGCGCGGGAAGCAGACGCACCCGCCGGCGGGCGGCTCCCACTCGAACAGCTCCTCCTGCTCGGCGAAGAAGGCCGTGAAGAGCGGCAGGTTCTCGGCGAGCGTCGCCCGCGTGCGCGCCTTCAAGGCCTCGGCGTTCCGCAGGGCGATCGTCGCAAGGGCCTCGCTCGGGCCCGCGTTGCAGATGGACGTGTAGTGCTTCCGCCGCTCCAGCCGTCCGAGGAGCGCGTGGTCGCGGCATGCGAGCCAGCCGATGCGCAGGCCCGGGAGGCCGTACGCCTTCGACATCACGTTCAGCGACAGCGCCGTCTCCGACAGGTCGGCTGCCTGCGGCAGCGTCCGTGCCGGGTCGAGCTCGACGCCGCGGTAGACCTCGTCGCTCAGGAGCCGGATGCCGCGCTCGTCGCACAGCTCGACCAGCGCGCCGAAGTCCTCCGGACGCGCCACGCCGCCAGTCGGGTTGTTCGGCCAGTTCACGACCACGAGTCGCGTCTCCGGCCGGAGCAGCGACCGAAGCTCGTCCAGGTCGAGGCCCCAGCCGTTCTCCGGCCGGAGCTGCAGGCCGCTGACGTCCGCGCCGTTGGCCAGGGGCACCGACTCCGTCGACTGGTAGCTCGGCACGGTCACGATCGCGTGGTCGCCCGGGCCGGCCAGCTCCTGGAGCGCCCAGAAGAGCGCCTCCTCCGCGCCCGCGAACGCGAGCACGTCCGCGGCGTCCACCGCCTCGTACGTGGAGGCGATCGCCGCCCGCAGCTCCTCGCCGCCGGGCACGGGCACGTAGCCGAGCGGCAGGCTCTCGAACGCCTCGCGCTCCTCCGGGCTCGCCAGCGCGAGCAGCTCGGCGACCGTCATCGTCTCCGCGTCCGACGCGGTCAGGTGGTAGCGCGCCTTGAACTCCCACTCGCCGAGGTAGACCTCGAGCCGGAAGTCGGGCAGGTCGAGCCTCATCGGTGCAACTCTACGGACGCGTGGCCAGGCTGATCTACTTCACGCTCGCCTCGCTCGACGGGTACGTCGAGGACGAGTCCGGCCGCTTCGACTGGGCCGCGCCGGACGAGGAGGTCCACTCCTTCGTGAACGACCTCGTGCGCCCGGTCGGCACGTTCCTGTACGGGCGGCGGATGTACGAGACCATGGTCTACTGGGAGACCGCCCACACCGGCGCCGGCCAGCCGCCGCACGTCCTGGACTTTGCGGAGATCTGGCGGGCGGCCGACAAGGTCGTCTACTCGCGGACGCTGGAGACCGTGACCAGCGCGAGGACGCGGATCGAGCGCGACTTCGGCGCGGCGGCGATCCGGCAGCTGAAGGCGGCCGCCGGCCGCGACCTCGCGGTGGCCGGCCCAGACCTCGCCGGCCAGGCGCTCGCGGCGAGGTTGGTGGACGAGCTCCAGCTCGTTCTCGCACCGATCGTCGTGGGCGGCGGCAAGCGGGCGCTGCCCGACGGCGTCCGCTTGAAGCTGGAGCTCGTCGACGAGCGCCGCTTCGGCAGCGGCATGGTCTTCCTCCGGTACCGCACCGGGTGACGACCTTCGCCCTGATCCAGGGCGGCGGCGGGAGCGCCTGGGACTGGCATCTGGTCGAGCTGGAGTTCCGCGAGGGCGGGCACGAGCCGGTCGCCGTCGACCTACCCACCGAGGACCCCTCCGCTGGCTGGTGGGACCAGGCCGACAAACCGCTCGAGGAGCCCTGGCCGCTCGAGGGCCTGGCCGGACGTCCCCACCCGCTATCTACTCTGCCGCGACGACCGCATGTTCACGGCCGAGTGGGCGCGCCGGCATGCCCGCGACCGCCTCGGCATCACGCCCGACGAGACGGACGGCGGCCACTACGTCTCCCTCAGCCGTCCCCGCGAGCTGGCGGACCGCTTGGACGCCGACGCCGCCGAGGTCCTGGCCTAGGAGGGCCGGGCGCTGTGAGCCGGCGCCCGGCCCTCGCTGTCCTGTCAAGTCAGTGCTTCGAGACGTGCGTGATCTTCCAGACCTCTCCGTTCAGGGTGGTGACAAGGGCGGTGTAAGAGGTCTTCTTTGAATGGCATCCGTGGATACGGTTGCCGCCACGACTACCGCCGACGAAGTCGAGCGAGGTTGGAAGATCCAGTTTGTCGACGAGGACGGAGAACGAGCCGTTACGGTTGACGAGGAGCAGCCTGCCGCTGTCCGGCTGCGCCGGGCTCCCCGGAGTGACGTCGCCCGGCGAGTCACCCTGCGAGAGCGCGTAGAGCGCCCCATCGGGATCGGATTCGACGTCGACGAGCAGGCTGTAACCGGACGCGATCTCGTGAGCGTGTGGTCTGCGAGCGTTCAGCGGGAACGAGACAACCTTCCCCGTCGCCGGGTCGTGAGGCACCGGCCCTGCCTGGGACATGAACACGGTGCCGTGGGCTACCGCCAGCCCTGTGGGGACGACGTTCTCGAACTGAATCCGCTGCGTCACTGCGCCGGACGACGACACGTGGAGTACCCGGTTGTGGTGTCCGTCGGTGACGAGGAACCCGTTGGCGACGGGCTGGAGCGCGAACTGGAGGCCGCTCGGTTGATCGAACGGGGTGGCGGGGGGATGATCGATGGACCACTTGCCGAGGTCGGCGAAGACCGTGAAGCCGCCCGACCTGTTTCTCCTGTAGACGCCGTTGACGCTGGTTCCGCCGACATCCGGTCCGACAAGCGTCACCAGCACGTACATGGTTTTTCCCACGAAGGCGACGTCGATTGCCCCGCCGATGGGAATCACCCGAGGCGGGAGTCCACTGGCGACCGTCGTGACCCTGCCGTTCGAAGGATCGATGCGCTTGACCTGGCCGAGTACTGATTCGGCGACATAGAGCGCACCATCGGGTCCGATGGTTCCACCCACCGTGGCGCCCAGCCCTTGCGCAAGCAGCGTAACTTCCGTCGCGCGCGTCGAGGCCTTCTGCTTTGGTCCGGCGGTGACGCCGGGAGAGGCAACGGCAAAGGCAACGAGCGCAACCAGCGCAACGAGCACCAACAAGGGCAGTCTGGGATTCGAGCCGCGCTTCGGGGAAGCACGTTCCATGGATCCTGCTCTCGATGGGATCAGCGGTGGCTTGATTCGCATCTGGAACACTCCTCTCGGGCCGCAACCGCGGCCGGGTCGGGTCGGACGATCACGGTGTCGGCGACGATCTCGTCGACGGGCAGGCCGGCGCGCGGCGCCTGGCCCATGTTCTAGTGCGCCGCCGGCCGCGCGACCGTGTGGCCGTGGTGGCGCCGGGCGACGGCCCCGGCGCCTAGGGCCGCGACCGCGAGGGCTCCGATGCCGGCGCCGATGCCGGCGTCGGCCCAGTCGAATCCGTCCGCCGCGGGCAAGGCGGCCGGCGTCGAAGCTGCCCCGCCGCCTTCGTCGAGAGCGGCCTGTGCGGGCGCGGCCACGAGCATCGCAGCGACGCCGACCGTCAGGGCTGTGAGTTTCTTGCGCATCGCTATCCTCCCTCTCCTTGTGTGAACCGTTGCGAGGCTAGAGAGGAAGGCTCAACATCCGATCAACGGAAGCGCCTCACGGAAGTCTGGGCTTGCTCGAGTTGGCGCTTCTCGGCCCCCTCGAGGTGCGGCAAGCAGGCGAGCCTCTCGAACTCGGGGGTTCGCGTCCGCGGGCGCTGCTCGCACTACTCGCCTTGAATCGCAGCTCGGTCGTTTCGTCGGACAGAATCGTCGAGGAACTCTGGGGCGACGAATCGCCGGCCAGCGCCCGCCACATGGTCGCCGTCTACGTCTCGAGGCTGCGCAAGAGGCTTGGGGAGGACATCGTCCTGACGCGCCGGCCCGGCTACCAGCTCCAGGTCGGACCGGAGCAAGTCGACGCGGCGCGGTTCGAGCGCTTGCTCGCCGAGGGACGGGAAGCGCTAGCCGACGGGGATTCCGGCTTGGCCACTGCTCGCGTAAGCGAGGCGCTCGCTCTCTGGCGCGGCCCGGCGCTCGTCGACTTCGCGTACGAGCCGTTCGCGCAGGCGGAGATCGCCCGCCTCGAGGAGCTCCGGCTCCAGGCCGAGGAGGAGCGGATCGACGGCGAGCTGGCCCTCGGGCGCGGCGCCGAGCTCGTTCCTGAGCTCGAGAATCTCGTCACGACGGCACCCCTGCGCGAGCGCCGGCGCGCACAGCACATGCTTGCGCTCTACCGCTCCGGCCGCCAGGCGGATGCTCTCGCAGCGTACCAGGAGGCCAGGCTCGCCTTCGGCGAGGAGCTCGGGATCGAGCCGGGGCCGGAGCTGCGCGAGCTCGAGCGGAGGATCCTCGAGCAGGATGAAGGGCTGCTCGAGCTCGGGCCTTCCGCGTCTGCGGCCTCGCCCCAGTCCCGGAGAACGGTGACGGTTGTGGTCGCGGAGCTTCTCGAAGCGGCAGGCGCCGATCCGGAATCCGGCCGGGCCGAGCTCGAGCGGGTGCGCGAGACCGTTGCGCGCTACGGCGGGTCGGCCGGCGAACTGCCGGACGGAGCAGTCCTGGCCGTCTTCGGCAGCCCGGTGGCTCACGAGGACGACTGCGTCCGAGCCGTTCGGGCGGCCGCCGAGCTCCGGTCGGAGGGCGTCGTCTCCCGCGCCGGAATCGAGACGGGCGAAGTCCTGGCGGCTCTGGACGCGACGGTTCGCGGCACGGCCGTCCGCACGGCGGCGCGCCTCAAGGAGACGGCGCAGCCCGGCGAGATCGCTCTCGGCGAGTCGACGGGCCGGCTCGTCGGGGACGCGGCGCGGCTGGAGCCCCGTCGCGCAGGGGAGGATCAGGGTCTGCGCCTGCTGAAGGTGGTGCCCGACGCGCCCGCCCGGCCGCTCCGTCTCGATGCGCATCTCGTCGGGCGAGCCAGCGAGCTGGCCGAACTTCGTGCTCTCTTCGCGCGTGCGGTCGGCGAGCGCAAGCCGCAGCTGGTCACCGTCGCGGGCGAGCCGGGGATCGGCAAGACCCGCCTCGCGCGCGAGCTCGGCGAGGCCCTCGCCGGCGAGGCGCACGTCCTCCAGGGCCGCTGTCTCGCGTACGGCGAAGGCATGACGTACTGGCCGCTGCGGGAGATCGTCCGCCGGGCGGCCGGGAGCGAGAGCCGCGCCGCGGTACTGGCGCTGCTCGCGGGTGAGGATGAGGCGGAGGTCATCGCCGATGGAATCGCGAGCGTGCTCGGCGACTCCGAGAGCGCCTACCCGGTGGAGGAGATCCGCTGGGCAGCCCAGCGCCTGCTCGCCCGCCTGTCACGGGAGCAGCCGCTGCTGGTGGTGATCGACGACGTTCACTGGGCCGAGCCGACCCTCGTCGACCTGATCGAGCATGTCGTCGCGGCGGACAGGGTGGGGCCGGTGCTCGTGCTCTGCCTGGCGCGACCGGAGTTCCTCGAGAGCCGGCCGGACTGGGCGGGCGAGTCGATCGCCCTCGAGGCTCTGAGCCCGGAGGAAAGCGCGGAGCTGCTCGGGCTGCTCGCCGCCGGCGAGGGCGCCGGCGCTCAGATCGTCACCACTGCGTCGGGGAACCCGCTCTTCCTCGAGCAGCTTGCCGCCTTCGCCGCCGAGCGCTGGAGCCCCGACCGCGGCGACGTGCCTCCGACCCTGCGCTCGCTTCTCGCGGCCCGGCTCGACGGGCTCGGCCCGGGCGAGCGGGCGGTCGTCGAGCGGGCGGCCGTGATCGGGCGCGAGTTCTGGGCGGGCGCCGTGGCCGATCTCCTGCCGCCCCAGGGGCGCGCCACGCTCCCACGGCATCTCGAGGCGCTCGCCCGCAAGGGGCTCACCGAGGCCGATGCCTCGCCGGCTCCCTTCGAGCAGGCGTTCCACTTCCGGCATGTCCTCATTCAGGAGGCCGCGTACCGTTCGCTCCCGAAGGGGCGGCGGGCCGAGCTCCACGAGCGCGCCGCAGGCTGGCTCGAGCACAGCCCGCCCGGCCTGACCGTCGACACCGATCAGGTCGTCGGCTTCCACCTGGAGCGAGCCTACGGCTACCGGTCGGAGCTGGGACCGGTCGACGACGGGCTGCGCTCGCTCGGCGAGCGGGCAGGGGACCGGCTGGCAGCAGCAGGGCGGCGGGCCTTGGAGCGCGAGGACGCCGCGGCCGCCGTGAACCTCCTCGAGCGCGCACTCGCTCTCCCGGCCGACCGGCCGGCGCGCCCGGCGCTGTCGCTGCGCCTCGCCGAGGCGCTCGACATCGCGGGCGAGGCCGAGCGCGCGTACGCGCTGCTCGGTGAAGCCGTAGACGAGGCGAGGAGCTCAGGCGACCGACGAACCGAATGGCTTGCCGCCGTCCAACTCGCCCGCATGGGTACGAGCGTTGCGCCCGCCGAGTGGAGCAGCGAGCGGGTCATCGAGACTGCCACGAGGGCTCTCGAGGTCTTCGAGGAGCTCGGCGACGACCTGGGGCTCGCCCGCGCGTGGACGCTCATGGCCGAGCCCCTGTTGGGCAAGTGTCGCCTCGACGAGGCCGCTGATCGATTTCGGCGCGCGCTTCGACATGCCGAGCGAACCGGGGACGAGCGAGAGGTGCTCCTCGTGCACGACTATCTCCATCGGGCCCTCTATTTCGGAAGCGCCCATGTCAGCGTCGTTCGCGCGGAGGCGGAAGCGATGCTGGCGCGAGCGGGGGGACGCCCGCGGGCCACGACATTCGCCCTGCTCACGCTGGCCGGAGTTCAGGCAATGAGCGGTGAAGAGGATGAATCGCGGCGGCTCTACCTTCGCGCCAAGGCAATTGCGGAGGAGGTGGGCCTCGGCTTCCTGCTGGCGATGGTTCCGTTCTTCTCCCAGGAGGTCGGGCTCCTTTTCGGGGACGCCGAGTTCGCCGAGCGCGAGGCGAGGGCGGGGTACGAGCGGCTCGAAGCGGCGGGGGACAAGAGCTTCCGCTCGACCATGGCGACCGTGCTCGCGGAGGCGTTGCTCCAGCTCGACCGCCGCGAGGAAGCAGAGCAGCTTGCCGGCATCGCACTCGCACTGGCGTCCGTCGACGACGTTGCGACGCAGGCGCGGGCGCGGGCCGTGCACGCGAAGATCTTGGCCGCGAAGCGAGACTTCGATGGTGCCGAACGGGTTGCGCGTGAGGCGCTCGAGCACTCGCAGGACACCGATGACCTCGACATGCGTGCCTTCGTTCTGCTCTCCGTCGCCGAGGTTCTTCGCCTCGCCGGCCGCGACGACGAGGCGAAGGCCGGGTTCGAGGAGGCCGCCGCCCTGAGCGACCGCAAGGGCAACGTGATGACGGCGAACCAGGCGCGAACACGGCTCGCCGAGCTCTAGCCCGTCGCCGCCGACGGTGCTTCCGGGTACGACCGCATCCTCGCGGACCTGGACGGAGGAGAGGAGCGGCCGCATTACGATTGGCCGATGGGAGCGCCCGCGGCCGACTCATGGTGACGGCCGCCTCCCAGCCGGGCCTCCGCAGGCGCCTGACGCAGCCGGGCGTCGTCCTTCCGCTCGCGCTCCTCGCCGGGCAGGCGGGGCTGCTCGTCCTCAGCCCGATCCTCGTCGAGGTCGCCGACGACTTCGGCGTCTCGACGGCGGCCGCGGGCCAGCTGCGCACGGTGACCGGGCTCGTCGCGGGCCTCGCGGCGCTCGCCTTCGGCCGCCTTGGGCGCGGCGTCCCCCTCCGGGACCTCATGCTCGCCGGCGCCGGGCTTCTCGCGGCCGGCTCACTCCTCAGCGCCGCCGCGCCGACCTTCGCCGTCCTCGCCGCCGCGCAGGTGCTGCTCGGCCTGGCCGTCGCCGTGCTCATCTCCGCCGGCGCCGCCGCGGCCGGCGAGTGGACGGCGCCGGAGGACCGCGCCCGCGTCCTCGCCCGCACGCTCATGGGGCCCGCGCTGGCCTGGGTCGTCGGGATGCCGCTCGTCGGCCTTGTCGCCGAGACGAGCTGGCGGCTCGCGTTCCTCGTCCTTCCGCTCGTGGCCGCCGTCGTCGTCGGCCTCGCGCTCTCGCTGTGCGAGCGCGAGGTCCTGCCGGAGGCGCGGCCGCTCGTCCGCCTCCGCGATCTGCTCCAGGAGCGGACGCTCCGTCTCTGGGCGATCGCGGAGCTCCTGGTCATGTCCGCCTGGGTCGGGACGCTCGTCTACTCAGGCGCGCTCTTCATCGAGTCCTACGGGACGAGCGTGGCCGCCACCGGCCTCATCCTCGGCCTCGTGGCGATCGCCTACCTGCCCGGAAACTACCTCGCGGCGCGCACGGGGATCGCCCCGCTGGCGCTGCTCCGCTGGACGACCCTCGGCTCGGCCGTCGCGCTCCTCCTCTTCGGCACGGTGCGCCAGTCGGTCGGCCTCAGCGTCGTCCTCTTCGCGCTCACGGCCTTCGTGAGCGCGGCGCGAACCTACGCCGGCGGCGCCTTCGGCCTCGCCGCGTCCAAGCACCGGCTCGCCGTGATGGGCATCCGCGGCTCCGCGAACCAGTTCGGCTATCTGATCGGCGCCGCGGCGGGCGGCATCGCCCTGCTCCTGGGCGGCTACTCCCTCCTCGGGATCGTCTTCGCCGCCCTCCTCGGCGTCTCGGCGCTGCTCTACTTCAGTCTCGACGTGGAGGCAGCGTGACCAGCGAGCGCGTCACCCGCTACGCGCGAAGCGCGGACGGCGAGAGCATCGCGTACCAGGTCGTCGGCGAGGGGCCGTTCGACCTCGTCTACGTGCCCGGCTTCGTCTCCAACGTGGAGGTCTGGTGGACGGAGCCCGCGATCGCGCGGTTCTACGAGCGGCTCGCCTCCTTCTCGCGGCTGATCCTCTTCGACAAGCGCGGCACCGGGCTCTCCGACCCGCTCCAGGGCCTCCAGACGCTGGAGGAGCGGATCGACGACGTGCTCGCGGTTCTGGACGCCGCCGGCTCGACGCATGCGGCCGCGGTCGGGCTCTCGGAGGGAAGCGCCATGGCGGCGGTGCTCGCGGCCGCGCATCCCGGGCGCGTCTCCCACCTCGTCCTCTGCGGGCCGATCGTCGGAGGCGGCGCGGACGACCATCCCGCCGGGGCGCGCTGGAGCGAGCTCGTTCGCGACGAGGTCGCCGAGGCGACCTCGCGCTGGGGCAGCGGCGCCACGCTCAGGCTCGTCGGCCCGACCGCGCCGGTCAGCGACGCCGAGCTCGGCCGGCTCGAGCGGGCCGGCGCCAGCCCAAGGATGGCCCACGCTCTCCTCGACATGTGGCTCCAGATCGACCTGCGCGGCGTCCTCTCGGCCATCTCCGCACCGACGCTCGTGATCCACCGCAGCGAGGAGATCTTCCCGATCGAGGCTGCCCGAGAGATCGCTGCCCGCATCCAGGGTGCCCGCCTCGTCGAGCTGCCCGGCCGCGACCACACGCCCTGGTTCGGCGACGCCGACGCCTACCTCGCAGAGATCGAGGAGTTCCTCACCGGCACCCGTGCTGCGAGCCACGCAGACCGCGTGCTCGCCACCGTGCTCGTCACCGACATCGCCGGCTCGACCGAGACTGCGGCCAAGCTCGGCGACGGCGCCTGGCGGGCGCTGCTCGAGCGCCACGACGAGCTCGTCCGGGCGGAGCTCCGCCGCTTCGGCGGCCGGGAGGTCAAGCACACCGGCGACGGCTTCCTCGCCACCTTCGACGGGCCGGCGCGGGGGATCCGCTGCGCGCAGGGCATCCTCGCGGGCGCGCGCCGGCAGCTCGGCGTCGAGGTCCGCGCCGGCGTCCACACCGGCGAGGTCGAGCTGGTGAACGGGGACGTCCGCGGCGTGGCAGTGCACATCGCCGCCCGTGTGGGCGCGCTCGCCGGCCCCGGGGAGGTGCTCGTCTCCAGCACCGTCCGCGACCTGGTCCTGGGCTCCGGCCTCGACTTCGAGGAGCGCGGGCGCACGCAGCTCAAGGGCGTCCCCGGGGACTGGAGCCTGTTCGGCGTGGCGGGGTTCGGTTAACCGCACCCCAAGACTCGCGCTCCCCGCCTCCCGGAATGCCCCCGCCACCGGCATCGTTACCGCCTGAGTGACTACTCACAAGACTTCGACGCACAGGGGACCGAAATGACTGACACCATGGCTGACCCCAGGCGCTGGAAGGCGCTGGCGGTTCTCGGCGTCGCGTACCTCATGGTCGTGCTCGACGTGTCGATCGTGAACGTGGCGCTTCCCTCGATCCAGAGCGACCTAGGCTTCTCGACGGAGGACCTCCAGTGGGTCGTCTCCGGCTACGCGCTCACCTTCGGCGGGTTCCTCCTGCTCGGCGGCCGCATGGGCGACCTGCTGGGAAGACGCTCCGTCTTCATGGTGGGCCTCGGGCTCTTCCTCGTGACCTCGCTGCTCGCGGGGCTCTCGACGTCGTCTGAGATGCTCATCGTCGCGCGGCTCCTGCAGGGCGCCGCCGGAGCGATCCTCTCGCCGTCAGTGTTCTCGATCACGCTCGTGACGTTCGCGGAGGGCGCGGAGCGCAACAAGGCGCTCGGCATCCTCGGCGGCATCGCGGGCTCGGGCGCCGCCATCGGCGTCCTCCTCGGCGGCGTGTTCACCGAGTACGTCGGCTGGCAGTGGATCTTCTTCGTCAACATCCCGATCGCCGCGCTCGCCCTGGCCCTCGTGCCGCGCTACGTGCGCGAGAGCAGGGCCGACGGGCTCGCCCGGCACTTCGACGCGCTCGGCGCGGTCACCGTCACCGCGAGCCTCATGCTGCTCGTGTTCGGGCTGACGCAGGCGAACCGCGTCGGCTGGGACTCGCTGCAGACGATCCTCGTCTTCGCCGGCTCGGCGATCCTGATGGCGTTCTTCCTCTGGAACGAGAGCCGCTCGCGCTCGCCGCTCGTCCGCCTCTCCATCTTCCGCAAGCGGACGCTCACCGGCGCGAACATCATCGGCCTGGGCCTGGGGACGATCGTCTTCGGGATCTTCTTCCTGCTCTCGCTCTACATGCAGCAGGTGCTCGGGTTCTCGGCGATGGAGACCGGGTTCGCCTACCTGGCCGTCGCCCTGACCGTCGTCGTCGCGGCCACCGTCTCGCAGGGGCTCGTCACGCGGCTCGGCGTCAAGCCGGTGCTCGTCGTCGGCATGGGCCTGCTCACGATCGGCATGGTCTACTTCGCGCAGGTCTCGGCGAACGGCTCCTACTGGGCCGACCTCTTCCCCGGCTTCCTGATCATCGGCGTCGGCATGGGCTTCTCGTTCGTTCCGATCTCGATCGCGGCCCTCGCCGGCGTGCAGGGGCCCGAGGCCGGGCTCGCGTCCGGGCTCATCAACACGAGCCAGCAGATCGGCGGCGCGCTGGGGCTCGCGCTCCTGACCACCGTCGCCACGACGCACACGTCGAGCCTGCTCGAGTCGGGCACCGCGCCGCCCGAGGCGCTCACCTCCGGCTTCAGCTGGGGCTTCTACGTCGCGGCCGGCTTCGCGCTCGCCTCGCTGATCACGACGCTGGTCGTCCTCCGCCAGCAGGACATCCCGGCGGTCGGCGCCGAGCCCGCCGCCGTCCCGGCCGGCTAGGCAACAACGCGGGAGCGGCCGCACTGGCGGCCGCTCCCGCTCACGGTTAGGCTCGGGCCTCCCGACCCAAGGGAGGTCGTCATGTTCCGGGCACTCCTCGCTCTTCTCGCCCTGCTCCTGACCCCTGCGGCGGCCACCGCTGCGCCGACGCTCCAGTTCCTCGGGGAAGAGATCCTTCCCACAGGGCTCCAGTTCGACGGCACCGAGGTCGGCGGTCTCTCCTCGATCGCCTACGACGCTGCCGCCGACCGCTACTACGTCATCTCGGACGACCAGAGCGTCATCGACCCCGCGCGCTACTACACCTTCGCGCTCGACGTCGCCGACGGGAATCTCGACCCCGGCGACGTGGTCGTCACCGACGTCACCACGCTCCTGAACGAGTCCGGCCTGCCGTTCCCGGCCGCGTCCTTCGACCCGGAGGGGCTCGCGCTCACCGCCGGGGGCGAGCTCGTCATCACCTCGGAGGGCATCGCCAACGCGCTGATCCCGCCGTGGGTGCGGCTCTTCGGGCTCGACGGACAGCAGCATGCCGACCTGCCCGTGCCGGAGGCGTTCATCCCGGCGCCCGGGCGCGGCGTGCGCCAGAACCTCGGCTTCGAGAGCGGGACGGTCGTCGGTCCGTACTTCTACACGGGGTCCGAGGGCGCGCTCGTCCAGGACGGGCCCGCCGCGGCGGTCGGCGTCGAGAGCCCCGCGCGGCTGCTCCGCTACAACCTCAAGACCGGCCGGCCCGACCGGCAGTACCTCTACTGGACGGACCCGGTCGCCGAGCCGCCGGTGCCGCCGACGAACTTCTCCGTGAACGGGCTCGTGGAGCTCCTGGCGCTCGACAAGCACTCGTACCTCTCGATGGAGCGCTCGTTCTCCGTCGGTGCCCCCGGCACCGGGAACACGATCAAGCTCTACACGGTCGAGATCTCCGGCGCCCGGAACATCGGCGGCCGCGCGAGCCTCGCCGGCCAGCTCGGGAGCATCGAGCCGGTCGAGAAGACCCTGCTCCTCGACCTGGACGCGCTCGGCATCCCGCTCGACAACGTCGAGGGCATGACCTTCGGGCCGGATCTCGCCGACGGGCGCCGCACGCTCGTCCTCGTCAGCGACAACAACTTCGCTCCGGCGCAGTTCACCCAGTTCCTCCTGTTCGCCTACTCGGACAAGTAGGCCACGTCCTGGGGTCGGATCTTGCATCAGCGCATCTGCGCGATTGCACGATCCGACCCCGGGCTGCGTCCGTCGGCTGAAGTGAAAACCGGAAGCCCGGAACCCTCGTAGGCCTGGACGAGGCAGTTCGTCCCAGCAAGGTCTCCAAAGGGGGAGTTTCATGTCTGTGAATCGACGGCTGCTCGCCGTGCTCGCGCTCGTCGCCGCGCTCGCCGCCCTGGTGGTCTCGACGCCCGCCGGAGCGACCGACGAGACGACGAAGTGCACCGCCGGCGCGGTGCTCAAGGGGGAGAACGAGAATCCGCCGTCGGGGTCGAAGGCGGTGGGCGCGATCCTCGTGCACGTGAACGACACGAAGCTGAGCTTTGCGCTTGCGATCGCGAACCCCGCGCGGGAGACGTTCACCCGCGGCCACATCCACGTCGGCGCCGCCGACGTGAACGGGCCGGTCCTCGTGACGCTGTTCGAGGGCTCGACCGACCGGAAGCTCATCCTCCAGGCGGCTCGGCTCGACATCACCTCCGACATCGCGGCGAGGATCTGCGCCGATCCGGGCGGGTTCTACGTCAACTACCACACGACGGACTTCCCCGGCGGGGCGATCCGGGGACAGCTGGTCAGCGGCTGAGTCGCATGCAGCGGGGGCGGGGGCCTCGGCTCCCGTCCCTGCTAGCGTCGGGGCGTGAGCGCGTGGGCAGTCCTGGGAGTGCCGATCGACTCGGTCGGGCGCGCCGGCGGGACCGAGCTCGCGCCCGCGGCGCTGCGGGAGGCCGGGCTCGTCGAGCGGCTCGGCGTCCCCGACCGGGGCGACGTCGACGTCCGCATCCGGGACGAGGCCCGCGACCCGGAGACGGGGATCGTCGGCTCCGGGGACGTCCTGAGGATGACCGTGGCCGTCCGCTCGGCGGTGCGCTCGCTGGTCGCCGCCGGGGAGCGCCCGCTCGTCCTCGGGGGCTGCTGCGCGCTCGTCCCCGGTGCGCTCGCCGGCGTGCGAGACGCGGCCGGCCCGGTGGGAATCGCCAACGTGGACGGGCACGTCGACGTCTACGACGGGCGGACGTCGCCGACCGGTGAGGGCGCGGACATGCCGCTCGCGGTCGCGTTCGGCTTCGGGCCGGAGCGCTGGGTGCAGGCCGCCGGCGGGCCGTCGGCGGCTCCCGCGGCGGCCGTCGTCCTCGGTGCCCGCGACCCGGAGGAGGCCGTGGACGTCGAGGCGCTCCTCGAAGGAGACCTGGCCGACCTCCTCGTGCTCTCCCCGGACGACCTGCGCGCGCAGGGCCTGGGCGAGTCGGGCGACCTCGCCGCCGCGCGCCTCGCCGCCGAGCCCGGCCGCTTCTGGATCCACCTCGACGTCGACGTGCTCGACGAGCGGGCGATGCCGGCGACGGACTACCTCATGCCCGGCGGGCTCGAGTGGGAGGAGCTGGCCGACCTGCTGCCGCCGCTCTGCGCCTCTCCGGCCGTCGCCGGGCTGAGCGTCGGCTGCCTCAACCCGGAGAAGGACCCGGGCGGGAGGCTCACGGCCCGCACCTGCGATCTCGTCGTCTCGGCTCTCGCCGGCTGAACCTGTTCTTAACGCGCCGCGCCTTGCGGGCTCCTCCCGCTCTCGCTAGCTTGGAGTCGTTGGCGACGAGGCCTCGTGAGCAGCGCTCCGGGCCTCTTTTTCGTGCCCCAGGAAGGAGGTGACGCAGTTGGTGACGTGGATGCTCGTGACGGTGGGCTATGCCGCGCCGGCCCTGGTCGGCGCGTTCGGCCTGCGCTCGGCGGGCGACGCGGCGACGCGCCTGGGCCGCGCCGCCGGTCTTTCCCGCTGACCATGGGGAGCTAGGGCCGGGGGCGCTACGCGCCTCCGGCCGCCCCTACACTCGGGGCCGTGACCTTCCCCTGGCCGACGACTCCGCCGACCGCCGCGCACCGCGCCTCGTTCGCGGACGCGGTCGTGCGCCCCTACTGGCTCGACGCGCTTCCATCACGGGAGCCGGAACCATCGCTGGAGGGGCCGGCGGACGCCGACCTCTGCATCGTCGGCGGCGGCTTCACCGGGCTCTGGGCGGCGCTCCACGCCAAGGCCGACGACCCGGCGCGGGACGTCGTCGTCCTCGAGGCTGACACGGTCGGCTTCGGCGCGAGCGGGCGCAACGGCGGCTTCGCCATCGGCTCGCTGACGCACGGGATCGAGAACGGGCTCGCGCGCTTCGCGGACGAGATGCCGGTGCTCGAGCGCCTGAGCCGCGAGAACTTCGCGGGCTTCGTCGCCGACCTCGACCGGCTCGGCATCGACTGCGAGCTGGAACTGACCGGCGACCTCGGCGTCGCGCTCGAGCCGCACGAGCTCGCCTGGATCGAGGAGACGGCCGAGCTGCTCGAGCGCCACGGCCACGAGCACGAGGTCTTCGATCGCGAGGCGATCCAGGCCGAGGTCGCCTCGCCGACCTACCTCGGCGGGATCTGGGACAAGACCGACGCCGCGCTCGTCCATCCCGGCAAGCTCGTGACCGGCCTCGCGGACGCCGCTCGCGCCGCCGGCGTTCGCATCCACGAGCGGACGCGCGCCACCGAGATCGAGGACGACCCTACGGGCGTGCGCGTGCTCACGCCGGCCGGCCACGTCCGCGCGCGCTCGGCCCTCCTGGCGTCGAGCGCCTACCCGCCGCTCGTGCGCGCGATCCGCCGCTACGTCGCCCCCGTCTACGACTACGCGCTGGTAACGGAGCCGCTCTCGCGGGAGCAGCGCGCGTCGATCGGCTGGACACGGCGGCAGGGTCTCGGCGACATGGCGAACCAGTTCCACTACTACCGCCTGACCGCCGACGACCGGATCCTCTGGGGCGGCTACGACGCCGTGTACCGCTACGGCGGGCCCGTGCGCCCGGAGCTCGACGACGACGAGGCGATCTTCGCCAAGCTCGCGCAGCACTTCTTCACGACGTTCCCGCAGCTCGAGGGCGTCCGCTTCTCGCACCGCTGGGGCGGGGCCATCGACACGTGCAGCCGCTTCTCCGTCTTCTTCGGCACGGCGCACGGCGGCCACGTCGCCTTCGCCGTCGGCTACACGGGCCTCGGCGTCGTCTCCACGCGCTTCGGCGCGCGCGTCGGCCTCGACCTGCTCGACGGCCGCGAGACCGAGGCGACGCGCCTGCGCTACGTTCGCTCGAAGCCGGTGCCGTTCCCGCCGGAGCCGCTGCGCTCCGGCGTCATCCAGCTGACGCGGAACCGTCTGGACGCGGCCGACCGGAACGCCGGCCGTCGCGGTCTCTGGCTCAAGACGCTCGACCGGCTCGGGCTGGGGTTCGACAGCTGACGGCCGGCGGCCACTTCGTCCACCGCGTCGCCGAGTTCGCCCTCGAGCCGACCGCTCGACCCGAGACGCCGCGGGAGGTCTTCCAGGTAACCGACGTCGGGGACCCGGGTTAGGCTGCCGCGCGTGGAGCTGACCGACTGGCTCATCGCGCTGCACGTCCTCTCGGCGTTCGCGTGGATCGCCGCGATGGTGATCTACTCGGTGCTCGTCGCGGGCCTGTGGCGCGCGGCGCTCCCGAGCGACGTGGTACGCCTGTTCCGGGTCTCGCGCGTCGGGGACGCCCTCGTCGCGATCGGGATGATCGGCACGATCGTCTTCGGGATCTGGCTCGCCATCGACGAGTACGAGATCTGGGACGGCTGGATCATCGCCGCCCTCGTCCTCTGGATCGTGGCCGCGGCGATCGGCGGCCGCACCGGGGCGACCTACAAGGTGGTCAACGATCGCGCGCGGTCGCTCGTGGCCGACGGGCATGACGCTCCCAGCTCGGAGCTCGCCACCCTCGCCCGCACGCAGCGTGGCCTCGCGCTCCACGTCGCCGGCTCCCTCGTCACCCTCGCCATCCTCGTCGTGATGGTCTACAAGCCCGGGGCCTGACCGTGGAGCTCCCGCTTCTCCTGCACATCCTGGGCGCGTCGATCCTTGTCGGCGGCCTGATCACGGCGCTCAGCTTCCAGCTCGTCGGCTGGGCGCGCGAGACTCCGGCCGGCGCGGCGATGCTCGCCCGCTACGGCTTCCTCTCGCTCCTCGTCCTCGCGCTCCCGGGCTGGATCCTCATGCGCGCCGGCGCGCAGTGGATCTGGAGCGAGCAGGGCTGGGACGACGTCCGCGACGAGCCGGGGTGGCTCGACATCGGGTGGTTCACCGGCGATCTCGGCCTGCCGGTGATCCTGGTCACCGTGATCCTCGCCGGTCTCGGCGCCCGCCGGCTGCGGCAGAGCGGCGGCACGACGAGCAGCCTCGTCCGCGGCGCCACCGCGCTGACCGCGATCATGTTGATCGCCAATGTCGTGACCGTGTGGGCTATGTCCGCCAAACCGGACTAGGGCCGCGCATCGGCTGCGAGTGGGCTCTCGTCCCGCTTCAGCCACCGTTTGCCTCTCCGGCGGCTGGGGCCACCCCGGGCCACCACCCGCTTTCGACGCTAACGCCTCTCGGCGCACCGGTGTGTCACGCGGTGTGCCGAAAGCGTGAAATCGACCGCGACCGGCCCGTCCCGGCCCGTCCCTATCCGGACGGCTGGCGCAGCCGCGCCACCGCCGCCACGGCCAGGAGCGCCATAACGACGTCGCTTGCCAGGCACCACTGGCAGAAGGCCTCGATGGCGAAGACCTGCACGAAGATCAGGTAGACGGAGAAGGCCAGCCCCCCGAGGGCGAGGGCGGCGCCGGCGATCCGGGCCGTCTCGCCGGCGAACCAGGCGGTGGCGAAGATCGCCAGGTATCCGGCGAGGCCGAGAACGGGCACGGGCAGGCCGAGGATCTCGGCGTACTCGGAGTCCTGCACCGTCTCGCAGCCGCCGGTGGCGCAGGCGATGGTCGCGTCGGAGTACTTGGCGTACGTCAGGTACGCGGAGATGCCGGCGCCCGCCAGCGCGAGCACCCCGACCGCGATCCGCAGCGCGCGATCGCTCACCCGCCGAGCAGCTCGTCGATCGCGGCGCGGAACTCCTCGGGCCCGAGGGAGCTGATCGCCAGGGCTTCGAGCTCGCCGCCGGTCGGCCCGAGCAGGAACGCGGGCGTCCCCGAGACGCCGTCGGCCTGGGCGGCCGCCGCGGCCTCCTCGATTGCGGCGGTCACCTCGGCGGCATCGCGCCCGTCCATCATCCGGTCGACGTCCAGCCCCGGAACGGTGGCGCCGACGGCGCGCAGGAAGTCGTCGGTCACCCAGCCGCTGTTTTCGGCGCCCTGGTTCGTGTAGACGAGGTCGACCACGTTCCACAGCTTGCCCTGCTCGCCGGCGGCGAGCGCCGCGCGGAGCGCCTCCTCGGAGTCCTCGCCGATGAACGAGAGGCCGCGGAACTCGATGCGCAGGCGCCCGTCCCGAACGTACTCGTTGACGAGCACGGGGAACGTCTGCAGCGCCCAGTCGGCGCAGAAGGGGCACTGGAAGTCCGCGTACTCGACGAGGGTGACCGGGGCGTCGGCCGTTCCGATGACGACGCCTTCCTGGGGGACCCCGTCGAGGAGCAGCTCGACGTCGGCGCCGCCGGCGATCGCGGTCGACCCGTCGCCTCCTCCGCCTCCCTCGTCCTCGCTGCCTCGCGCGCTCAGGAGGCTGGCGCCCACGAGCCCGACGGCGACCGCCGCCGCGATCAGGGCGACAACGAGCACCCGCCGCCGCGTGAGGAGCGGTGCCTGCCGCTGCTTCGCTTTCGCTCGCGGCGCGACCGGAACCCGCGCCGGTTTCTTCCTCTTGGCCACGACCTCATTCTGGGTGGCCGGTGACGGGCGGCGCGTCGGTCGCCGTCCGCAGACCCGTTGCGGGAAGTCCGCAGCCTGCATGCTTCCCGCCCGGATCGGGGAGAATGACACCGTGGCCAAGGTCATCGTCTGCTGCGCGGACAGCTCCCCCCAGGCCCTCGGCGCGGCGCGGTTCGCGGGCGCGCTGGCGGGGGGACTCGGCGCCCGCGTCGTCCTCCTGCACGTGGCCGCCCGGACGACCGCGCCGGGCGTGAGCGCCGCTCCCCTCGGGCAGGAGCGGCTCGCCGAGTCCGAGCGGCAGGCGGGTGCGGCGATCCTCGCCGGCGTGTGTCGCGAGGCGGGCCTGCCGCAGGACACCGAGCTCCGGGTCGAGCTCGGCGACGTGGCCGGGAGAGCCCGCGCCGTCGCGGAGGAGACCGAGGCGATGCTGCTCGTCATCGGCTCGCACGGGCGCGGCGCGGTCAAGCGCGCTCTGCTCGGGAGCGTCTCCCGCAACCTGGCGGGAGACGCGCCGTGCCCGGTCGTCGTCGTGCCGCCCGGAACGGGGCTCGCGGACGCCTAGACTGGAGCCGATGGCCGATACATTCGGAGCGCTCGGGGAGATCCAGGCCGGCGGCCCCGGCGGCCGGACGCTCGCGCTCGCCCGGCTCGGCGCGCTCGCCGGCGAGACCGACGTCGCGCGCCTCCCGTACACGCTGCGGGTCCTTCTGGAGAACGTCCTCCGGGCCGAGGCGCTCGGCCTCGGGAGCGAGGAAGAGGTGCGCGCCGTCGCGGGCTGGGACGCGCACGCCGACCCGAGCCACGAGATCTCCTTCCGCCCGGCCCGCGTCCTCCTGCAGGACTTCACCGGCGTGCCGGCCATCGTCGACCTCGCCGCGATGCGCGAGGCGATGGTCGCCCTCGGCGGCGACGCGGCGGCGATCAACCCGCAGATTCCGGCCGAGCTCGTCATCGACCACTCGGTGCAGGTGGACGAGTTCGGCTCGCGCTTCGCCATCTTCAAGAACACCGAGCGCGAGTTCGAGCGAAACCGCGAGCGCTACGCCTTCCTCCGCTGGGGCCAGAGCGCCTTCGACAACTTCAGCGTCGTCCCGCCGAACACGGGAATCGTCCACCAGGTGAACCTCGAGTACCTCGCCCGCGTCGTCGAGGCGCGGGAGGAGGGCGGGCGCCCGTTCGCCTTCCCCGACACGCTGATCGGCACCGACTCGCACACGACCATGGTCAACGGGCTCGGCGTTCTCGGGTGGGGCGTGGGCGGGATCGAGGCCGAGGCGGTGCTCCTCGGGGAGCCCGTCTCCATGCTCGTCCCGCAGGTCGTCGGCTTCCGGCTCGCCGGCACGCTGCCGGAGGGCGCGACCGCCACCGACCTGGTCCTCTCGGTCACCCAGATCCTGAGGAGCCTCGGCGTCGTCGGGAAGTTCGTGGAGTACTTCGGCCACGGGCTCGTCGGGCTGCCGCTCGCCGACCGCGCCACCATCGGGAACATGTCCCCGGAGTACGGCGCGACCTGTGGCTTCTTCCCCGTGGACGAGGAGACGCTGCGTTACCTGCGCCTCACCGGCCGCAGCGCGGAGCAGGTCGAGCTGGTGGAGGCGTACTGCCGCGCGCAGGGCCTCTTCCACGACCCCGACGCGACGCCCGAGTACTCACAGATCGTCGAGCTCGACCTCGGGGATGTCGAGCCCAGCCTCGCGGGGCCGCGCCGGCCGCAGGACCGGGTGCCGCTGACGGAGGCGAAGGCGTCGTTCCTCGAGTCACTGTCGACCTTCGGCGTCCCCTACCAAAACGGCTCCGAGGACAAGGCGATCGCGGACTCGTTCCCCGCGAGCGACCCGCCCGACTTCACCGAGCCGGGCCACCAGCCCGTCCCCGACGACGATCCGGAGCCCGTTGCCGGCGGGGAGCCGGACGCGCGCACCGTGCCCGTCTCCATGGGCGGCGAGAGCTTCGAGCTCGAGCACGGCGCCGTCGTCATCGCCGCGATCACGAGCTGCACGAACACGTCGAACCCGTCGGTGATGGTCGCGGCCGGCCTGCTGGCGAAGAACGCGGTCGAACGCGGCCTCGAGCGCAAGCCCTGGGTGAAGTCGAGCCTCGCGCCGGGCTCCAAAGTCGTGACCGAGTACTACGACAAGGCGGGCCTGACGCCGTTCCTCGAGGCGCTCGGGTTCCACACGGTCGGGTACGGCTGCACGACCTGCATCGGCAACTCCGGGCCGCTCCCGCCGGAGATCTCCGCGGCGGTGGGCGACGGCGAGCTGGTCGTCTGCGCCGTCCTGTCCGGGAACCGGAACTTCGAGGCGCGGATCCATCCGGAGGTGAAGGCGAACTACCTCGCCTCGCCGCCGCTCGTCGTCGCGTACGCGCTGGCCGGTCGCCTCGACCTCGACCTGACCACCGAGCCGCTCGGGCGCGACCAGGACGGGCGCGAGGTGTTCCTGCGCGACCTCTGGCCGACGCCGGAGCAGATCAAGGACACGATCGCGGAGGCGATCAACCAGGACATGTACCGCCGGACGTACGCCGACGTCTTCACCGGCGACGAG
>DASPGT010000134.1:0-20750 GCA_035620475.1 Gaiellaceae bacterium | reverse complement strand
TCGCCCGCGAGCCCTCGCTCGAGGAGATCGCGGACGAGGCTGGGCTCCCGCTCCAGCAGGCGATCGAGGTGCGGGCGGCCGCCCGGGCGTCGACCAGCCTCGACCAGCCGATCGGCGAGCAGGAGGACGCGGTCTTCGGCGACCTCGTCGCCGGCGACGAGCCGCTCCCGGACGAGGTGACGGAGAAGCGCCTCCAGAAGGAGGCGCTCGACCGCGCGCTCGAGTCCCTCCCCGAGCGCGACCGGCGCGTGCTCGAGCTCCGCTACGGCCTGCGCGGCGAGGAGCCGCACACGCTCGAGCACATCGGGCGGCGCCTGGGCATCACGCGCGAGCGGGTGCGCCAGATCGAGATCGAGTCGCTCTCACGCCTCGCCTCGCTGCGCGAGATCGAGGCCGTCGCCATCCACTAGGGCCGCCGCGCCGAGCGCGCTCCCGTCGAAGAGGGCGTCCGCGGCCTCCCCCACGCGCGCCCGCGCCAGCCGGTGGGCCTCGTCGAGGAACGGCGGCCGCGAGCTTCGGTGCCCGTCCGAGGCGACGAGGTCGGCGTGGCCCGCGCGAACGAGCCGCCACCCCGCCTCCTCCTGCTCGTGGCCGTGTGCGCCCAGGAGGGAGCTCGCGTTCACCTGGAGGAGCCACCCGCGCTCGCGCAGGCGCGCGATCGCGCCGGGATCCGCCCGGACCCCCTCCGCCCGCTCGGGGTGGGCGACGACCGGGGTGAGCCCGGAGGCCGCGATGTGCTCTCCGAGCCGCTCAGCGAGCGCGAGAGGGCCGTTGAAGGGCACCTCCATGAGCACGGCCTGCAGACCGCCGAGGCGGTAGCGGCACGGATCCTCCTCCAGGAGCCTCTCGGAGGGGGTCAGCTCCCATCCGAGGCGCAGCTCCAGCCCGTGGTCGGCGAGCTCCGCCGCCATGCGCGCGTGGAGGGCTCGGACGCTCTCCTCCCGCTCCGGCGTCAGCGGCAGCGTCGGCCAGACGTGTGGGGTCGCGTAAAGGACGCGCGTGCCGTGGCGCGCCGCGTCCAGGCAGAGCCCGAGCCCGGCCTCGCGGGAGCGCGCGCCGTCGTCGCCGGAGGGGACGACGTGGGAGTGGACGTCGACGAAGCCGCCGCTCATCCGCTCCACGCTAGCGGCTGGCTGGGCCGTTACTCGGCGCGGAGGTACAGGCGGAGCTCGGGCGCGACGGACTGGAGCTCGCGGAGCGCGCGGGACTCGAGCTGGCGGACGCGCTCGCGCGTGACGCCGAGCTCCGTCCCCACCTCCTCGAGCGTCCTCGGCACCTGGCCGTTCAGGCCGAAGCGGAGCTCGAGCACGTGGCGCATCCGCTCGTTCAGGGAGGCGAGCGCCTCCTGGAGCTCGACGCCGCGCAGGAGCTCGGCGAGCGCCGCGTCGGGCTGCTCGGAGTTCTCGTCCTCGAGCATGTCGCCGTAGAGGGAATCGCCGTCGCCGACGGGCGTCTCCAAGCTGACCGGGTCCTCGACGAGGTCGAAGAGCTCGAGGACGCGCTTCAGCTCGATGCCGCTCTCCGCCGCGATCTCCTCGGGGAGCGGGTCGCGGTTCAGCTTCTGCGTGAGGACGCGCCGGGCGCGCATGACGCGCCGCACCTGGTCGACGACGTGCACCGGCAGGCGGATGGTGCGGCCCTGGTCGGCGATCGCCCGCGTGACGGCCTGGCGGATCCACCAGGTCGCGTAGGTGGAGAGCTTGAAGCCCATGCGGTAGTCGAACTTCTCCACCGCGCGGATGAGGCCGAGGTTGCCCTCCTGGATCAGGTCGAGGAGCGGCACGCCGGAGTTGACGTAGTTGCGCGTGATCGACATGACGAGGCGCAGGTTGCACTCGATCAGGCGGCGCTTGGCCCACTCGTCGCCCTCGTCCTTGCGCCGGGCGAGCTCGCGCTCCTCGGCGGGCGTGAGGAGCGGCCCGTCGCCGATCTGGCGCACGTAGAGCTTCAGCGGGTCCTGGGTCGGGACGGGAACCGCGGCGCGGGCGGGCTTGGCCTTGCCCTCGTCCGCCTCGTCGTCGGAGTCCTCCTCGTCGTCGGAGTCCTCCTCGGTGTCGACCGGGTCCGGGACCAGCTCGAGCCGCGGCTCTTCGGCCTCGGTCTCGGCGTGTCCGTGCTCGTTCGGGAGTTCCGCAGGCGAGTGCTCCACGCCTCCCGTATCGGCGGTGCCCGGAGGCGGCTTGAGCGCCTACCACCGGATAGGGGGATGAAAGAAGGCCCGTCGTTCGTCGAGGGTGGTAGTGTCTACGAACGCGAGACGGAGGCGGCCCTTGCGGCCCGTACGGGCGGGCGAGCGTCCGGGAGTCGGCCTAGGATCGGGTGAAAGAACGTGTGCGGGATCGCGGGATACAGCTTGAGCGAGACGTCGAGGGTCGACCAGACCCTGGCCACGCAGACGCTCCTGGCCGCGATCTCCGAGCGCGGCTCCGACGCCGTCGGCTACGCGTACCGGGCCTCCGGCCGTGCCACCGCCGTCCACAAGCAGCGCGGAGGCGCGAGCGCGCTCCTCGACCGCCTCGACCTCCCGCGGGAGGCGCGCCAGGCGCTCGTCCACGTGCGCGACTACACGAAGGGCCACCCCAGCCTCACCGCCAACAACCATCCGATCCGCCACGGCGCGGTCGTGGGCATCCACAACGGGATCATCGCCAACGACGAGGAGATCCTCGCCGGGCACGGCTTCGAGCGCGCCGAGCCGGGGATGACGGTCGACTCCGAGGCGATCTTCGCGCTCGCGGACGAGGCGGGCAGCCGCCCCTCCGCCCTCGAGGAGCTCCACGGCTCGATGGCGGCCGCCTGGCTCGACGACCGGGACGCGGAGACCCTCTACCTCGCGCGCGGCATCGGCCGCCCGCTCTGGGTCGGCGAGGGCCGCGCCGAGCTCTTCTTCGCCTCCACGCGCGGCGCGCTCGAGCTGACGGAGCGGTACGCGGGCGTGCGGCTCCGCAAGCGCGAGCTCGGCGAGGGGACGTTCCTGTCCGTGGCCGGCGGCGCTGTCCGGCAGACGGAGTCGTTCGAGCCCGACCGGACCTTCGTCGAGGGCTCGGTCCTCCCCCCCGTGCGGGCGCCCGAGGAGGCGCGCTCGGCCCTCGCGCGGCTCGCGGTCATCGCGACGGCCGCCGCCGCGGCCCGCTAGCCTCCAGCCGCTCGTACAGGACGGCGCGGAACGCGCCCCAGCCGGCGCCGTCCTCGCCGAAGAGGCGGTAGACCTGCCACTCGGAGAGGGACGGCGGCTCCGGGCCCGCCCGGGCGCGCCGCCAGTCGGACAAGGTCGGCAGGCGGTCGAGACGGCGTGCCAGCGCCTTGCCGTCGGCGAGGGCCCGCTCGCGCCGCTCTGCGCGCCGGGGGACGTCGAAGCCCGCCGCCCGGAGCGCGTTCGAGAGTGACCCGAACCGATGCCAGTAGAGCGACGCCGACGGCAGCCGCTCGCGCCGCCCGTCGAGGTCGCGCCCGGTCGGCGTGCGGCCGAGCTCGGCCCCGAGCGTCCGGAGCTGGGCGAGCAGCTCCGCGTCGGTGGCGAAGCGCCGGGGCACGAGGCCCGCGCGGCGCTTGGCCGCGTTCCAGGTCCCGAAGCGGGCGACGACCGTGTGCGGGTGCATGGCGACGCCCGGGTCGGCGGCGAACTCCCGCATCGTGGGCGAGCGCCCGAGCCGACCCGCGCAGGCCGCCAGCTCGGCGAGGATCGCGGCGTCGGAGTAGCGCGGCACGGAGAGCCTCCGGGCCAGTGTAGGAGGGTTCTAGGCGTTCGGCAGGTACCCGAGCTCCCGCAGGAGGCCGCCGCACTCGGCGAGCACCTCGGCGAGCTCCTCCGGCGAGAGGTCGCGGGCGTGCCGTCCCACCGAGGCGTCGTGCGCCCGCGCGAGCGCGGCCCGGAGGGGCGCCTCGGGCACCTCGAGCGCCGCCGCCAGCTCCGAGGCGACCGCGCGCGAGTCGGCGGCGAGCCGCTCGTAGCGCACCTCGACGACCGGGACGCCGGACTCCCGGACGGCCGTGACGTACCGGCGCCAGGCCCACGCGGCCCGCCGCGCGTCACTCGCCTGCGGGAACTCCGCGCGCCGCCCGGGCTCGACCCAGAAGCGCGCCTCGGGGCCGAGGCGGTTGCCCGCGTCGTCGGTTCCCCCCCGCCCCGCGCGCAGCCAGCCGCGCTCGAGCAGCGAGCTGGCCACGTCCCGCCCGTCCCGGAGCGCGTGGACGATCCGCGCCTCGGGGAACGCGAGCAGCACGGCGGGCAGGACGAAGGCGGTCTCGGGGGTCTGCTCCACGGGCCGCAGGCTGCCGACGAGGCCGAGGCGCCGCGCCCGCGTGAGGAGCCGGCGGATCTCCGCGGCCGCCTGCCCGGCGGGCTCGCCGGCCAGCGTCGGGATGGCCGCCTTGAGCGGCGCGACCTCCCCCAGGTCGACGAAGCCCGGGAGCGAGCCGAGCGCCCCGGCGAGGAACGTCGTCCCCGAGCGCGGGCTGCCCGTGACGAAGACGAGGCGGTCGTCGAGCCGCCCGAGGCGGCGCCGCGAGAACCCTCCGCGCGGAAGGATGCGCCGCGCGGCGCGCAGCTGGAGCTCGGCCGAGCGGAACGGGCCGGACACTGCGGGTATCGTCTCAGCTTCGCCGTCAGGACGCCGCGGCGAGCGGCGAGGAGGCGGGCTCGGCCTCGGTGTCGAGCAGGCGCGTCAGCGCGGCGACGCAGCGGGGGCAGAACTGGCCTCCGGCGCCGCGGCGTAGCTCGTCCAGCGCCTCGGCGGCCGGGCGGGCCGAGCGGTAGATCCGGTTCGTCAGCATCGAGTCGAGGGCATCGGCGACGTGGACGATGCGCGCGCCGAGCGGGATCTCCTCGCCGGCGAGGCCGTCAGGGTAGCCCTCGCCGTCCCAGCGCTCATGGTGGTGGCGGATCGCCGGCACGGCGTCGTCCAGGAAGCCGAGCCGGTCGATGATGCGCGCCCCCTCCTCGGCGTGCCGCTGCATGAGCGCCCACTCGTCGGCCGAGAGCGCGGCGGGCTTCAGGAGCACCGCGTCCGGGATCGCCAGCTTGCCGATGTCGTGGAAGAGCGCGGCGTGCCCGAGGAGGTCGAGCTCGGCCTGGGAGAGAGCGAGCTCCCTGCCGATTGCGAGCGCCAGCTGCTGGACGCGGCGCGAGTGGCCGGCCGTGTAGGCGTCGCGGGCGTCCACGGTCGCCGACAGGCTCTCCATCGCGGCCGTCGAGCGCTCCTTCAGGAGCCGGTTGGCCTGCTCGAGCGAGACGTTCTGGCTGCGGATCGTCTCGGCGGCCTCCCGGAGCTTCTTCGTCGACCGCTCGGTGTGTCCGAGGTAGGCGGCCATGGTCTTCCGCATGAGCAGGAGCGGCAGGACGAAGACGGCGAGCCCGTAGAGCCCGATGGCCCCGTAGGCGAGCGCGATCGCGCCGCCGACCGCGCCGAAGGCGACGTAGTGCGGCAGGAGCCAGGAGAACCGCTCCGTCCACACACGGCGCCAGCTGTCGTGGCCCTCGAGCGCCATCGCCCCGCTCAGGAGCCCCGTGTTGACGACGAAGTAGACCCCGCCGGCGACGAGGCTGGCCGCGGCGGTCACGAGCATCTCGAAGCCGGTCGAGCCGCCCAGGCTGAAGACGGCCGCCGCCGCGAGGCTCGCGAAGGACAGCGCGCCGATGTTGAAGAGGAGCTGGTACGCGGGCGTCCGCCGCGAGCTCCACTCGACCGCGGCGATCGCCAGGGCGAGCGGGAGCGCGGCCTTGGGCCCGGCGACCGCGGCGCCGGCGAGCGCGCCGACGGCGCTGACCGAGATCGAGCCGCCGTCCAGCTCGAGCGCGAGCGCCTGGCCGCCGGCCACGAGCGCAATGATCGCGAGCAGGCCCACGACGTCCGTCGTGCGCCCCAGCGCGAAGCCGAGCAGGCCGGCTGCGATGCCGCCGACGCTCACCGCGACGACGAGCGCCGCCAGGCTGCGTGAGAGCGAGACGAAGCGCGGGCCGGCCCGGCTGTGGGGCCGCTGGTGGGCCTGCTCCCCGCCTGCGGCCGGCGCCGCGGGCAGCTCGGGGAGGACGACGGCCGCGTCGGCCGTGGCGGGGGCCCGCGAGTACACGGTCTCGTCCGGTACGGCCGCCAGGCGCAGCGAGCGCTCCGGCGGGAGGAGGACCGGCTCGGAGTCCGCCCGGAGGACGCGGTTACGGCCCTGGAGCTTGGCGCGGTAGACGGCGAGGTCGGCCTGGTGGATCAGCTCGTTCGCGTCGGACCCGTCGCCGGGGCACCCCGCGACGCCGAAGGAGACCGTCGCCCGGATCGGCTCGCTCGACGTCTCGACCTCGAAGCGCTCCTCGGCGACCGCACGCCGGATCCGCTCGGCGATCTCGAAGGCCTCCTGCGGCGTCGTCCCGGGCAGGAGGATGGCGAACTCCTCGCCCCCGAAGCGCGCCGGCACGTCGGTCTGGCGGAGCTGCTGGAGGAAGACGCCGGCGATCCCGCGGAGCACGGCGTCGCCGGCGAGGTGGCCGTAGGCGTTGTTGATCTCCCGCAGGAGGTCGAGGTCGGCCATGACGACCGACAGCGGGTCCCCCGAGCGCTGCGAGCGCTCGAGCTCCTCGCGGAGGGCTCCGGTGAAGTAGCGCGCGTTGAAGAGGCCCGTCTTCGCGTCGAGCCGGGCCTCCTGCTGGAGCGCGGGGATGCTGAGCGAGCGGTGGATGAGGAGGAGCGGGGCGACCGCCATCGGCAGGAGAAGCGGGTTCCAGTCCCACAGGCCCGCGAAGGCGACGCCGAGGAGCGCCAGCACGAAGTCGGTCGAGAGGCTCTCCGCCGAGAAGAGGCCCGTGCCGCGCAGCGAGTGCCCGCGCGCGAGGTGGAGCATCGTGGCGAGGAGGACGTGGTTCAGCGAGACGAAGACGACCGCGGCCACGAGCCCCGACAGCGCGAACTCGAGCTCGGGGCCGAGGGCGGCGCTGCGCACGAGCTCCACCGCCCCCCACGCCGCCAGGCCGTTCAGCGTGTGGTTGGCGATGTTGAACGCCTGGATGTACCAGGCGTAGCGGATCTTCAGCCACTCGGGGATCCCGTAGACGACGCAGAGGAGCGCGATCAGCTCGGGGGGCAGGAGCAGCACCCCGGGGATGAGGAAGACGAGCGTCGTGTGGTAGCTCTGGTCCCGCGGGGTGATGACGACGAAGAGCTGTGCGACCGCTGCGCAGGTGGCGAGAACGGCGAACGTGAGCCATCCGTCGGTCTGGAGCGAGAGATGGGCGAACGGCACCGCCGCCGCGGCGACCGCGAGCGCGCCGATGCCGTAGAGGAACGCCTTGGCCCCCGGCTGGAGCGCCGATGCCTCCTCCCGGCCGGGGCCCGACGGAGGGCGGTCGCCCGCGAGCTCGCCCGGGACCGCGCTCACGACCCTCGAGTCAGGTCGGGAAGGGCGCACGCCCACGCGTAGGCGCGGTACGGCCGCAGAGCCATGGCCTGAACGTAGGCCCGCACGAAGCCCCGGGCGTCCCCCGTTCGAGGGACGCCCGCAGGGTTCACCCGGAAAGGGGTGCCCCGGGCCTCGACCGGCCCGGGGCTAGCGTTCGGAACGGGTCGGCTATCCGCCGATTCCGAGCTCGAGGATCTCGTCGTCGCTCAAGTACTCGCCCTCGGGGCTGAGCTCGCCGTCGGCGTTGTCGGCGTAGGAGGCCGACGCCCATGAGGCCGAGGCCCACGAGGCGTTCGCCCAGGACGCGGAGGCCCAGGAGGCCGACGCCCAGGACGCCGAGGCCCAGGAGGCGCTGGCCCACGAGGCCGAGGCCCACGAGGCGTTCGCCCAGGACGCGGAGGCCCAGGAGGCCGACGCCCAGGACGCGGAGGCCCAGGAGGCGTCGCTCTGAGCGACGTTCGCCCAGCTGGCCGCGTCGAACATCGGGCCGCTCCCGTCGCCCGCGGGGACGACGAACTGGTGCAGCGCAGCGTTCGGGTTCGGCGGTGCGACCACCGCAGCAGCCCTGGTCGCGTCGACCATGCCGACGCCGAGGGAGCCGAGGGCGGCGGCCGGCGTGTCCTTGGCCGACACCATCAGCGCGCCCTTGACCTGGTCCGGCGTCCACTCGGGATGCCTGGCCAGCACCTGGGCGGCCGCCGCGGCCACGACCGGGGCCGCGAACGACGTCCCGGAGAGCTCCATGGTGCTGTAGGGCTTCACGTTGGCGGGCCGCTCCGAGACGAGCGTCGAGGAGCTGGGCACGGCCGCGACCATGTAGCGGCCGGGGGCGCCGATCTCGGGCTTCGAGAAGCCGTCGAGCGTGTAGCCCCAGGCAGACCACGGAGCCGCGAAGTCGTCGCTCGTCCGCCAGGAGTGGTTGACGTCGGCCGCGCCGACCGTGATCACGAACGGATCGTTGCCCGGGGCGAAGTGGACGCCGGAGGCCGAGCCGTCCGTCCCGTAGTTGCCCGCCGCGGCCACGACCACGACGCCGTTCAGCCAGAGCTTCTCGACGGCCCGGTCGAGCGGGTCGAAGAAGACGCTCGCGGGCGTGGAGCTGTGGAGCGAGAAGTTGGCGACGCGGATGTTGTAGGTGCTCTTGTTGGCGAGGATCCAGTCGGCGGCGGCGATCACGTCGCGCGTCATCGCCATGCCGTTGTCGTCCATCACGTCGATGGAGACGATCTTCGACTCGGGCGAGCCGCCCGCGCGGTAGTACTTCTCGCCCGCGGCGATGGCCGCCACGAAGGTTCCGTGGCCGCGGCCGTCGCCGGAGGAGTTCGCCTGGAGCGACGACAGGTTGACCTGCGCGACCACGCGCCCGCCGAAGTCGGACCGGCTGGCCTGGATCCCGGAGTCGACGATCGCGATCGCCGGAGCGTTGAGGGCCGCAGGCTGGTTCCAGACGCCGTGGAAGCCCGCGACGTACGGCCATCGCTGCGAGCTCGTGTAGCCGGCCAGCTGCACCGGTGCGTCGGCCGTGATCGCGCGGACGTCGGGGCGCCGGGCCAGCCGGAGGATCTGGCGGCCGGTCAGCTGCGCCGCCACGCCGCTCACGGCACGGAAGCGCTTGCGGAGTCCGACGCCACGGCCGGGATCGGCCTTGCGGGCGGACGTCACGTCGGCGGCGACCTCGGCGGAGGTCTCGCCGCGAGAGCCCTGGACGATGACGTTGTACATGGCGTTCGGGCTCGCCTGGACCTGATCCAGCAGGCCCGGCGAGAGATACGCCCGGATGCGCATGTCGTGTGCGTTGGAGGACCTCCCGGCACCGGCCGCCATGGGCGCACCCAGGACGACGGCGACGAGCAGCAGAAGCGCGACGCCGCGACCGCCCTTACCCCACAGAGCGCTCGAGCGGGTCTCCCCCTTTGAGGGCTTCCCCCAGAGGGCGCTCGAGCGGGTCTCCCCCTTCGACGAGCCGTTGAGCCGCATATTCCTCTCTCTTCCCTTCTCCGCGCAGGGCGCGGGCCGCAGACCAATTCCCACACCCGACGCTAGGGACGAACCCCCGGTCGAGCCTCCCCTGTTCGAGTGAGCGCAGCGGATCTCCCTCGTTCGGGTGACGAGGCGCGCGAAGCGGCCGGAGGGGCCTCGCGGGCACGCTCCGCCCGCCCCGGCTCGACCTGGGACCCCCTTCCGGGGGTCCTACCGGAGAGGGGCGCGCGGCTCCCGGGCGGACCGTGCCGTCACGGTGCCCAGAGCGAGCCGAGATAGACCGTCGGGTCGCCGGGCTGCCAGCGGGAGAGGAAGCGCTGGATCGGCGGGTGGAGCGCCAGCCCGGGCAGCTCCTCGACGTCGAAGAGGCGCTGGTTGCGCACGGCGGCGTCCGACGAGGTCACCCGCTCCAGCGAGCGGTCGCCGAGACTCGCAGCGAAGACGATGTGCACGACGTGCTTCGGCGGCCACCCCGGCGGGGAGATCGAGTCGGCCAGCGCGACCGGGCCCTCGAGCGGCAGTTCCTCGTCGAGGCCGAGCTCCTCGGCCAGCTCCCGCCGCAGGGCATCGACGAGCGTCTCCCCCACGGCCACGCCGCCGCCCGGCAGGAGCCAGTACTCGCGGCCCTTCTTCTCGTGCCGGACGAGCAGCACCCGGTTCTCCCGCCGCAGGATCGCGGACACGCGGATGCGCGGCTCCATGTCAGGTGCGGGAGGAGCCGAAGCCGCGAACGCCGCGCTCGGTCGCGGGCAGCTCGTCGAGCTCCACGACCTCGAGCTCGGGGACGGGCAGCACGACGAGCTGCGCGATGCGCTCGCCCGCCTCGACGGCGAAGACGTGCTCCCGGTCGGTGTTGAGGAGGACGACGCGGATCTCGCCCCGGTAGCCGGAGTCGATCAGCCCCGGCGAGTTGACGACGGCGATGCCGTGCCGGGCCGCCAGGCCCGACCGGGGCTGGACGAAGCCGGCGAAGCCCTCCGGGATGGCGACGGCGAGGCCGGTGGGAACCACGGCCCGCTCACCGGGCTCGAGGCGAAGCGGCTCGCAGGTCGAGAGGTCGAGCCCGGCATCGCCGGCATACGCACGCTCGGGGATCCGGGCGTCCTCGCGCAGCCGCACGATCGGGAGCTCGATCACGCCTCGTGCGCCTCGGCGGCCGGCTCGTCCTCGCCGGCGATCAGGTACGGCGCGTAGCGCGCCAGCTCGCGCTCGGGCAGGCGTGCCCGGATGAGCACGCCGTCCGCGCGGTCGGCGCGCTCCTCGATCGGCGCGCCCAGGTCGTAGAGTTCCTTGAGGACGCGGCCGTCCTCGTATGGGACGAGCAGCCGCACCGGGCGGAAGCGGTCGGCGAAGCGCTCGGCGATCCGCGCGCGCAGCTCGGCAAGGCCCTCCCCGTCGCGCGCCGAGATCTGCAGGGCGCCCGGGAAACTGTTGGCGAGCCGCCGCCGGCGCAGCGGGTCGACGAGGTCGACCTTGTTGAGGACCAGCTCGACGGGCAGCTCGTCCGCCCCGATCCCGGCGAGCACCGACTCCACCGCCGCGATCGTCTCCTCCAGCCGGTCGTCGGGCAGCGACGCGTCGGCGACGTGGAGGACGAGGTCGGCGAGCAGTGTCTCCTCGAGCGTCGCCGCGAAGCCCTCGACGAGCTGGTGCGGCAGTCGCCTGATGAAGCCCACCGTGTCGGTCACGAGGTAGCGGCGCCCGTCGTGCTCGAAGCCGCGGGTCGTCGGGTCGAGCGTCTCGAAGAGCCGGTCGTCGACGGAGACGTCGGCGTCCGTGAGCGCGTTCAGGAGCGTCGACTTGCCGGCGTTCGTGTAGCCGGCCAGGGCCACGACCGGAGCGGCCGTGCGCTCGCGGGCCTTCCGCTGAACGGCGCGGCGCTGCTCGAGCTCGCGGAGCCGGCGCTTGAGGACGCCGACACGGCGGCGCGCGAGGCGCCGGTCGGTCTCGAGCTGCGACTCGCCGGGGCCGCGCGTGCCGATGCCGCCGCCGAGCCGCTCGAGGTGCTTCCACAGGCCGCGCATGCGGGGCAGGTTGTACTCGAGCTGCGCGAGCTCGACCTGGAGCTTGCCCTCGGCGCTGCGAGCGTGCTGGGCGAAGATGTCGAGGATGAGCTGCGTGCGGTCGACGACGCGCGCGCTCAGCGCGTCCTCGAGGCGGCGCTGCTGGCCGGGATCGAGCTCGTCGTCGACGATCAACGATTCGGCCTCCGCGTCGGCGACGAGGCGCTTCAGCTCCTCGAGCTTCCCCTTGCCGACGTAGGTGCGCGGGTCGGGCGCAGGCCGCCGCTGGACGAGCTCGCCGGCCGGCATGACGCCGGCCGTGCGCAGCAGCTCGCGCAGCTCGCCGAGCTCCTCCTCCTCGTCCACTCCAGGCGCCAGCACGGCAACGACGAATCCGCGCTCGGGCTCCGCTCCGGGCGCGGGGTCCGGCTGGTGGTGAGTCACCCGGCGATTATGCCCGGGATTCGACGTGGAGCGAAGACGCGATCCTGCCCGCCGCCTCCTCGAGCCGCTCGTCGGGCACCGTCAGCGAGATGCGGACGTAGCCCTCGCCCGAGGGGCCGAAGGACGGGCCGGGCGAGACGATGACCGCCGCCCGGTCGAGCACGAGCTCGGTGAAGCTCGCGGAGTCGTGACCCTCGGGCACCCGGATCCAGAGGTACGGCGTCGCCCGGGGCGGTTCCGCGTCGATCCCGCTCTCCCGCAACGCGGCGATCATGAGGTCGCGCCGGCGCCGGTAGATCTCCGACATCTCCCGGGGGAAGTCCCGTGCCTCCGTGAGGGCGGCCGCCCCGGCGAGCTGGAGGGCGTCGAACATCCCCGAGTCGAGATTCGTCTTGAGCTGCCGGTAGCGCTCGACGACCTCGGCGTTGCCGGCGATCCAGCCGATGCGCCAGCCGGTCATGTTCCAGCCCTTGGAGAGCGAGAAGATCTCCGCCCCGTTGTCCATTGCCCCGGCCGTGGCCAGGAAGCTCGGCGGGCGGTAGCCGTCGAAGGCGATCTCGGTGTAGGCGGAGTCGTGGATCGCCACGAGGTCGTGCTCCCGCGCGAAGGCGACGGCGCGCTCGAAGAACCCGTCCGCGACGACGGCGCCGGTCGGGTTGTTGGGGTAGTTGAAGGAGAGCAGGTTCGCGCGGGAGGCCGTCTCGGGGAGGATCGCGTCGAGGTCGGGCATGAACGCGTTCTCCTCCCGGAGCGGCAGGTAGTGGACGTCGGCGCCCGCGAAGATCGGCCCGGAGGTGTACGGCGGGTAGCCGGGATCCGGGGCGAGCGCCACGTCGCCGGGGTCGAGGCAGGCGAGCGCGACGTGGGCGACCGCCTCCTTGCCGCCGAGGACGGGGATCACCTCGGTCTCCGGGTCGACCGCGACCCCGAAGCGGTCGGCGTAGAACCCCGAGACGGCCTCCCGGAAGGCGCGCAGGCCGCGGTTCGACGGGTACCGGTGGGTCTCGGGCCGCTCGACGGCGCGCTGCATCGCCTCGACCACGGCCGGCGGCGTCGCCAGGTCGGGGTCGCCGATGCCGAGCGAGATGACGTCGACGCCGTCGGCCCGCATCGCCTCGATCCGCCGCTCGATCTCGGCGAAGAGGTACGGCGGGACCTGGTCGAGCCGCCGCGCGAACCTCATGTCTCCCCCACGTCCGCGAGCAGCTCCGGCGACACCTCGCCGGTGCAGATCTCCTGCGCAGCCCCCGTGAGGCGCGCGTTGAAGTCGGCGTCGAGCTCGACGCGCATGTCGCCGCCCGCGAGGTGGACGGTCACGGGGCTGTCGGCCCAGCCGTTGACGACGGCGGCGCCGGCGACCGCGACCGCGCTCGTGCCGGAGGAGAGCGTCTCCCCCGCCCCGCGCTCCCAGACGCCGACGGTCGCCTCGCTGCGCGAGTCCACGCGGACGAGCTGGACGTTCGTGCGCGCTGGGAAGCGCTCGTGGCGCTCGACGAGCGGACCCAGGCGGAGCAGGTCGGCGCGATCGGGCTCGCGCCGGATGACAGCGTGCGGGTTCCCCACGGACACGGGCGTGAACTCGAGCTCGGCGCCGTTCACGGCGAGCGTCTCGGGCGCTCCCACCTCCACCTTGCCCATCTCGGTCTCGACCATGAGCCCGCCGCGCATGCGGGCGACGACCTCCCGCGGGCCGACCGCGACGACGACCTCGTCGGCCCCGGTCGCGCGCGCGAGCCAGCGGGCGGCGATGCGGGTGCCGTTGCCGGAGAGCTCCGCCGTCGAGCCGTCCGGGTTCCAGATGACGATCTCGGCGCGCGGGCCGTCGGCGCTCAGCACCTCGAGGATCCCGTCGGAGCCGATGCCCAGGTGGTAGTCGCAGAGCCGGCGGACGAGCGCCGGAGCGAGCGGGAAGCCGGCGTCAGCCCGCTCGACGAGCAGGTAGTCGTTGCCGAGCCCGTGCCACTTCGAGAATCTCATCGGCGACCGCGTCCGGAGGACGATCCGCGCGAACGCTAACAACGCCCGGGATCCGCCGGAGCCACTTGCGCTGGTAGGCCGCGTACTGCCGGGTCCTGAGCGCGACGGCCTCGACGGCCTCCTCGGCGGGGAGCGTCGAGAACTCGTCGAGGCCGATGACCTTGCGCGCCGTCGAGGAGAGGGGCTGCCCGACCGCCGCGGCGACCTCCTCCACCACGCCCCGCTCGACCATCTCGCGGGCCCGCCGGGCGATTCGGCGGTCGAGAGTCTCGGCCGGCACGTCGAGGCCGGCGATCAGCGCGGGACGGCGCGTGTCCTCCGACCAGAGCCGGCTCGCTGCCGGCGCGAGGGAGACGCCGGCCTCCGCCAGCTCGAGCGCTCGCACCACACGACGGCGGTCGTTCGGGTGCACGACGGCCGCAGCCGCCCGATCGCGCTCGGCCAGCGCGGCGTGCGCCGCCCCGGCTCCTGCCTCGTCGTAGAACCGCTCCCAGCGCTCGCGCGCTCCGGGCGGCGGCGCCGGCGGCAGGTCGAGCTCGGCGAGGGCCGCGCGTAGGTAGAGCCCGGTGCCGCCTGCGACGATCGGCGTCCGGCCGGCGGCGAGGATCTCGTCGATCGCGGCATGCGCGAGCGCCTGGTACTCGCCCACGGAGCCCTCGTGGTCGAGCGGCCAGATCGCCACGAGCCGCGTCGGCCGCTCGGGCTGGTTCGTCAGGATCGGCAGCCCCCGGTAGACCTGCATCGCGTCGGCGGACACGATCTCGGCGGAGATGCGCTCCGCCAGCGCCTCCGCGACCGCGCTCTTGCCCGAGGCGGTCGGCCCGAAGATCGCCAGGACGAGGCCGCTCGAGCCGCGTCCGGAAGGGTCAGCGTCCATTCCGGCGAGGGGGCCGGCCGCGGGCCTCCCTCCGCTGCGAGCGTAGTGGCGAGAAACGCACCCGTGGCGCGCGGACCGTCACGAATGCGTGTCGACGAGCTGCGGCGCCGCCGCGCCCGCCAGGGTCGTCGACGTGGCTGCCTCGATCCGCACCGTGACGAGCTCGCCGGGCGCCGCTTCGCCGCGGAAGTTCACCGTCGTGTTGCGGCGCGTTCGGCCGCGCAGGAGCGCGGGATCGGTGCGGCTCGGGCCCTCGACGAGGACCTCCTCCACGCCGCCGACGCGCTCCTCGTTGCGCTCGCGCGCGATGCGCTGGACGAGATCGATCAGGCGCTCGATGCGCTCCCGCTTGACCTCCTCCGGGATCTGGTCCGGCATCGTCGCCGCCTCGGTGCCGTGCCGGGGGCTGTAGACGAACGTGAAGGCGCCGTCGTAGCGCACCTCCTCCACGACCTCGAGCGTCTCGGCGAAGTCGCCCTCCGTCTCGCCCGGGAAGCCGACGATGACGTCCGTCGTGAGCGCGAGGTCGGGGATCGCGTCGCGGAGCCGGTCGACCAGGGCGAGGTAGCGCTCGCGGCCGTACGTCCGCCGCATCCGCTTCAGCACGCGCGTCGAGCCCGACTGGAGCGGCAGGTGCGTGTGCTCGCAGACCGCCTCGCACTCGGCCATCGCCGCGATCACGGGCTCGCGGAAGTCCTTCGGGTGCGGGCTGGTGAAGCGGATCCGCTCGATGCCGTCAACGGCGTCGACCGCGCGCAGGAGCTCCCCGAACTCCGTGCGGACGTCGGGGAGCAGGTCCCGCCCCCACGAGTTGACGTTCTGGCCGAGGAGCGTCACCTCGCGGACGCCGTCGGCGGCGAGGCCGGTCACCTCGGCGACGATGTCGCCCGGCCGGCGGCTCTGCTCCTTGCCGCGGACGGCGGGGACGATGCAGTACGAGCAGACGGAGTTGCAGCCCATCGAGATCTGCACCCAGGCCTGGAACGCGCGCTCGCGGCGCGCGGGCAGGTCGCCGGCGAAGTGGCCCCACTCGGCGAAGCTCCCCCGCCCGACGCCGACGCCCCCGGCGCCCAGCCAGTCGGCCAGGTGCGGGATCGAGCCCGGGCCGAAGGCGACGTCCACGTACGGGTAGAGGTCGAAGATCCGCTCGCGCTGCGCCTCGGCGTAGCAGCCGCCCACGGCGATGACGCGGTCGGGGTCGGCCTTCTTCAGCGCGGCCGCCTGCGCGAGGTGCGCGGCGAAGCGCTGGTCGGGCTTCTCGCGCACCGTGCAGGTGTTGAAGACGATGACGTCGGCCTCCTCCTGGGAGAGGGCCTCGCCCAGGCCGGCCGACTCGAGCAGGCCCTTGATCCGCTCGGAGTCGTGGGCGTTCATCTGGCATCCGAAGGTGGTCACGTGGTAGCGGCGCACGGGGACAATGTAGCGGCCTCGTAAAGCGGCCTTGTCCCCCTTGGCCAGGGGGTTTACGATCGTGCGAGTCCGACTCAGCCCTGGGGGTTTCATATGACCAGCTCGTCGAAGTCGCGGGGGCGTCTGCTTCCCGCCCTGCTCGTTGCTGCCGTCGTCCTGCCGCTCGTCTTCGCGCTCGGGAGCGCGCGGGCGGCCCCGACGGAGCTCTTCTTCTCCGAGTACATCGAGGGGACGAGCAACAACAAGGCCCTGGAGATCTACAACGGCACCGGTGCGTCCGTGAACCTGGCAACCGGCTCGTACTCGGTGCAGATGTGCTTCAACGGCAACCCGGCGTGCGCGCTCACGATCCCGCTCACGGGAACGGTCGCGTCGGGTGACGTCTACGTGCTCGCGCAGAGCGCGGCCGGGCCCGCCATCCTCGCGCAGGCCGACCAGACGAACGGAGCCGGGTGGTTCAACGGGGACGACGTCGTGGTGCTGCTCAAGGGAGGCGCGATCGTCGACGTCATCGGCCAGCTCGGCGTCGACCCGGGCACCGAATGGGGCACCGGCCTGACGAGCACGGCCGACAACACGCTCCGCCGCAAGGCCTCGATCGAGGCGGGAGACACGAACGCCGTCGACGCCTTCGACCCGTCGGTCGAATGGGACGGGTTCGCGACCGACGACTTCACCGGTCTCGGCGCGCACTCCACCGTCGTGGGCGACGCCGCTCCGTCCGTCGCGGCAACCACGCCCTCCGCGGGCGCGACCGGCGTCGCGACCTCCGCGGACATCTCGGTGACCTTCAGCGAGCCCGTGAACGTCGCGGGCGCCTGGTTCTCGATCTCCTGCGCGGTCAGCGGCGCCCACACGGCGACCGCCAGCGGCGGGCCGACGACCTTCATGCTGAACCCCGACGTCGACTTCGCCGCCGGCGAGACGTGCACGACCACGATCCTCGCCGCCCAGGTCTCCGACCAGGACGCCGACGACCCGCCCGACTCGATGGCCGCGAACTTCGCGTGGTCGTTCACCACCGTCGGGCCCGTGCGGCGGATCCACGAGATCCAGGGGGCCGCGCACCGCTCGCCGCTCGAGGGCGAGGCGGCCTCTGACGTCTTCGGCGTCGTCACCGCCCTCGTCTCGAACGGCTTCTTCTTCGAGGATCCGAGCGCCGACGGCGATCCGGCCACGTCGGAAGGCCTGTTCGTCTTCACCGGCTCGGCGCCCACCGCGTCGGTCGGCGACGCCGTCCTCGTCGACGGCTTCGTGACCGAGTTCCGGCCGGGCGGGATCGCCTCCGCGAACCTGACCACGACGGAGCTCGTCTCGCCCGTCGTCGAGATCGTCTCGAGCGGGAGTGCTCTCCCCGGCCCGAGCGTGATCGGCAGGGGCGGGCGCGTCCCGCCGGGCGAGATCATCGACAACGACTCGACCGGCGACGCGGAGACGAGCGGCGTCTTCGACCCGGACGAGGACGGCCTCGACTTCTACGAGAGCTTCGAGTCGATGCGCGTTCGCGTCAACGACGCTCGGGCGGTCGGCCCGACGAACGCGTTCGGCGAGATTCCCATCGTCGGCGACGGGGGCGACCGGGCGAGCGTCCAGACGAACCGCGGCGGGCTCGTCATCAGGCCCGACGACTTCAACCCCGAGCGGATCCACCTCGACGACCGGCTGATGCCCGTTCCCGCCGTGGACGTCGGCGACCGCTTCAAGTCGCCGGTGATCGGCATCCTCGACTACAGCTTCGGCAACTTCAAGCTCGACCTGTCGGAGCCGGTCGAGGTCGTCACCGACCGGCTCGATCGCGAGGTCGCCAAGCCGGCCCGGAGCGACGAGCTCGCCGTTGCGACCTTCAACGTCGAGAACCTCGACCCGGGCGACGGCCCCGCCCAGTTCGCCGAGCTCGCCGACCTCATCGTCAACCACCTGCTCTCGCCCGACCTGGTCGCCCTCGAGGAGATCCAGGATGCGAACGGGCCGGTGAACGACGGGACGGTCGCCGGCGGGCCGACGCTCGACCTGCTCGTCGCCGCGATCTCCGCTGCGGGCGGGCCCGCATACGAGTACCGGCAGATCGATCCGGTCAACAACGAGGACGGCGGCCAGCCGGGAGGGAACATCCGGGTCGGGTTCATCTTCCGGACCGACCGGGGCCTCGAGTTCGTCGACCGGCCCGGCGGCACCGCCACCGCGGCCACCGGAGCGGTCGCGGGGCCGGGCGGCGTGGAGCTCACCCTGAGCCCCGGCCGGGTCGACCCGACGAACGCGGCGTGGCTCGACAGCCGCAAGCCGCTCGCCGGGGAGTTCCGCTGGCGCGGGAGGACGATCATCGCGATCGCCAACCACTTCGCCTCGAAGGGCGGGGACGACCCGCTGTTCGGACGGTTCCAGCCGCAGACCCGGATCTCGGAGGTTCAGCGGCACGCGCAGGCGCAGGTGCTCAACGACTTCGTGGACTCGGTCCTCGCGGTCGACGCGCGGGCGCTCGTCCTGCCGCTCGGCGACTTCAACGACTTCGAGTTCTCGGAGACGATGTCGATCCTGCAGGGCGGCGTCCTCGAGAACCTCGTGCTCACCCTGAGGAAGCCGGAGCGGTACACGTACGTGTTCGAGGGCAACTCGCAGGTGCTCGACCACATCCTGGCGAGCAAGCGGCTGTACCGGAGCCTCGTCTCGTACGACGTCGTCCACGTCAACTCGGAGGTCGCCGACCAGGCGAGCGACCACGAGCCGCAGGTCGCCCGCTTCACGCTGGACTGAGCTAGCGAGGCCGCGCCGTCGAGCCGCCTACTTGGCGAACTCGACGGCGCGGCTCTCGCGGATGACCGTGACCTTGATCTGGCCGGGGTACTCGAGCTGGTCCTCGATCTCGCGGGCGATCTCGTGCGAGAGGAGGACGGCCGCGTCGTCGTCGATGTCGGTCGGCTTCACCATGACGCGGATCTCGCGCCCGGCCTGGAGCGCGTAGACCCGCTCGACGCCCTTCTTCTCGGCCGCGATCTTCTCCAGCGACTCGAGCCGCTTGATGTAGTGCTCGAGGCTCTCGCCGCGCGCCCCCGGCCTCGAGGCGGAGATCGCGTCGGCGGCGATGACGAGCACTGCCTCGACGGTCTGCGGCTGCACCTCGTAGTGGTGCGCCTCGACGGCGTGGACGACGTGCTGCGACTCGCCGTAGCGCTTCGCCATCTGCGCCGAGATGACCGCGTGCGAGCCCTCCATCTCGTGGGTCATCGCCTTCCCGACGTCGTGCAGGAGGGCCGCCCGCTTGGCGGTCTTCACGCTGGCTCCCAGCTCCGAGGCCATGACGCCGGCGAGGTGGGCGCACTCGAGGGAGTGGCGGAGGATGTTCTGGCCGTAGCTCGTCCGGTAGCGGAGCCGGCCGAGGAGCTTCACGAGCTCCTCGTGCATCTTCCCGCAGTTCGCCTCGAAGACGGCCTGCTCGCCGGCCTGCCGAATGTGATCCTCGATCTCGGCCTTCGAGCGGTAGTACATCTCCTCGATGCGGGACGGGTGGATGCGGCCGTCCTCGACGAGCTTCGCCAGCGTCAGCTTGGCCACCTCGCGGCGGACGCCGTCGAACGACGAGAGCACGACCGCCTGCGGCGTGTCGTCGATGATGAAGTCGACGCCGGTCAGGTTCTCCAGGGCGCGGATGTTGCGGCCTTCCCGGCCGATGATGCGCCCCTTCATGTCGTCGGAGGGCAGCTCGACGATCGAGACGGTCGTCTCGGCGGCGTGGCTGGCGGCCACGCGCTGGAGCGCGTCCGCCACGAGGTTCCGCGCCCGGCGCTTGGCGTCGGTGCGCGCCTCCTCCTCGGCCTGGCGCACCATCCGCGCAAGCTCGTGGCGGACGAGCTCCTCCGAGCGGTCGAGGACGACCTTCTTGGCCTCCTCGACGGTCAGGCTCGACACGCGCTCGAGCTCGCGGAGCTCCGCCTCCTTCGCCGCCTTCGTCTCCTCCTGGAGCTGCTTGAGGTGCGCCTCCCGGTCGAGGAGCCCCTGCTCGCGGCGCTCCATCTCCGTGAGCTTGCGGTCGATCTCCTCCTCCTTCGTGATCACGCGCTCCTCGATCTTGGCGATCTCGGACCGCTTCTCGCGGAGCTCGTTCTCGACGTCGGCGCGGAGCTTCAGAGCCTGCTCCCGCGCCTCGACCTGGGCCTCGCGGCGGATCGCCTCGGCGGCGCGCACCGCGTCGGCCGTGGCACGCTCGCGCTCTGCTTCCGCCGCGGCCGCGCGGCGCGTCAGAAGCATCCGCGTCCCGAGGAGACCGCCGGCGAGCGCGCCGAGGACGATCCCGACGATCAGGAGGCCGATGGAAGTTGCCATTGCTCGCTCCTACGTGGTCGAGCCCGTAGGAACGGCGGTTTCGGTGAATCGGCGGCCCGCAGGCACGCCCCGAAGCGGACTAGCGCTCCGCTCGGGGTCTCCCTCCCACGCGGGTGCTGCGGGCCGTTCGGCGCTGTGGAGTCATGATCGTGGAGTTGTGGTTCCGATTCGGCGAAAAGCCGTTCCGATGCAGGCAATTCATGTGCGAAGTAACGCTATGGTAACCGGCGTCAGCCGTCAGCGTCCAGCACGCCCACGACATCCTCCACCGTCTCCGGCGCGAACCCGCGCCGCGCGAGGAGCCTCCATGCCGCCCTGCGGTCGCCCGCGCGGGCGGCGAGCCCGTCGGCCCGCTCGCG
>DASPGT010000133.1:0-4230 GCA_035620475.1 Gaiellaceae bacterium | reverse complement strand
ATGCCGATCAGGTCGCGCGCGTCGGCGGCCACTTCCGCCGGCTCGCCCTCGAGCCCGAGCACCGCCGCGGCGTCCTCGACGGAGCAGACGAGCGTGTCGACGGCCGCGGCGTCGGCCTCCAGGCGCTCGCGCCAGCGTTCCGGCGGCGCCAGGCGGGTGCGCAGGTTGAGGTCGTACGAGGTCGCCGCCCCGGCGGCCCGGGCGGCCCGAAGCGCGTCCGAGGCGGCGCGGGCGCACGCGTCTGAAAGGGCGGAGGTGATGCCCGTGACGTGGAAGGCGTCGGCACCGGCGAGCAGCGCCGGCCAGTCGAGCTCCTCCGGGTCGAGCCGCGCGAAGGCCGAGGCGGCGCGGTCGTAGAGGGCGCGGCTGGCGAGCGGCGGCTCCGAGATCTCGACGAAGTAGAGCCCGAGCCGTTCGTCGTCGGCGCGGAGCACGCCCGCGACGTCGATGCCGAACGAGCGCGCGTGGGCGAGGACGATCTCCCCGAGCGGGTTCCGCGGCAGCCGCGAGACCCAGGCGACGTCGAGGCCGAGCTTGGCGAGCCCGACCGCGACGTTCAGCTCAGCGCCGGCGGGCCAGACCTCGAGCGTCCGCGCCTGCTCGAGCCGCGACCGGCCGGGAGGCGACAGCCGGAGCATCGCCTCCCCGAAGGTGACCACACGAGCCATCAGTAGACGGCGCGCCCGCCCGAGAGGTCGAAGCACGCGCCGGTGGCGAACGAAAGCTCCTCGCTCGCCAGGAACGCGATCAGGGCGGCCACCTCCTCCGGCTTGCCCATGCGTCCGAGCGGGATGCGGGCGACCATGTAGTCCACGTGCTCCTGCGTCATGTCGCCGAGCATCGGCGTCTGGATGACCGCCGGCGCGATGCAGTTGACGAGGATCCCGGTGCCGGCAACGTCCTTGCCGATCGCCTTCGTCATCGCGATCACGGCCGCCTTCGACGCCGAGTAGGCCGTCGCCATCGGGTTCCCCTCCTTGCCGGCGATCGAGGCGACGTTGACGATGCGCCCGTAGCCGTTCGGCTCCATCGCCCGGATCGCGGCGCGGTTGGCGTAGAAGACGCCGCTCGCGTTGATGGCCAGGACGCGGCTCCACTCCTCGTCCGGCACGTCGACCGTTCGCAGCGAGTCGCCGCTGACGCCGGCGCAGCAGACGAGGACATCGAGGCGCCCGAGCTCGGAGACGACCCGCTCGACCGCGGCGTCGAGGTCGGCGGACTTCGTCACGTCCCCGGCGATCGCGACGTCGCCTTGCCCCTCCGCCGCGTTCAGGTCGAAGACGGCCACCTTCGCGCCACCCGTGCGGAGGCGCGCCGTCGTCGCCTCCCCGATCCCCTGGGCGCCGCCGGTGACGAGCGCGACGCGACCCTCGAAGTCGTAGACGTTGCCGGGAGCCACGGCGCAGTTATAGACGTTCTCCGGCCACGCCGGACTACCATTCGTCCATGGAGCTCGACGGCTCTCGCGACTACCCGCTCGGGACGCGCCGCCCCGACCTGGTCGCCACGCCGGCAGGCCGCAGCCTGGGCGAGCTGACGCTCGACGCGCTTCGCAGCGGCGAGCTCGACGGCGAGGATCTCCGCGCCACGCCAGAGACGCTGCGCCTGCAGGCGGCGGTCGCCCGCGACGCGGGCCGGCCCGAGCTGGCGGCCAACCTTGAGCGCGCCGCCGAGCTCGCCGGCGTCCCTTCCGAGACTCTGCTCGAGCTCTACACCGCCCTGCGCCCGCGCCGTTCGACCGCGGCGGCGCTCGAGGCCTGGGCAGCACGGCTCGAGGCCGACCACGCGGCGCCCCTGACCGCCGCCTTCGTCCGCGAGGCCCTCGCCGTCTACGCGGAGCGCGGCCTGCTGGCGCTGAGCGATGAGCGAGCCCCTGCGGTCTAAGAACGCCCTTCGGGATGAGGGCATGTGCCGCTGGGCCGCCCTGGGCGGCGCGATGCGGCGTCCTCAGTCGCGCTCGTATTCTCGAATACGAGCGCTCCCTGCGTCCTTGCCTCGCACTCGCCCAGGACACCCCAGCGACGATGCATCATCCCGAAGTGCGTTCTAAGCGCTTCGCGTCCCGCGCCGAGAAGCCGCTCCGCAAGGAGCTGCTGATCGCCCCCTATGCCGAGCTCGGGCTGGTGGCCATGAGCGGCCCCAACGACCCGGAGCCCGCGCTCGAGGTCGAGGACGGCCGCGTCGTCGCCATGGACGGGAAGCCGGCGGCCGACTTCGACGTCATCGACCACTTCGTCGTCCGCTACGGCCTCGACCTCGACGTCGCCCGGGAGGCGATGGCGATCGACGACCGCGAGCTCGCCCGCAAGCTCGTCGACGTGGACGTCCCCCGCGACGAGCTCGTCCGCCTGTCGCGCGGCCTCACGCCGGCGCGGCTCGCCCGCATCGTCTCCCGGCTCGACCCGGTCGAGCTGATGTTCGCGCTGAAGAAGCTGCGGGCGCGGCGGCGACCGGCGAACCAGTCGCACGTCACGAACCTGAAGGAGAACCCGGCGCTCCTCGCCGCCGACGCCGCCGAGGCGGCCCTCCGCGGCTTCGCCGAGATCGAGACCACCGTCGGCGTCTCCCGCTACGCGCCCCTGAATGCGCTCGCGATCCTCGTCGGCTCCCAGACCGGCCGCCCCGGCGTCATGACGCAGTGCGCCGTCGAGGAGCGCCGGAACCTCCAGCTCGCCATCCAGGGCCTCGTCACGTACGCGGAGACGCTCTCCGTCTACGGCACGGAGCCGGTCTTCGTGGACGGCGACGACACGCCCTGGTCGAAGGCGCTCCTCGCCTCGGCGTACGCCTCCCGCGGCGTCAAGGTGCGCTTCACGTCGGGCGGCGGCTCGGAGGCGCTGATGGGCCACGCGCAGGGCTGCTCCATGCTCTACCTGGAGGCGCGCTGCCTCGCGGCCATCCGCGCCGCGGGCTCGCAGGGCGTCCAGAACGGCTCCATCTCCTGCGTCGCGCTCGCGCTCTCCGTCCCCGCGGGCACCCGCGAGATCCTGGCGGAGAACGTCCTCGCCGCCTGGCTGGGCCTCGAGGTCGCCTCGGGGAACGACGCGATCGCCTCGCACTCGGAGTTCCGCAAGACGGCGAAGCTCATGGGGCAGCTCCTGCCCGGCACCGACTTCGTCACGTCGGGCTACTCGGTGATGCCGCGCCACGACAACATGTTCGGCGGCGGCAACTACGACGCCGACGACCTCGACGAGTGGCTGACGATCCAGCGCGACTGGCAGGTCGACGCCGGCCTCGTACCGGTTTCCGAGGACGAGGTTGTGGCCGTCAGGGAGCGCGGAGCACGGGCGATCCAGGCTGTGTTCGCGGCGTTCTCGTTCCCCGAGGTGAGCGACGAGGAGGTGGAGGCGGCGACGTACGGCTACGACAGCGCCGACCTGCCCGACCGCGACCGCTCCGCCGACGTGGAGGCGGCCGACCGCGTGCTCTCCGAGGGGATCACGGCCGCGCAAGTGGCGCTCGAGCTCGACCGGAGCGGCTTCGCCGACGTGGCCGAGGCCGTCCTTGCCATGCAGCGCCAGCGCGTGGCGGCCGACTACCTGCAGACCTCGGCCGTGATCGACGGCGCCGGCGAGGTCCACTCGGCGGTCAACGATCCCAACCGCTACCTGGGACCGGGAACGGGCTGGCGGCTCGAAGGCGAGGACTGGGAGACGGTCCAGGCTCTGCCGTACGTCCTCGACCCGCGCGAGCTCGCCTCGCCCGAGGCCGACGGCCCGCCCGTGGTCGCGGAGGGCTCCGTCGCGGAGCCCGGCCTCGACGACAGCGAGGTCGTGATCGCGGTCGGCCCCGCATACGGGGACGCGCTTCGCTCCACGATCGGCGACCTGCCGCACGACGAGGTGCTCGCCGCGCTGGCGGACGGGGTGCGGGAGGGAGGGGGGACGCCGCGCATCGTCCGTGTCCGCCGCTCCTCCGACGTCGCCTTCATCGGCCACGACGGCGCTCTCCTCTCCGGCTCGGGCGTGGCGGTCGGCCTCCAGTCGAAGGGCACCGCGGTCATCCACCGCGCCGACCTCGAGCCGCTCGACAACCTCGAGCTCTTCGGCATGGCGCCGCTCCTCTCGCTCGAGTCCTACCGCGCGATCGGCAGGAACGCCGCGGGCTACGCCCTTCGCAGGCCGGTCGGCCCGGTGCCCACGCGCCTGGACAACTTCGCCCGCGCGAAGCTGATCGTCCGGACGACGCTCCTGCACAGCCGGGAGACGCTCGAGATCGTCCCGGACG
>DASPGT010000132.1:0-8995 GCA_035620475.1 Gaiellaceae bacterium | reverse complement strand
GCGAACGAGCGGCCGCCGCGAGGCGGCCGCTCGTCGTTCTGGATAACCGAACCCTCGCAGTGGGGCCCGCTCCATTGGCGGGGCGGCACGGTCCAGGCAGGCTGCAGCCATCGACGACGGCTCACCCGGAAGGAGGCTTCGATGCTGCAGAGGTTCTGGCTTTGGCTCTTCGCGCTGTACTCCGCCGCCGCGCTGCCCCTGGTCGCGTGGGCCCTGGCGAACGTCGCCGCCTAGCCTCGAGAAGCCGCCGCCCAGGCCGGGCGGCGGCTTCCCCTCCTCCGGCGGCGCAGGACGCCCTTCCGAGCTTCCTCGGCGCCGAGCACGAGCGGAGGCCAGAGGAGCAGCGACGCCCAGAGCCAGGGCGAGAGCGGCGCCATGTGGAAGGCGGCCGCGAGCCCGGGCGTGTAGGCGAGGACGGCGATCATCGCCACCTCGAGGGCGATCCCGGCGAGGAGCAGGCGGTTGGAGAAGAGCCCGACCGCGAAGACCGAGCGGCGGTTCGTCCGCCAGGCGAGCCCGGCCCCCACCTGCGCCATCACGATCCCGGCCATGGTCATCGTCGTCGCCTGGACGTACAGGTCGCCGGAGTCCGCGAGCGGCTCCCAGGGCCGCCAGCCGGCCAGGGCGTAGGCGAGGAGGAAGCTCGTCATCGCGGCCAGGCCCTCGAGCGGGCCGATCCAGCCGAAGACCCGGCCGAGCACCGCCCGGCTGAGGAGCCGCTCCGAGCGGGGCCGCGGCGGGCGGTCCATCGTCCCGGGCTCGGCGCGCTCCGTGCCCAGCGCGATCGCGGGGAGCATGTCGGTTCCGAGGTCGATTGCGAGCACCTGCATGACGACGAGCGGCAGCGGGACGGCGCCGCCCGTCACTCCCCAGACCAGGAACGGGATCAGCTCGCCGACGTTCGAGCAGAAGTGGTAGCCGGCGAAGCGGCGGATGTCGTCGTAGACGGCACGCCCCTCCTCCACGGCCGCCACCACGGAGGCGAAGTTGTCGTCGAGGAGGATCATGTCGGCGGCCTCCTTGGCGACCTCGGTGCCGGTCCGGCCCATGGCGATCCCGATGTCGGCCTCCTTCAGCGCCGGGGCGTCGTTGACGCCGTCGCCGGTCATGGCCACGACGGCGCCCGAGCCGCGAAGGACGCGGGCAAGCCGCAGCTTCTCCTCGGGGTCGATGCGCGCGAACACGACATCGCGCTCGGTGAGCCTCCGCAGGAGCTCGGCGTCGTCCATGTGGGCGAGCTCGGCGCCGACGATCACGTGCGGCTCCTCGGCGAGCCCGATCGTCCGCGCGATGGCGGCCGCGGTGCGCGCCGCGTCGCCGGTGACCATGAGGACGCGGATGCCGGCCCGCCGGCAGCGCTCCACCGCCTCCGGGACCTCGGGGCGCGGCGGGTCGATCATCCCGACCAGGCCGAGGAGCTCGAGCTCGCGCTCGACCTCGTCGGCGCCGGGGCCGCACCCGGCCGGCAGGTCCCGCCTGGCGATTGCGAGGACGCGCAGGGCCCGGTGCTCCATCGCGGCTGCGGCCTCCTCGACCTCGGCCCGCCCGGCCGGTGACAGCGTCGTGCGGGGGAGCATGGCCTCGACCGCGCCCTTGACGTACGCCGTCCGGCCGCCGGGCGCGAGGTGGATCGTCGTCATCCGCCGCCGCTCCGAGCTGAACGGCAGCTCCGTGAGCCGCGGGTAGCGCGCCACCTCCTGCTCGTGCCGCAGGCCTCCCTTCTCCGCGAGGACGACGAGCGCCGCCTCGGTCGGGTCGCCCACGACGGTCGGGCCGCCCTCGCCCGCCGCGAGGCGCGTGTCGTTGCACAGGAGCGCGGCGCGGAGGAGCTCCCGGAACGGCGTGGGGTCGACGACCATCCCCTCCGACCGGAAGCGGCCGAACGGCTCGTAGCCGGCGCCCTCCACCTCCACGGCTGCCGCCGGCGTCCACACGCGGACGGCCGTCATCTCGTCCTCGGTCAGCGTGCCCGTCTTGTCGGTGCAGATCACGGTCGTCTCGCCGAGGGTCTCGACGGCCGAGAGGCGGCGGACGAGCGCGTTGCGGCGGGCCATCCGCTGCGTGGCGATGGCGAGCGAGAGCGTGACGGTCGGGAGGAGCCCCTCCGGGACGAGCGCGACCATCACGCCCACGGCGAAGACGAAGCGGTCTCCGAGGCTCATCCCCAGGAAGCCGGCGACCACGAAGAAGAGCGCGCCGATCCCGAGCGAGAGAGCCGCCACGAGGTGCGTCACGCGGTCGAGCTCCCGCTCGAGGGGGCTGCGCTCGTGCGTCGTCCGCTGGGCGAGGTCGGCGATCTGCCCGAACCTCGTCGCCATCCCCGTCTCGGTCACGAGCGCCTCGCCGGCACCCGCGGTCACGTAGGTGCCGGCGAAGACGCGTCCGGCCGGGACGACCGGGTACGACTCCCCGGTCAGCGTCGCCTCGTCGACGCGAAGCTCCGCCGCGGCGAGAAGGTCGGCGTCGGCGGCAACCTTGTCGCCGGGCGCGAGGAGCAGGACGTCCCCGGGGACGACCTCCTCGTTCGGGATCTCGGTCGTCACGCCGTCCCGGCGCACCCGGACGCGAGCGGGAAGCATCTCCCGGAGCGCCTCGACGGCCTTCTCGGCCCGGTACTCCTGGACGAACGCGAAGGCGGCGTTCACGAGGATGACGGTCACGATCGCCGCCGAGAGCTCGGGCAGGCCGCCGAGGAGGGCGAGCGCCGCGCCTCCCCAGAGAAGCAACGCGAAGAGGTGGACGAGGTTGGCGGCGAAGCGGCGGACGTGCGAGGGCGGCTTCGCCGCGGCGAGCGCGTTGGGCCCGGCCTCGGCGAGCCTGAGACGTGCCTCCGCGGTGCTCAGTCCCGGCGCGGGCAGCCCGTGCGCTCTCCCGGTCTCGGTGACGGCCGTCACGTCCTCCTTGTCCTCTGGATCGTGGCCCGGAGGCGCTGCGCTCACGTCGGTGCAGACGCCGATTCGCCGTACGGCCGACTACGGATGCGCTCCGGCGGCGGGCGGGCGACGCTGGTTTCGACGATGTCGTTTCTCTCGCTCGTGTTCAAGAACCTGTTCCGCCAGCGCGTGCGCACGCTGCTGACGGTGCTCGGCATCGGGGCGGGCATGACGATCGTCGTGGCGCTCGGGGCGATCACCGAGGGCCTGCGCGCCACCTCGTCGGCGTTCGTCGTCGCCGGCGGGGCCGACATCCTCGTGGCCCAGGACGGCGCGTCCGATCTCACGTTCAGCGTCGTCCCCGTCGAGGACGTCGAGCGCATCGCGGACAGGCCCGACGTGGAGCGGGCGACCGGGATCCTGATCGAGGTGGCCGATCTGGGCGGCAACCCGTACTTCCTGGTCTTCGGCTACGACCCCGCGCAGCTCCCCAGCGAGCCGCTCCCGCTGGCCGCGGGCCGCCTGCCGGCGCCCGGCGCCGGGCGCGAGGCGCTGCTGGGGACCCGGGGCGCCGCCGACCTCGGCCTCGGCGTCGGGGACCCGGTCGAGCTCGACGGCACGACGTTCGAGGTCGTCGGCGTCTACTCCGTCGACGACCGGATGCGGGACTCCGGCGCGATCGTCCCGCTCGGCACGCTGCAGGAGATGTCGGCGCGCCGGGACGTCGTCACCGCGGTGCACGTCACCGTGTCCCCCGGCGAGGATCCCGACGAGGTCGCCGCCGCGATCGAGACCGACTTCCCGCAGCTCGCCACCATCCGCGACGTGGACGAGTACAGCAAGGTCGACCAGGGGTTCGAGATCCTGGACGCCGCCAACCTCGCCATCTCGCTGCTCGCGGTCGGGATCGGCGCGATCGGCGTCATGAACACGATGATCATGTCCGTCTTCGAGCGCACACGGGAGATCGGGATCCTGCGGGCGGTCGGCTGGCGCGGATCCCGGATCCTGCGGATGATCGCCTACGAGTCCCTGCTCCTCTGCCTGATCGCGGCGGGCTTCGGCATCGGGCTCGGCGTGCTCGCCAGCCGTGCGGTCTTGCTGGTGCCGTCGATCTCCGCGTTCCTCTCCCCCGCCTACCCGCCGGGCATCTTCGTTCGCGCGATCGTGCTCGGGCTGATCGTCGGCCTCCTCGGCGCGGCCTACCCCGCGGCCCGGGCCGTCCGGCTCTCCCCCATGGAGGCGCTGCGCTATGAGTGAGCCGGCGATCGCCGCCCGCGGCCTGCGGAAGAGCTTCGAGGAGGGACGCATCACCGCCCTTGCCGGGATGGACCTGACGGTCGAGCCCGGCGAGTTCATCGCCATCGTGGGCCCGTCCGGCTGCGGGAAGTCGACGCTCCTCCACCTCCTCGCGGCGCTCGACCGGCCGGACGAGGGGACGATCGTCGTCGGCGGCCACGACCTGGCGAAGCGGAAGGACCTGAACCACTACCGCGCCCAGCACGTCGGGATGATCTTCCAGCTCCACAACCTGCTCCCGACGCTGACGGCCCTCGAGAACGTGCAGGTGCCGATGTTCGAGGAGGGGCTCTCCCCCGGCGAGCGCCGGCGGCGCGCCCACTCGCTCCTCGACGCCGTCGGCCTGGAGGGGCGCGAGGGCAACCGCCCGCCCGAGCTCTCCGGCGGTGAGCGCCAGCGCGTCGCCATCGCGCGCGCCCTGGCCAACGAGCCGCCCATCCTCCTCGCCGACGAGCCCACCGGCAGCCTCGACTCCGACGCCGGCCGGAAGGTTCTCGACCTCCTGGACCGTTTGCGCCGCGAGCGCAACCTGACCATCGTCCTCGTGACGCACGACGCGACCGTCGCCGGGCGTGCCGACCGCGTGGTGCAGATGCTCGACGGGCGCCTCGCGCCCGCCGCCGAGCCGGCTACAGCGACCGCGTGAGGACGATCCGGTCCTCGCCGGGACCGTCGTAGCCGCCCTGCGGCGCGCTCGCCTCGAACCCGATGGCGGTGTGGAACGCGACGGAGCCGGCGTTCGCCGGCGAGGTGACGCAGCTCACGCGCGTTCGTCCGGCGGCGCGGGCGGCCGCGAAGAAGCGCTCGTAGAGCTCCCGGCCGAGCCCCGTCCCCCGCTCGGCCGGGCTGACGCCGGCGAAGTGGACGTAGGCCGCGTCCGGCTCGCTCTGCGAGAGGAAGCCGATGAGGAAGCCTGCCAGCTCGCCGTCTCGCTCGGCCACGAACGACGTGTCGCGGAAGTGGACGAAGAAGAGGCGCGGGAGCATGTCCGCCATGCGCCGCCCTCCCCACCACTCGTCGAGGACGCCGATCACCCGCGGGTGATCGGCTGGCTCGGCCTGCCGGATCGCGATCCCGCTCAGAGCGGCTCGGTCCACGTCGCCCGCCAGGCCGGCGGCGGCTCGGGCTCGCCGCTCGACCAGTACTCGACCGCTCGGACGATCCGGCCCCCGGCCAGCTCGAAGAAGGAGACCGCGAAGAACCGCTCGTCACCCTGGTCGACCCGCACCTCGGAGACGACCGTGTCGCCGCCGTCCACGATCCGGAGCACCTCGATGTGCCAGCCCTCCGGGTAGGCCTGCTGCATGCCCAGGTAGTCCTCCCGCCCGCGGTAGCGCTCCGCGGTGTTGGGCCAGTCGACGACGACGTCCGGGTGGAGCTGCTCGGCGGCGGCGTTCCAGTCCCGCGCCTCCATACGTTCCCACAGGAGGCGAACGGGCTCGGCAGTCACGCGCTCAGCTTCTCCCGCAGCCGCTCGTTCACCGCGCGCGGGTCCGCCTTGCCCTGGGTCTCCTTCATCACCTGGCCGACGAAGAAGCCGAGCAGGCCCTCCTTGCCGCCCCGGTAGGCCTCGACCTGGCCCGGGTTGGCCGCGAGGATCCCGTCGATGACCGGGTCGAGCTCGGAGGCGTCTGAAACCGTGGTCTCAGCTAGGTAGCGCTCGGCCGAGAAGCCGTCGTCCGCGCTCGCGGCGAGGGCGTCGAGGAACGCCTGGCGCGGGATCGTCTCGCGGGCGTCGATCAGCTTGCCCAGCTCGTCGCCGGCGACGGCCGCCGGATCGACGCCGGTCGCAGCCAGCTGGTTCATGAGGACGTTGGCGACCGCGCGCCGGTCCTCGCCGGGCACGCGCGCGTACAGACCGTCGCGGCCGCTCGTCACGAGGCCGTAGGCGAGGTCGAAGTCGACCTCGGCCTCGAGGCGGCGGATGCGGGTTCCGGGCAGCTCGCCGACCTCGGCCCGGGCGCGCTCGACGAGCTCCTCGGGAGGCTCGATCGCCACGAGGTCGGGCTCGGGGAAGTAGCGGTAGTCGTGCGCCTCCTCCTTCGAGCGGAGCGGCGCGATCGTCCCCTTCTGCGGGTCGAAGTGAAGCGTCTGCTGGACGACCTCGCCGCCGGCCTCGTAGATGCCGATCTGGCGCTCGACCTCGGCGGTGATCCCGTCGGCGACGAACTTGAACGAGTTCATGTTCTTGAGCTCCGTCTTCGTGCGGTAGCCCTCCTCGCCGGCCCGGCGCACGGAGACGTTGGCGTCACAGCGGAGCGAGCCCTTCTCCATCTCGGCGTCGGAGATGCCGAGCTCGACGACCGTCTGGCGCAGGAGCTGGAGAAACCGGCGCGCCTCCTCGCCGGAGCGGACGTCCGGCTCGGCGACGATCTCGACTAGCGGCGTCCCGCCGCGGTTGAAGTCGACGAGCGATGCCTCCGCACCGTGGATGCGCCCGGCGGCGCCGCCGACGTGGACGGTCTTGGCGGCGTCCTCCTCGAGGTGGGCGCGGACGATCCCGATCTCGCGGTCGCCGTCGGGCCCGGGGACGACGAAGCGCCCGCGCGAGGCGACCGGCACGTCGTACTGGGAGATCTGGTAGCCCTTGGGCAGGTCGGGATAGAAGTAGTTCTTCCGGTGGAAGAGCGAGCGCGCCGCGATCTGGCAGCCGAGGGCGAGGCCGAGCTTCACGGCCCATTCGATCGCCGTCCGGTTCGGGACGGGCAGCGTCCCCGGGTGCGCGAGGCAGATCGGGCAGGTGCGGGTGTTCGGCTCCTCCCCCCAGACGTTCTCGCAGCGGCAGAACATCTTCGTCCGCGTCTTCAGCTGGACGTGGATCTCGAGGCCGATGACGGGCTCCCAGCTCACGTGAGGCGCTCCGGCACGTAGTCGAAGCCGATGGCCTGCTCGAGCGCGTGGCCGACGCGGAAGAGCGTGTTCTCCGAGAACTGCGGGCCGATCAGCTGCAGGCCGACGGGCAGGCCCTCGGAGAGGCCGCACGGGATCGAGAGCCCCGGCAGGCCGGCCATGTTCGACGGGATCGTTAGCACGTCGGAGAGGTACATCGCGAGCGGGTTCTCGGCCTTCTCCCCGATCCTGAAGGCGACCGTCGGCGACGTCGGGCTGACGAGGACGTCGAAGCGCTCGAAGGCGGCCGCGTGCTCCTGCGCGATGACCGTGCGCACCTTCTGGGCCTGGCCGTAGTAGGCGTCGTAGTAGCCGGCGGAGAGCGCGTAGGTGCCGAGCAGGATGCGGCGCTTCGGCTCCGCGCCGAAGCCTTCCCAGCGCGTGCGGGAGTAGAGGGCCGTGAGGTCGCCGTCGATCTCGGCGCGATGCCCGTAGCGGACGCCGTCGTAGCGGGCCAGGTTGGAGCTCGCCTCGGCGGGGGCGACGAGGTAGTAGCAGGCGAGGCCGTAGTCGACCGACCGCGGCAGGCTCGTCTCCTCGACGTCTGCGCCGAGCTCCTCCGCGAGGCGAATCGCCTCGTTCACGCGCTCGCCGACGCCCGGGTCGATGCCCTCGGCCTCGTTCATCTCCCTCGCGACGCCGATGCGAACCCCGGTCAGGTCGGTGCCCTCGGGGATCACGACGGGGGCCGGCAGCTCGACGGTGGTCGAGTCGCAGGGGTCCTTGCCGGCGATCAGCGCGTAGAGGCCCGCGTTGTCTCGCACGGTCTTCGTCAGGGGCCCGACCTGGTCGAGGCTCGAGGCGAAGGCGACGATCCCGTAGCGGGAGACCGTGCCGTAGGTGGGGCGCAGCCCGACCACGCCGCACAGGGACGCCGGCTGCTTGACGGAGCCGCCCGTGTCGGTCCCGAGCGCCCAGGGCGCGAGCCCGCCGGCGACCGCCGCGGCCGACCCGCCGGAGGAGCCGCCCGGCACGCGCTCGGGATCCCAGGGGTTCCGTGTCGGGCCGTAGGCGGAGTTCTCGGTGGACGAGCCCATGGCGAACTCGTCCAGGTTCGTCTTCCCCAGGATCGGCAGCCCGGCCGCCTTGCAGCGCGCGGCGACCGTCGAGTCGAAGACCGGCGTGTAGCCGGCGAGGATCTTCGAGCCCGCCGTCGTCGGGATGCCCTTCGTCGTGATCACGTCCTTGTGCGCGATCGGGACGCCGTTGCCGCGCTCGCCCTCGACGTGGAGGTAGGCGTGCAGCTCCGGGTCGCGGGCCTCGATCGCCGCGAGGTAGGCGCCGACCAGCTCGTCGCCGGAGACCTCGCCGCGGCCGAGCAGCCCGGCGGCCTCCTCCGCGGTGAGCCTCAGGGTGTCGATCACGGTCCTGTCCGCCTCGGACGTCTGCGGGGCCACCCCGTGCCTCCACCCGCTGTGAGCGTAACGAGGAAAACCGCGCGCGTGGTGCGCGGATCGTGCCGAAAGCGGGTCAAGGGCTCACCCGCCCACCGCCGGGACGCGGAACTGGCCCTCGAACGGGTCGGGGGCGTTGGCGAGCGCCTCGTCCCGCGGGAGGGACGGGCGCGGCTCGTCCTCGGCCCACTCGTTCACGAGGTCGAGCGGATGCGTCATCGGCTCGACCTCGCTCAGGTCGAGCTCGGAGACCTTGCCGACCGCCTCGAGGATCGCCCCGAGCTGGTCGCGCACGGTGTCGACCTCGTCCTCGGGGATCTCGAGGCGCGCGAGCGCCGCCACGTGCAGCACGTCCTCCCTCGTGATCGCCATCGCGCCTCCAGTCTAGAAACCAACGGTGGAAATGCGACGGGCCCCTCGCCGGGGGCCCGTCGCGGCAATCGAACCTTCGCCGGCTAGGCCAGCGTGACGTTCTTTGCCTGCAGGCCCTTGTCGCCCTGCTCGACGTCGAATTGGACCCTCTGGCCCTCGGTCAGGGTG
>DASPGT010000131.1:0-27107 GCA_035620475.1 Gaiellaceae bacterium | reverse complement strand
CGCCCACCGGTCCGCCGCCCGGGCGCTGCCGGGGCCGAGCCGGAGCCCTTTCGCCCCCTCCCGGAGCCCCTTCGCCCCGTCCCGGCGCCCCGGTCGGAGCCCGGAGCCGCCGCGCCGGCGCCCCTCGCAGCGGCCGAGTCTTTCGCGGCAGCGCCCGTCACCCGCGGCCGACCGCGGCGGCCGGAATCCTCCGAGAGGACGGACGGGATCCGGCCCGCGGTCGCTCCCGAGCCCGCCGCCCCCAGCGCGGAGCGGCTCTCGGCCGCGCCGGCTCCGGGCAGCTTGCCGACCCGCGGGCGCGCGCGGATCGCGGCGGCGCCGGAAGCGCCCGCGCCGCCACGGCCCTCTCCCACGCCGGCCGCGGCAGACGTCCTCGGGGCGGCCGCCGTCCCGTCCTCCCCGACGGTCGTGATCGACGAGATCCGGATCGTCACGCCGCCGGCCCCCGCCCCGCCCGCGGATCCGCTGGCGTCCCTCGCCGAACGCCGGGTGGGCGCCTCGCGTCACCGAGGAGGACGACGCTGGCCGGCGTGACCGCGATCCAGGGCGTCGACGAGACGCTGAAGGAGCTCGCGAAGCAGGCGGTCGCGTCGCTCTCGCCCAAGCCCGACGTGACGGTCGGCCCGCTCGACCGCGAGGACGACGACCTGCGCCTGAACTGGTTCCTCTACCGGGTCGGCCCGCACCCTGCCTACCGGAACATGGAGCCGCCGCGCACGGGCTGGCGCACGTCGCGGGGCAGGCCGCCCCTGGCGTTGAGCCTCTCCTACCTCCTGACCGCCTTTCCCGCCTCCGCCACGAATGGGGGCGATCAGGAGCAGTTCGCCCACGCGGGCATGGCAGCCGCCATGCGCGGGCTGCACGAGAACGCGCTCGTCACCGAGGACGAGCCGCTTCTCTCCGCGCTCGCCAAGCCGCTCGTCGAGCCGCTTCGCATCACGATGCAGGACCTCGATCTCGAGGCGATCTCGAAGATCTGGACGGCGGTCTCGAAGCCGCTGCGCCTCTCGGTCGGCTACGAGGTGAGCCTCGTCGTCGTCGACTCCACGCAGGTGCACGCGGCGGGCCCGCCCGTCCGCGAGCGCAGGCTCGCCGTCACCCCCAGCCTGGGGCCCCGGCTCGTCTCCGTGACCCCCGGGCGGATCGGCCACGGTGCCGACTTCGTCGTGGCCGCCGAGGGCCTCACGAGCGGCACCGTGCTCACGCTGGCGCGCGAGGACGGCGACCCCGCCGGCCCGGACGACTGGCCGCTGACGGTCGTGGAGGCGGCGGCGGGATCGCTCAGGCTGCAGCTCCCCGATCCGGGGCTCGTCCCGGGGGCCCGCCGGATCGACGCGACCGCGTCCGAGGCCGGGCTCCTGCTCGGGCGGGACAGCATCGGCGTGACGGTCGTCCCGCGAGTCACGGGGCCGGCGACCCCGCTGGCGAAGGGAGCCCCCGTCTCGCTCACGGCCGTGCACGCGACGAGCGACGTCGAGGTGTTCCTCGGCGGGGCGGCGCTGTCGAGCGCCCAGGTGAGCTTCGTCTCGCCGACGGAGATCTCGGTGACGATCCCCGGCTCGACTCCTGCGGGAGCAACCGATGTGATGCTGCGCGCCGGCAAGGTCGCCGGGCCCCCGATCCAGGTGGAGATCGCGTGAGTCGGCTCTTCGACCGGATGCCCGAGGGCCGGAGGCCTCGCGGGGGCGAGCCTCCGCGACCGGCCGCGAGCGCCGCGCGCGAAGCCGCGCCGCCGGGGGGCGAGCTCGGTCGGGTCGCCTCCCGCCGGGCCGGTGCGCCGGGTACCGGCAGACCGCTCGACGGGGGCCTGCGCACCGAGCTGGAAGGCCTGCTCGGACACGAGCTGGGCGACGTCCGGGTGCACACGGGCGAGGCCGCGTCCCGGTCCGCCCGAGCGGTGGGTGCCCTGGCGTACACGATCGGGGACGACGTCGTCCTGGGCTCCGGTCTCGGCCCCGGGGGCCCGGCCGGCCGGGCGGTGCTCGCGCACGAGCTCGCGCACGTGGTCCAGCAGTCTCCCGGCGCCGGCCCGGCGGCGAGCCCGCGCGAAGCCGAGAGCGAGGCGCAGGCCGCCGGCCGCGCCGTGGCGGCGGGGCGGCCGTTCGCCCCGCGGCTCAGGACGCCCGTGGCGCTCGCACGTCTCGCCCCGCCGGAGGACGCGACCGACCTCGCTGCCTGGGGGGCGTACCTCGAGGAGCAGCGGCTCGACGTCGCGGCCGACATGATCACCGCGTTGACCGTCGCGATCTCGGCGCAGCTCGTCGCGTACCGGGTGGCGACCGAGGCACAGCGGCCGCCGCTGGTGACGGGCATCGAGGCGTACCCACGCCAGCTCGCCGGGGCGCTGGACCAGCGCGCGCGGCTCCTGGAGATCCGGATCGCCGAGCTCGACGCGCGGGCAGGCGCGGGCGAGGACGTGAGCGATGCCCTCGAGACCGCCCGCGGCGAGCTCGCGGAGCACCGGGCCGACCTGGCCCGTCTCGGCCGGGTCTTCTCGAGCGAGCGGGGCGCCGCCTTCGAGGAGACGTACGCCGAGGAGGTCTCGGGGTGCCACTGCATGCAGGCCGCCTACAAGGGCCTCGCGACGCTCCGGACGCCGGCGGAGTCCGCCGAGATCCAGCGCCAGGTCGAGGCGAACGCCGAGCGGGCGATGCGGCGTGCGACGCCGGTCGACATCAACCACTTCATCAGCGTGATGAACGTCGCCCATGCCGAGGACGCGGCGGGGCCGAGGCAGCGCGCGAGGTGGAGCAAGGCCGACCGGGCCTGGACGCCGACGCTGGAGAGCCTCATCCGAGCCCCGATCCACCCGACCGTTCCGGGCTTCTACTTCTTCGGCCTCGCGCTGGCCGAGGCGTACCACTCGGTGATGATCGGCGTCAGCACCTGGGACGACCCGCCGAGGATTCTCTGGTGTGACCAGTACGGGTGCGGTGCCATCCCCGGCACCCTCGACGACTTCGCGCGGAGCCAGGCCGAGGGGTTCGGGATCGAGTACGGCGACTGGGACACGTACATCTGGGAGGTCGTGCCCCCGCCCGGGGCCGGCCTGCTCGCGCCGCGCGAGGAGGCCGAGTGACCGGCCGCCCCGCCGACGCCCGCCTGCAGGCGCATCTCGAAGTCCTGCGTCTCTGCCTCCACGCCTACCTCGTCAGGCTCCGCGCGGCGTGGACGCGGCCACCGGGCGAGGGCGGCGGCGCCGAGATCGAGGGCGTGCTCGCCGCGGTCGGGCTGCGGGCCGACCCGGCACGAGCCGACGTGGACTCGGTGCAGGAGCTCGTCGAGCGGGCGCGCGCCGAGCGGCGCGGGCCGCTGGCGGCGATCGTCGAGTCGCTCGGGCTCGAGCTCGGCGAAGAATGCCTGGTCGCCGCTGCGTGGTGGGCCGACGCTGACCCGCAGCTCGCGGTCGCGCTGGGTTGCGGGCACGACGACGCCGGCCGCCGTCATGCGTCGGCGCCGCTCCTCCGCCTGCTCCTCGGGCCGTTCCGAGTCACCGTCCCCCCGGTCGTCGACGACCACGGACCGCTCGTCAGCTACGGCGTCCTCGAGCGCGCCGCCGGCGGAGCCGAGGCGCTCCGCCTCACTCCGACCGCAAGGCTCGTGCTCGGCGAGGCGCCGGTCGCGCCGCTTCCCGACGTCACGCCGCTGCCTCCCAGGCTCGCGGGCGCCCGCGCCGGCCTCGCCGCGCACCTCGCCGCCGGGCCGGCCGGCCCGGTCGTCCTCCGGGGCCCCGCCGGCGTGGGCAAGGCGGCGCTCGCGCGCGCAGCCGCGCTCGACGCCGGCCTCGTACCCGTCGGCTCCGGACGGCCGGTCGCGGAGCTCCGGCTGCTCGCCCGGCTGCGCACCGCCGTGCCCATCCTGCCCGCCGAGGAGGCCGCCCAGGCGGGCTGGGCCGCGGAGGACGGCCCGCTCGTCGCGCTCACGACGGAGCGCAGCGCGGCGATCGCCGGCTACGTCGTCGACGTGCCCGCGCCGACCCGCGCCGAACGGGTGGGCACCTGGAAACGCGCGCTCGCCGAGCTGCGCGTCCGGGCCTCCTCCGAGCAGGTGCAGGCGATCGCGGCCCGCTTCGCCTTCACGGAGGGAGACATCGCCGCGACCGTCGCGCGCGCCCGGGCCGACGCGGCCTGGCGGCGGCGGGGCATCGACGTCGACGCCGTCTGGGCTGCGGCCCGGCGGCAGCCCGAGCACGCGCTCGACCGGCTGGCGGCCCTCGTCCGCCCGGCCTTCACGCTGGACGACCTCGTCCTCGCGGACGAGGCGCACCAGAAGCTGCGTGAGCTCGTCGCCCACGTCGACCTCCAGCACGTCGTGCTCGACGGCTGGGGCTTCCGGCGGCGCCTGCCGCGCGGACAGGGTGTGATCGCGCTCTTCGCCGGCCCGCCCGGGACGGGGAAGACGATGGCCGCGGAGGCGATCTCGGCCGCGCTGCGGCAGGACCTGTACCGCATCGATCTCTCGGCGGTCGTCTCCAAGTACATCGGCGAGACGGAGAAGAACCTCGCGGCGGCCTTCGACGAGGCCGAGCGCGCGAGCGCCGTCCTCTTCTTCGACGAGGCCGACGCGCTCTTCGGCAAGCGCACCGAGGTCCGGGACGCGCACGACCGCTACGCGAACGTCGAGGTGAACTACCTCCTGCAGCGCGTCGAGACGTTCACCGGCCTCGTCATCCTGGCGACGAACCGGCAGGCCGCTCTCGACGAGGCGTTCCTCCGCCGGCTGCGCTTCGTCATCCGTTTCGAGCCGCCCGACCGCGACTTCCGGCGCGCGCTCTGGCGCCGCTCGTTCCCGCGGGAAGCCGAGCTCGGCGAGCTCGACTGGGACTCCCTCGCGACGGCCGAGCTCACGGGCGGGAACATCCAGAGCGCCGCGCTCGCGGCCGCCTATCTCGCCGCCGCGAACGGCGGCGTCGTGGCGGCCGAGCACGTCGAGCACGCGCTGCGCCGCGAGTACGAGAAGCTCGGCAAGGCCTGGACCGGTCTGAGCGCGGGAGGTGCCGGATGAGCGACGAGCGCCGGACGCCGATCCGCCTCGAGGTGCGGGTCGACGCGAGGCCCGAGCCGGGCCTCCTGCGGGCGGCGATCGAGCGCCGGCTCGCGGGTCGCGCCTTCGTCGCCGGGCCGGAGGGCGAGGTCGCCGCCGCCGTCGCGCGGGCGCTCGAGCGCGACCGAGCCGGGGGGCGGTCGTGGCGCTGATCAAGGGCCTCCTCGCGGCGTTCCCGGATTCGCTCCTGGGCGGCCTGCCGACCATCCTCATCTTCCAGTACAACCCCACCGAGGTCACGCGGGTCTTCACCGTCCAGGCCTCCGAGACCGGGAAGCAGCCGAGCGGGACCGCGCTCAACGTCGTCGGGCCGGCACCCGAGGACTACTCGGTCAAGCTCGAGTTCGACGCCACCGACGGGCTCGAGCGCGGCGGGCCGCTGACGACCGCCTTCGGAATCTCGCCGCGGCTCGCCGCTCTCGAGATGCTCATGCAGCCCGTCGGGAGCTCGCTCCTCGGCGACCTGGCGGGCGCGCTCCTGGGCGGTGGCGGCGGGGCCGCCGTGCCGCCGACGAAGCTCCCGCTGACGCTCTTCATGTGGGGCCCGGGGCGCATCACGCCGGTCCGGCTCAAGTCGCTGACGATCACGGAGACGGCGTTCGACGAGCTCCTCAACCCGATCCACGCCTCCGCCGACCTCAGCTTCACCGTCCTGCGGGAGGCCGACCTCGGCAAGGGAGACACCTTCGCCCGCGCGGCCGCCAAGTACTACCAGGGCTCGCGCGAGGTCAAGGCGGTCCTCCAGCTGGCCCAGATCCCGGAGCTCGCCTGACATGGCGCAGATCGACAGAACCTCGCGCTACGCCGGCCTCCCGGCCCTCCAGGTGGAGGGGCCCGACGGCTCCACCCGTGTCCTCGGCGCACCGCGCGTCGTGCCCCGACCGCGCACGCGGGGGAGCTACGAGGTCCGCGCAGGCGACCGCCTCGACCTGCTGGCGCACGCTGCCGCGGGCGACTCGACGCGCTGGTGGCTGCTCGCGGACGCAAACCCGTGGCCCGACCCCACCCGGCTCGAGGAGCCGGGCCAGACCGTCGACCTGCCCGATGCCTGACACGACCCTCCTCGTCGAGGTCGACGGAACCGCGCTCGCGCAGGACGAGCTCGAGGCGCTGAGCCAGGTCGTCGTCGAGGAGGCGCTCGACGAGGCCGACGCGGCCACGCTCTCCGCGCGGCTCGAGTCGCAGGCCGACGGCGAGTGGGCGAGCCTGCTCGATCCGCTCGTCGAGCCGCAGACACCGCTCGTCGTGCAGGTCTCGCGCGGCGACGCCGGCTACCGGTTCGAGGGCCTCTCGACCGAGGCGAGCTGGCACGTCGACCCGGCCGGTGCCTCGCAGCTGACCGTCAAGGCGGTCGACCGCACGCTCGAGCTCGATCGCGACGAGAAGATCGTCGCCTGGCCCGGTAACTCGGACAGCTCGATCGCCGAGGCCATCTTCGGCGAGCACGGTCTCGCGCCCGAGGTCGAGGAGACGCCCGCCGGGCCCGACCCCGACGTCCACGTGGTCCTCCAGCGGGGAACCGACCTCGCCTTCCTCCGCGCCCTCGCGGCCAAGTGGGGCTACGCCGTCTACCTGGAGGCCGACGAGGGCAGGCTCACCGGCCACTTCCACCCGATCGACCCGCTGGCGGAACCGCAGGGGGAGCTGGCGTTCGGCTTCGGCGGCACCGGTGCCGCGATCGACGTGACCGCCTCCCTCGCCGCCGCGTCCCTGGTGCGCGCGACGAGGATCCCGGCGCTCTCGGACTCGCCGCAGAGCGGCGAGTCGAGCGGGGACGACGAGGCGCAGGGAGCGCGCTCGCTCGGCGGGCAGACGACGCTCCTGCTCTCGCCGGCCGACGTCGACGGCGAGGTCGAGCCCCTCGAGGTCGCCGCGGCGCTCGCGCGGCGCTCGGCGTTCGGCGTGCGCCTGACGGCAGAGATCGACACCGACACGGCGGACCTCCTCCTGCGAGCCAGGCGTCCGGTCCTCGTCAAAGGCCTCGGCTCCTCGCTGTCGGGCCAGTACCTCGTCGAGCGCGTGCGGCACGACATCACGGTCGAGCGCCACCGCCAGCACGTGACGCTCGTCCGGAACGCGCTCGGCCTGAAGGGCGACGAGGCATTCGGCCAGGCGGGCGGGCTGCTCTGATGGATCGCTTCCCCGGCAAGTACGTCGGCATCGTCGTCGACAACGACGACCCGAGCAGGCTCTCGCGCCTGCGCGTGCGCGTGCCCGAGGTCTTCGGCGAGGAGACGACCGGCTGGTGCATGCCGTGCAGCCCCTACGCGGGCTCCGGGGTCGGGCTCGCCGCCGTGCCGCCCGTCGGGAGCCTCGTCTACGTCGAGTGGCCGGCGGGCGACCTGGGCCGGACGCCGATCTGGTCCGGCGGCCTATGGTCGGGCGGGGACGGCGTCGAGGACGCCGGGCCGGACGCGCTCGTCCTCGTGACGCCGGGCGGCAACAAGATCGTCCTTCGTGACGAGCAGGGCGGCGAGGCCGTCGAGATCGAGGCCGCCTCGGGCGCGAAGCTCGTCCTCGACTCGGAGGGCGCCCGGCTCGAGTTCGGCAGCCAGAAGATCGCCCTCACCCGGGCGTCGGTCTCGCTCAACGACGGCGCGCTCGAGGTGATGTGATGCCCGGCTTCCTCCTCGACGCGGGGACGTCGATCATGTGCCCGCACGGGGGCACCGGCGCGCCGTCGCCGAGCTCCACGCGGGTGAAGCTCGGGGGAAAGCCGCCGCTGGTGGTCGACGACCTCGTCAGCATCGCCGGCTGCGCCTTCAACGTTTCGGGCGCGCCGTCCCCCTGCCTGCGCCTGGAGTGGCTCATGCCGGCGACCCGCGTCCGCGCCGAAGGCGCTCCCGTCCTCCTCTCGAGCTCCGTCGGGCTGTGCCTGAACGCCGCCGGGGCACCCCAGGGGACGGCGATCCTGAGCGGCTTCCAGACCAGGGTCAAGGGGCAGTGAGCGCCCCCCGGCACCCGTACCGGCTGACCCCGAGGCGCCAGCTCGCCGAGGCCGAGCTCGAGCGGCACGTCGCCGACCTCGTCCGGCTGGTGCTCCTCACCGGCCCCGGCGAGCGGCTGCACCGGCCGGACTTCGGCGCCGGGCTCGGTGCCGGCGCCATCTTCGAGCCGCTCGACGGCTCGCTGCTCAACCTCGTCGAGGTCCGGGCCCGCGGCTCCCTGGAGAGCGCGCTCGGGGACCGCATCGAGGTCGTCGAGGTCACCGTGGCCGCGAGCGGCGAGTCGACGCTCGAGGCCGCCATCACGTACCGCCTGCTTCCAGCGGGGCGCGCGGTGACCACGGAGGTGCGGGTTGGCTGATCCAACGACCTTGCAGCCGACCTGCCCGCCCCTGCGCCGGCCCGAGGCCCTCTTTCAGCCGGCGACGACCGTGCACGGCCTGCGGGCCGCCCAGGCTCGCCTCGCGGGGACGCAGCGCAGCGTCGGCGTCTGGCTCTACCGCGATCCGCCGGCGCCCCTCGCCGACCCCGGCCTCTGGACCCTGGAGCCGTCCCCCGGCGGCGCGCCGGTCTCGGTGGCGGCGGCGACGATCGAGCCGCTCCCGACGCCGCACGTCGAGCTGGAGCTTCTCGGAACCCCGGACCCGGCCCGCTACCGGCTCAGGCTCGATCCGCCGGCACCGCTCGCCTTCGACCCGCTGCGCACGTGGCTCCCCGTGCGCCTCCTGCCCGAGTGCCCCGACCTCGGGAGCTGCTTCGACCCCCCGGCCGAGGCTCCGCTCCCGGCGCCGTCGCCGGTGCACGACTACCTCGCCCGCGACTGGCGCTCGCTGCGCGCCGCCCTTCTCGAGTACCTCGTCCGCCGCGATCCGGAGGCCGACCGCTCGATCGCGGATCCCACGATCACGCTGATCGAGCTCTTCGCCCACGTGGGCGACGTCCTCCACTACCGGCTCGACCGCGTCGCCACGGAGGCCTACCTGGAGACGGCGCGAAGGCGCACCTCCGTTCGGCGCCACGCGCGCCTCGTCGACTTCGAGCTCCTCGAGGCGGCTTCGGCGCGGACGGCGGTGCTCGTCGAGGTCCCCCCGGGGGCGGGGCCCGTTGCCGCGGCCGCGGGCCAGGTGGCCGCGGACGAGCCGGGCTCCCCGACGGCCTTCACGCTCGAGGCGGACCTCCAGGCCCGTGCGGAGCTGGGGGAGATCCCCGTCTACGACTTCGGCGAGGAGTCGTGCTGCCTGCCCGAGGGCGCGACCGAGTGCGTCCTCGTCCGCCCGAAGCCGGCTGACGCTCTCGGGCCCACCTGGCTGGAGCCCGGCGACCTGCTCGCCTTCGAGGTCGTCGACCCCGCCGACCGCGACGCGCACCGCAACTGGTCGCGCCGGCTCCAGGACTGGCCGGTCGAGGCTCCGGCGCCGAGCTTCCGGCCGCCGCTCACGAGCCGGCCGGCGCAGGTGGTCGAGCTCACTTCCGTCGAGCCGTTCGAGGATCCTCTGCTCGGGGCCGCGCTCGAGCTCGCGCACGTGAGCTGGCGCGCGGAGGATGCGCTCCTCCGCTCCTACCCGGTCGGGATCGACTCCGGCGCGGGCGGCGACGAGGTGGCCGTCGCGCGGGCCAACCTGGTCAGGGCTCACCACGGCCGGCTCGTCGACGGCCCGGCAGGCTCGACGCTCCGCCCGCTGCCGCAGGTGGGAGAGGACCCCGCCGCGGCGGCGGTAGGCGCGTACTCGCTGGTCGCCGCCGGGGCCCCCGCCCGCAGGGGGCATCCAGGCGGCGCGGGCCTCGCCCTTCGCGAGGACGGGCGGCCGCATCTCCTCGACGTCACCGTCGCGCCTCCCTCCGGCGTTCCCGCGGGCGCCGAGTACGTCCGGACCCTCCTCGACCCCGACGCGTCGAGCGCGGACTTCCCGTTCGTCGTGGACCTGGAAGAGGAGGAGCCCCCGATCCTCCGCTTCCGCTCCGGCGCCGTTGGGCTGGCGCCTCCGTTGGGGAGCACCGTGACCGCCCGCTACGAGGCGGGCGGCGGCGCCGGGGGCAACGTCCCCGCGAACACGCTGCGCGTCCTCGAGGAGAACACGGCCCTGCCGGGCGCCGTGCCCGAGTGGTCGGTCGTGGACGCGTCCGTCCGCAATCCGGCTCCGGCGACGGGCGGGAGCGACCGGATGCCCCTGGACACTGCCCGCCGCGACGCTCCGGAGGCATTCGCCGCCGAAGGCCGCCGTGCGGTCCTTCCGGCCGACCACGCGGCCGCCGCCGCCGCCAGCGCGCTCGTCCAGCGGTCGATGGCCCGCCGCTCCTGGTCGGGCTCGTGGCCGCTCGTGACCACGGTCGTCGACCTGACCGTGAGCGGCGACGCGGCCGCAGAGGCGCGGGCCGGCCTCCAGTCGATGCTCGACGAGCTGCGGATGATCGGGCTCGAGGCGGCCGTCGTCGACGGCTCGCCGATCGGCCTCCTGCTCGTGCTCGACGTGTGCGTCCTCCCCGGCGCCGAGGCCGAGGCGGTCCGCGCCGAGATCCTGCGCGCCCTCCGTCCGGGCTCGGACGAGCGGCCCGGCGTCTTCCACCCGACGCGTCTCCTCCTCGGCACGGAGATCTACCTCTCGAGCGTGCTCGCCGCCGTGGCGGCGGTGCCCGGTGTGGACGCCGTCGAGGCGCTCGAGTCGAGGCGCCTCGACGAGCCGCCGGGGACGCTCCGGCAGGTGATCGCGTTCGCCCCCGACGAGGTCGCCGTCCTCGACGACGACCCCGCCCGGCCCGAGCGCGGGCGGCTCGACGTGCGGGTGAGGGGAGGACGATGACCTGCGCGCCGGTTCGGCCGTGTGGGGAGCAGGCGGGCGGGCTCGGCCTCGTCCCGCCGCCCCCGGGGCAGGAACGCCTGCGCAGGCGCGTGGGCGAGTTCCACGGCTTCGCCGCCGACCTCGTCGCCCGCCTCGAGCGCCAGGAGGAGGGCGGCGACCCGCTCGGGTCGCGCTGGGACGTCGAGGGCGACCCGCAGGGGAAGCTGCTCGTCGAGCTCTGGGCCTACGTCGCCGAAGGCGTGGCGGCGTACGCCGAGCTCACGGCCGGGGAGGCGTATCTGGAGACCGCCGGCGACTGGACCGACCTGCGCCGGCTGGCGGCGCTCGTCGGCTACCGCCCGCGCCCGCGCGTGGCCGCGCAGGGGTGGGTCCGCGCCGAGGTCGAGAAGGCGGCCGACCCGGTCGTCCCTGCGGGGACGCGCGTCCAGGCTCCCGGCACGCCGGAGCGGGCCGCCCAGACCTTCGAGGTCGTCGCCGAGACCCAGCTTCGCTCCGAGTGGGAGGGCTTGACTGCGACCTGGGTCCCTGCCCCCGCGGTTCCGGAGGGCCGGGAGGTCCGCTTCCTCGGCGAGCCCGGCTTCCGCGCCGGCGACCGCGTGCTCTTCGTGCTGGAGGACGCGCCCGAGCCTCCCACCGTCAGCTGGTTCGGCTGGTGGTTCTGGCTCCTCGACTTCTTCTACAGGCCGGACTCCGGGTCGACGGTGACGCCGCTCGCCCTTGCGTCGGTCGTGGAGAGCTCGGCCGAGCTCGGCACGACGGTCGTCCGCTTCGACCGCGACCTGGACTCGGTGCTCGACTCGGTGACCGCGCCGTACGCCGCCTACCGCGTGCTCGCGACTGCGGGAGCGGCGCGGCGGCTCGAAGGGGTGCTGCGCGTGCCCGAGTCCGGGACGACGGTCGACGAGCTCCCGCTCATCGGCGAATCGCCGATCCCCGCGTTCGATCCGGACTCGATCGTGCTCGACTCGGCGCTCGAAGACCTCTCCGCCGGGCAGCGCGCCGCCGTCGTCAACTGGGGCTTGGGGCAGGCCGACGTGGTCGACGTGAAGCGGCACGTCCCGGTCCGGTGGGAGGTGGCGCCGGGGACGCCGACCCGCGTCTCCAAGCTCGAGTTCGAGGAAGCGGTGCCGGCGCTCGAGGGCGCCGGGGCGGTGACGGTCTACATCGTCGACCAGCGGATCGCCGCGCGCCACTACACCTTCCCGTCCACGATCCCGTCGGGCCCGGCGCAGCTGCGGCTCTACCCGCGTCCGCTCACCGTTCCGGGGCACGTCGCCGTCGGGGTCGAGCGCGGCGAGAAGACCGAGTGGTCCGTGTTCGCCTGCGCCGAGTCGGCGAGCCAGGAGCAGGAGGAGGACGACGGCGGTGCCCCGAGCGGCCTGGTCGTCGATCTCGTCGACGGGGCGCCCGAGGACCTCGTGCGCTCCGGGCCGGCGAGCGGAAACCTCCTCCTCGTCCGGCACGGCGCGGTCGCGAGCGCGATCCTCGGCAGCGGCGACGCGGCCCTGGCCGGACAGCGCTTCACGGTGCCGGACGCTCCCGTCGCCTCCGACCTCGACGGCGCCGGCACGCCGGTCTCCAGTCTCGAGACCCGCGTCGACGGGGTCGAGTGGGAGGAGCTGCCGAGCCTGTACGCGGCCGGCCCGGACCAGGTGTACGTCACGCGCCTCGGCGCCGACGGCGCGGTGACGCTCGAGTTCGGCGACGGCGAGCGCGGCGCCCGGCTCCCGACGGGACGGAACAACCTCGCGGTGAGCTACCGCGTGGGCGGAGGCACCGTAGGCGAGGTGGAGTCCGGGGCGATCGAGACCCTCCTCGGCAGCGTCAGGGGCGTCAAGAAGATTCGCGGCGCGGGACCCACCACGGGCGGCGCCGACCAGGACGACGAGCTCGCCCTCCGACGCCTCGCGCCGACGCGGGCACGGGCCTTCGACCGCGCCGTCTCCAGCGAGGATCTCGTCGATCTCGCGCTCGGCTACCCGGGCGTCTCCCACGCGACCGCCTGGAGCGGCGCGAGCCCGCCGGGTTGCGCCTGCGGCGGGAGCGGCCTCCACGTGGCCTTCCTCCGCTGGGGCATCGACGGCCCGCGTGCGCCCGAAGCCGCCGAGATCTCCCAGCTCGCCGCCTACCTCGACGCCCGCCGCGACGTCTCCGTGCCGCTCTGCGTCTGCGGCGGGATCGTGACCTCGCTCACCGTCACCGCCGCGGTCGCGGTCGACCCGAGGCACGAGCCGGCGATCGTCGCGGGCGCGGCGCAGGCCGCCGTGCTCGCGGCCGAGGGGCCGCTGGCGCCGCGCGACAGGGCCCTCGGGCAGGCGCTCGACCGCTCGGACGTCTACGCCGTCCTCCACGGGGTGGAGGGCGTGATCGGGGTGACGAGCCTCGACCTGCCGGGCGCCGGCGAGCTCGGGCGCCGGACCGGCGAGCGGTATGAGCTGCTCGTGGTCGCGCCGGGCTCGACGGTCCTGGGGGCCGCCGCATGAGCGCGCTTCCCCCCGTCGCCGGGTGGCTGCCCCCCGCGCTGCGGGAGGCGCCCTCCGACCCGGCCGGAGAGCCGCGTCTCCTCGACGCGCTCCTGGCCGCGGTGGACGGGCAGCACGAGCTGCTCGCGGCCGACATCGAGCAGGTCTGGGAGGACCTCTTCGTCGAGAGCTGCGCGGACTGGGCCGTGCCCTACATCGGCGCGCTGCTGGGCCTCCCGACCGACGCCGAGCGGCGCGAGGTCGCCTACGCGATCGCCCTGCGCCGGCGGAAGGGAACGCCCGCCGCCCTCGAGGACTTCGCCGAGGTCCTCACCGGGCTCACGGCCCGCGTGATCGAGGGCTGGCAGGTGACGGCCTGGATACAGCGCCTCGGCCATCCGCCTCCCCCGCGTGTGGCCACGCTCGGCCTCGAAGCGGGTGCGCGCTTCCGCGTGGGGACGCCGTTCGAGCGCACACGCAGGAGCTGGACGCCGTCCGGCCGCTTCTCGCCGCGGACGGCGACGGCCGTCGTCTGGCCCTGGACCGTGCGCACGTTCCATGCCGTCGAGGCGGCCCCCCTTCCAGAGGCGAGGCGCTTCGCGCTCCACCCCCTCGGCCTCGAGGCGCCGGCGTACGTGAAGCCGCGCTCGGGCGTCGCCGTGGCGGACGGGCTGCGCGCGCGAACCGGGGACGAGCTCGACGCCCCGGTGCGCGCGACCTACCGTGTCCTGCAGGCCCTGGCCGCGGACGGTCAGATCACCTACGGCGCCAACTGGACGGTCACCTCCGACCATCTCCTGGCCGACGTCACGGAGCCGTCGCGTCCGGCGCTCTTGCAGCTGACCCTCGACGACGTGCCCGTTCCGTGGAACGCGCTCCGCTTCGGCAGCCTGCCGGAGGGGAGCCCGGCGCCGGCCCCGCCGACGGCCACGCGCGTGGTCGTCGACCTCATGCGAGGTCACGTGGAGCTCGGCTCGAGCCTCGCGGGCACGCTGCGTGCGACGTGGCACCGCCCGGTGCCGGGAGGCCTGGGCGCCCTGGCGAGCGACGCCGACGGAGATCCCGCCGCGCGCGTCGTCGTGCGCGTGAACCGGACGCTTCCGCTCGGCCCCGTCGTCGCCCACGATCTCGCCGACGCGTTCGTGAAGGGAGAGCAGCTCTCGGCCGGGCTCGACGCGGACGACTCCGCCCCGGACCGGCCCGACGTCGAGATCAGGCTCGAGACGTCCGACCGCCTGCCGGTGCCGCCGCCCGTGTCCTTCGCGCCGACGCTGCCGCGCTGGCGCGTCGTCGCGACGCGGACGTCCACGCCCACCGTCGTCGGCGACCTCCTCCTCGACCTCGAGGGCGGTTGCCTGACGCTCGAGGGGTTCTTCCTGTCGGGCGACCTCGTGCTCGGGAGCTCCCTCGACGGCGTCGAGCTTCGCCACCTGACGATGAACCCCGCGGCGGGGGCCGAGCTTCGGCTCGCGGACGGCGCCTGGGTGCTGGCCTTCAGCGCGAGCCGCTGCGTGCTCGGGCCGATCCGCGCCGAGCTCGGTGCCCGGCCCCTCGTGCTCGCGGACTGCGTCGTCGACGGCCGCGGCGCCCTCCTGCGGGCGTGCGGCGACGACCCGGGCGGGTCGCCGCAGCCGGCCGTGGCCCGAAAGACCCGGTTCGACCCGGTCCTCTCCGCCCACGGGGTCACGTTCGCCGGCCCGGTGCGGGCCGAGGCGGTCGACGCCGTCGACTGCGTCTTCGCCGACGGCCTCGAGGTCGTCCGGCAGCAGGAGGGTTGCCTGCGGCATTGCTACGTGGCGCCCGGCGCCGGCGGTCCCGAGTCCCTGCCCACGCTGTATCGCTGCCTGAGCGCCCCGCCGCCGACGTTCGCGTCGGTCGGCCTCGAGGCGGCCGGCTACTACTCGCTCGAGCTCGACTCCGACCATCCCCTTCTCGCCGCGGGGAGCGACGGTGGCGAGATCGGCGCCTACCACCATCTTCGCCGGGCGGACCGCCTCCAGCGCCTCGAGAGGCGGCTGCACGAGTTCGTTCCGCTCGGCGTCCGACCGCGGCTCGAGCTGGCTCCCTGGGAGGAATGATGACCGGCGACTACACGAAGGTTCCGCTCCGACACGACGAGCGCTGGACGGGCGCCCGCATGCAGGAGGGCAGGGTGATCGTCGAGCACGAGGTCAACCTCAACCTCGACGCCGCCGCGCGGGCTCTGCAGACGACCGCGGCCGCCGCCATCGGGCCGGCGGGGGTTCCGGTGGGAAGCCCGGCCTTCGAGGTGTCGGTGACACCGAGCGGCACGCTCGACCTCGCCGTCGAGGCGGGCCCGATGTGGGTCGACGGCCTGCTCGCCTGGAACCCGGCGCCGCTCTCCTACCTGGCGCAGGATCAGATCGGCGCGCTGCCCGCGAGCGGGAACGCGCTCGTCTACCTGGACGTGTTCGAGGAGCACGTGCAGCCCGCCGAGGACCCGTCCCTCGTCGACCCCGCGCTCGCGCCGACAGACTCCGCGGCCCGCACGCGGATCGGCTATCGCGTGCGTGTGCTGGCGACTGCCCAGGTCACCTGCGAGGCGGCCTGGGCCGAGCTCGACGCCGTCGTTCGGTCCAGCGGAGCGCTCACCGTGGCGAGGGCCTCCGTGGCGACGGCGACCGACCCGTGCGCTCCCCCCGGCGATCCCCTCGCGCAGATTCCCGACGGGCTCCTGCGGGTCGAGGTGCTGAACGGCGGGCCGGCCTCCGGCGCGGTCTTCGCCTGGTCGTACGAGAACGGGGCGACCGCGATCCCGATCGTCCAGATCGCCGGCGACCAGCTCACGCTCGCCCCCTCGCACCTGCGCCTCGAGGTCGACGATCTCGTGGAGGTCTCGTGGCTCGCCCGGCGCGCGGACCGGCTCGACCACGGTGCCCTCTACACGGTCGCGAACGTCACGCCCGGAGCGGGCGGCGACCTCGTCGAGCTGAGCTCGCCGGTGAGCGCCCCGGCCGCCGCCGCGGGTCTCGCCGTCCGGCGCTGGGACGGCCAGGTCACCGGCGCGACGACCGACCGGAACGCGACGTACCGCGGCCAGGATCTCGGCGTCACGTTCTCGGCGGGGACCGGCACCTACCTGCCGGGCGACTGGTGGGGGGTCAGGCTGCGCGCCGGCGAGGGGGACGGGATCGAGCACCGCACCGCCGCCGAGCCGGACGGGACGCGCCATGCCTTCGCGCCCCTCGCGCTCGTCGACCTGGGCACGCGGGCCGTCCTGCACGACTGCCGCCCGACCTTCACCCCGCTCGTCGACATCGACTTCGACCGCGGCTCCTGCACGATCTCGGTTCGGCCGGGCGACGACCTCCAGGCGGCGGTCGACGCGCTCCCGCCCGGCGGAGGCGAGCTCTGCTTCGCCGCCGGGCTCTACGACCTCGCCGTGTCGCTCCAGGTCAAGGAGCGGCAGCGAATCCTCTTCAACGGCGCCGGGCCGGCGACAGTCCTGCGCGCGGGAAGCCGCGAGGCCGCGGTCGTCTTCGAAGGCTGCGACGAGGTGGAGGTGCGTCACCTGCGCGCGGAGGGCGGCTCCCCCGGCGCGCCTCCGGGCGACCCGCACCTCGAGGGCGCGCTGACGTTCCTCTCGTGCCGGGACGTCACGGTGGCCGACTGCGTCCTCGCCTGCCCCGACGCGGCGGGGAAGAGCCAGACGTGCCTCACCGTCCGGCCCGCGCCCGCCGGCGCCCAGCCCGACCGCATCCGCGTCGAGCGCAACCGGTTCGAGGTGGGTGCGTGGCAGGCCGGCGTCCTCCTCGTCGACGCCGGCCATGCGCTCGTGCAGGCGAACCACGTGTTCCTGCCGGCGGGAAGCGGCGCCACCGTCGAGCTCGGCGGGAACCCGGTGCTGGGGGAGGAGCTGCGCCGGCTTCTGCCTCTCGCCGTGCGCACGGGGCCCGGGCCGGGCGTCAAGAGCTACAACATCCCCGGCTCCGAGACGCGGCTCTACGTCTTCACGGGCTCGGACGTGCTCCCGCTGATCGAGGACTTCGCCAAGACCGCGACCGCGGCCGAGGTCAGCCGCGCGGGCGGGGCCGAGCAGGCGCTCTACGCCTTCGGCCGCTCGATCGGGAACGGCCCGGGCCTGAAGCGGCTCTCGCCCTCCTCGCTCTCGGTGCTCGTCGGCCTCCTCCTCTCGCTGCGGGCCGCCGCGCAGGGGATCGTCGTCGCGGGCGGCGAGGTCGGCACGATCCAGATCCTCGACAACGTCGTCGAGGGCGCCGTCCAGGGGATCCACGTGGGCGTCTCCGAGCCCGGGGGCGGACGGGAGAGCGGCGAGAGCATCATGCTCGCCCGCAACGTCGTGAGCGCGCTCGTGCCCGTGAACTACGGCCGCGACCGGCACGGCATCTTCGTGGGGAACGCGAAGACCGTGCACGTCCTCGACACGACCGCCAGCCTGCGGCGCACGGGGAAGCAATCGGCGGAGGCGACGCCGACGCCGGTCGAGGGCATTCGCGTCCACGGCCAGCTGGGCGCGTTCATGGTCGTCCGCCAGTCGAGCCTCGCGGGCTTCGCGGTGGGCGTCCGCGTCGTGCCCACCAACGCGGCCGTGCCGGCGCAGCGGGTGTGGCTCGTGGCGGAGACCGCCGCCCCCGGCGCGGCCGCCGCCGTCCAGGCGCCGGCCAGCGTCGCCAGGGAGCGGAACGCGCCGTGACGGCGCCGGTCGCGGTCGAGGCGGCCAAGCCCTCCGCGCCGGCGCCCGCGCTCTCCACCGACGTGGGAACGGCCCTGCCGGCGGGGGTGCGCTCGGCCGCCGAGAGCGCTCGCGGCGTCGAGCTCGGTTCGGTTCGGCTCCGCGGCGCGGGCCCGCTTTCCCGGCTCGTGCATGCGCACGGCGCGGACGCGGGCGCGTCGGGGGACGAGGTGGCGTTCGCGCGGGGGCTGCCCGACCTCGGCACCCCGGCCGGGCGCTTCGCAGTCGGGCACGAGCTTGCTCACGTGGCGCAGCAGCGCGCGCTCCCCGCGGCCGCCGCCGGGCCGGCCGCGGACGAGCTCGAAGAGCGGGCCGACGCGGTCGGGCGCTCGCTGAGCGGCCTCGGCGGGGCGTCCGGACGCAGGGTGCGGCCCACGGCCTTGGCGGGAGCGCCGGTGCAGTTCGGCGCCTTCGAGACCGTGGGCAGCGGCGCGCGGGCCGTGCACGACTTCGTCTCCCCGGCCCTGGATCCGTTTCTCCAGGGCACCGCAGGAATCGGGGCGTTCGTCTCCGAGGTCGGGCTCGGAGCGCCGGCGGTCGTCGCGACCTACGTGTCGAACCTCGGGCCGCGGCTCCTCCGCCTCCTGCTCGACCCGGGCCAGGTCGCCGCGGACGCCGGGCAGTGGCAGGTCGAGCTCGTCGACCTCCTGCTTCACTGGCGTGGCGCCGGCGCGCTCTGGGCGCACCTCGTGGACGGGGTGCTCGGCGGCATCGCCAACGTCGGCGAGTTTGCGATCCACGCTCTCGAGGTCTTCGGCGTCGGGGAGCTCCTCTCGTTCCTGTGGGGCGCCAGCGGCCGCCTACGCGGCATCCGGCCGCTGACGAGCGCCCAGATCGCGGCTTCGCAGGAGGTGCATCCCCCGGGGCTCATCCCCTACTGGGCGATCCGCGTCGATCACGACTCCCTGATCGCCCGCCTCTCGGCCCTCTTCTCGGGCCACGGCACGGTCTGGGACCAGGTCTTCGGCGCCGGCGCGCAGTTCCGCGCCGTCACGACCATGCACATGATCCACGTGGGAGCGGCCATGGACGAGCCGCTTGCCGTGCACGAGCTCACGCACGTCGCGCAGTACGAGCTCGTCGGGGCGATGTACATGCCGCAGGCCTTGCACGCGCAGCTGACGATCGGAAACGCAGCCTACGACTACGACCTCAACCCCTACGGGAGCCTGGCGGACGCCGCCGCGGCGGGCGCGACGTTCGCCGAGTTCAACCGCGAGCAGCAGGCGCAGATCTGCGAGGACTTCTACAAGGCGAAGCACGGGCTCGGAACGCAAGGCGGCTCCCTCCCGGACCTCGAGTACTTCGTGAACGACTTCTGGGGTCGGGCCATGGTCCCCGGCCTGCGGCAGCTGGTGCCGCAGTGAGCCGGAGGCTGAGCCGTACGGCCGACCCGACCGTGGCCCGCTCCGTCACGGGGCCGGCGGGATTCGCGCTCGGCCGCCCGGCGGCGCGCCGCCCGCCTGGGCCCGCCGTCGCCCGTCAGCTCGCCGAGGTCGCAGGCCGTCGCCGGGAGCCGCTGTCCGCGTTCCCCCTGGCCGGCACGCTGCACGCGAGGCTGGGGCGCGCGGTGCCCGGCGAGGCCGTGCTCGACGAGGCCGGCTGCGCGGCCAGGGGAGTCGAGGCGTTCACCGACCACGGCCGGTCGCACTTCGCTGCCGCGGCGCCGCGCCTGAAGGTCGCCGCCCACGAGGCGGCGCACCAGCTGCAGCACGCGGGTCTGACGCACGATGCGGGGCTCGGGCCGGAAGGCCATGCCGAGGCGGTCGCCGGGGCGGTCGAGGACGGTCGCTCCGCCGCGGGCCTGCTCGGAGCTTCCGGCCGGCGGGTCGCGCCGGCGGCCCGCCCGTTCTCCGAGATTCCTCCGAGCGCGCAGTCCCCGGGCGAGTGGGACGCCGGCGGCGTTCCGCTGCGGTTGTCCGACGACCTGCAGATGGCGGTCGCCCAGGACACGACCAGGGGCTCGCAGCGCCTGTGGGCCACGGAGAAGCTCATCGCGATCTCGAACAACACGCTGGTCGCGAAGAACTCCCCGATCCGCCTCGGGTTCGGAGGGCACGTGCTGACCGGCACTCCGCCCATGTACGCGGCGCTCGGCATGCCGGGGATCAGCCCCGAGCTCTTCGAGGTCGTGCCGCAGAACGTGGCCAACCAGACGGCGGGCAACACGATGGAGCTCTGGGACGACTGCGGGTTCGCCGCACGGGAGGTGATGGGCATCGGCAGTCGCAACGTCGACATCCCCTCCATGACGGCGATCTGGAGCGAGGGAGGGGTCGAGGTCAAGGCCGAGGGAGCGCTGAACCTCGGTCCGGCGGACATGGCGGGAGAGATCGTCAAGCGGGCGTTCGGGACCTACACACACGCGGGAGGCTGGGAGTCCTACTGGGCGCTGGACCCCGCCGAGCGCGAGACGTTCGACGAGGAGCACGGGATCAACGAGTACGTCGACCAGCCCGGGATCGGCGAGGGCTTCGCGATCGTCGGCGGGGGCCGGCGCCATCCGGCGGTGGGGTACTGGTTCTTCCACGTCGCCGCAGTCGTGATGCGAAGCGGGGAGGACGCCGTGGTGCTCGAGAACTACCAGGTGGGCCCCCAGGAGGCGGCGAACGACGACTGGAACTTCCAGATGTTCGGCGGCCCCGGCCAGACCTTCCACGAGCTGCACGAGGCCGACCGCGAGCACGGGACGTCACCGACGACGTTCAAGGTCGGGCCGATGTGACGCGGTCGCCTCGCCGCCATTCCCTCGGGCGAGGCGGGCTCGCGCCGCTTCGGAGCGGGCACGAGGCACTCGCCGCCCCTGGCCGGAGGCTCGACCCGGCGACCCGCTCCTTCTTCGAGCCGCGCCTCGGGCTCGATCTCGGCGGCGTGCGGATCCACGACGACGCCCGTGCCGCCCACTCCGCGGAGGCCCTCGGCGCGCTCGCGTTCACGCTCGGCTCGGACATCGCCTTCGCCGCCGGGCACTACGCTCCCGACACGCCCGGCGGACGCCTGCTGCTCGCCCACGAGCTCACGCACGTCGTCCAGCAGCGGGATCAGGCCCTCGCGCCCGGCGCCCCAGGCGTCCTCGGCGGGGGCCCGGCCGAGGCCGAGGCCGCCGCCGCCGGCGAGCGCGCGGCCCGCGGGGAGCGCGTGCAGGTCGTCGAGCGCACGCAGCCCGTGCTCGCGCGCCAGGAGGGCGGGGGCGAGGACCTGCCGTCGCTGGACGCCACGGCGGTGCTCTGGTTCGGGCTGGCCTCGGACGAGCTCCGTCAGGACGCCGAGGTCGACTCCTCCGTCCATCTCGCCCTCGCGCTCGAGCGCATCCAGCGCCACTACGAGGCGGCCGGCGAGAGCCAGCAGATCCTGCTGCACGGGTACGCCAGCGTCGAGGGAGACGAGGGCGGCAACGTCGAGCTCTCGGGCCGGCGGGCGATCCGGGTCAAGAACCTGCTCATCGCCTCCGGCATCGAGTCACGGCGGATCGTCGTGCTCGCCCACGGTCCCGACGCCAGCCTGCCGGGCCTCGAGTGGAACCGCCGGGTCGAGGTCGAGCTCACCCCGGCGGTGCTCGTCGCCGAGTTCGGCGAGACGGAGCCGATCGGGCCCACGCCGTGCTCGTGTCCCGCCTCGACGGAGCAGACCTTCGACGACGAGACGATCAGGCTCGTGGAGAGCATGGCGGAGGACATCAACAGAGTCGCCGCCCAGCGCGGCGTGCCGCCCGTCGCCCTCGCAGGGGCGATCGCCGAGGAGTACCAGGCGCGGCGGGGGATCAGAGTGGCGGTGGACGGGGCCCAGGACGCGGTTCTCGACGCGCTGTGGGAGTGGCAGATCGACGTCGACCGCTACTTCGACATCCACTCGAAGCTCCTGAACGCGCTCGAGAACGACATCGGCGCTGCGAACTTCAACGTGCGGACCGCGCTCGCCCTCGTCGAGGCCGGCGAGGTCGACGTTCCCGGCTCGCCGCCCTCCGACCCGCAGGTCGAGCTCATCATCGATCGTCTGCTCGAGGAGGTGGGCACGATCGAGTTCACGGGCGCGTACATCGCCCGCGCCCAGTCGCTGTTCGCGCCCCACGTCGGCGGATACGACGCCGGCTTCCAGGAGGCGGTGCTCGTCGAGTACTTCAACCAGGGCGACGCCTACTACGACCGTTTCGTCGGCAACCTCGCGGCCAACCCCGGGCACACCCCGTGCCCCGGCGATGCGGGCTGCGTCGTCCTCCACAATCGTGCCCGGCTCGAGGCCGCGCTGAGCGCCTCCCCTCCGTGAGGCCGCCGGCTCCGCCCGGCTCCAGCTCGTAACGGTTGACACGAGCCCGGGCGGCTGCGACGATCGCGGAGCACTCCGGCAGCGAGCCTGCGGCGGGAAGGAGGCCACCTTGCCTCCACGTCTGGGCCGGGTCTGCCCGGTCCGCCCGCGCGTCCATCCGAGCTCGTCTCGACGAGCCTCCGCGCGACCTCGGTCCGCGGAGGGTCGCGGGTGCTGCGCTCGCGCCGGCTACTCGATGGAGGTGTCTGATGCCGCCACGCAAGAGCGGGACGCGCGACAAGGGCCACGGCCACGAGCCGAACGGCCCGCACGACGACGGGCCTCGGGGCCACAGGCCGCACCACCCGCCGTACTACGACCCGGACTACGACAACCCGCCGGACTACGGGCACGAGCCCCCGGACAACCCGCGCTACCCGGATCCCCGCATCTACGGCCGCTACGCGTCGAAGAGACCGCCGCGCTACGTGCCGCATCCCTTCGAGCACGCGTGCTTCAGGCCGCGCAAGGAGGACTACAAGCCGCCGGCCACCTGCAACGGCCGGGACGACGAGCTGTGCATCCGCAAGGACCACCGCACGCTGACGGCCGACGAGCAGAACCGGTTCCTGAACGCGTTCACGCAGATCAACGCCATGAACGCGCTCGGGCCGCTCGTGGACATCCATGCGAACGCGATCCATCAGATGCACTCGAACCCCCGCTTCCTCCCCTGGCACCGGGTCTACCTGCTGCGGATGGAAGAGCTGCTCATGGCCGCGGATCCGACCGTGTGCATCCCGTACTGGAAGTCGAGCGAGGAGCAGGCGTTCCCGGCCTGGCTCCTCGGGTTCACCCCGACCGTGAACCTGATCGGCGGGCCGCACACCGTCACGCGGAACATCGGCGCCTTCGCGGTGCTGCCGAACGCGGCCGCCGTGGCGGCGGCGATGGCGAATGCCACCTTCAACCCCTTCGCGTCCGCGCTGGAGGGCGTGCACAACTCGGGGCACGTCTGGGTCGACGGCTCCATGGGAGGCATCGCGACCGCGCCGACCGACCCGGCGTTCTGGATGCACCACGCCGAGATCGACCGTATCTGGGCCGAGTGGCAGGTGGCGAACCCCGGCCAGAATCCGCCCTTGGCCGGCGCGGCGGCGACGATGGATCCGTGGATCGAGACCGAGGCTGAGACGAGAGACATCACCGCTCTGGGGTACAGCTATGCCTGAGTAGTCCTGGCTCCGCCCCGATCTCGGCCATTACGATCGCACCGTGGCCGGGATCGCCACAGGCGAGGGAACGCAACAGCTCCCGCTCATCTGGTCGAAGCTCCAGGCTCCGGTGGCCCGGACGCGGGTCTCGCGGCCGCAGCTCCTCGAGGTCCTCGCCGGGCCGACCCGCAAGCTGACGCTCGTCCGGGCGCCGGCGGGGTGGGGGAAGTCGACGCTGCTCGCCGACTGGCAGGGCTCGGAGCGGGAGGACAGGCCGTTCGCCTGGTTCGCGCTCGACGAGCACGACAACGACCCCGTCCGTTTCTGGACGTACGCGGTCGAGGCGCTGCACACGGCGCTGCCCGGGCTCGGCGAGAGCTCGCGGGTCCTGACGCAGACGCCCGGCTTCGACCTGGTGGAGGCGATGCTCCCGGTCCTGATCAACGAGCTCGACGCCGCGCAGGGCGACGCGGTCCTCGTCCTCGACGACTACCACCTAATCACGCACGACCGGATCCACGACGGGGTGCGCTTCCTCCTGCAGCACCTGCCGCGCTCGGTCGAGCTCGTCGTCTCGACGCGGACGGAGCCGCCGTTTGCGCTCTCCCGCCTCCGTGCGAGCGGCGACCTCGTCGAGATCGACGCCGGCGCGCTCTCGTTCTCGAACGAGGAGGCGGGAGCGCTGCTCAACGACCTGCACGGGCTCGACGTGGACCGCGACGCGGTCGCCACCCTCCGCGAGCGAACGGAGGGCTGGGCCGCGGGCCTGTACCTGGCCGCGCTCTCGCTCCGCGGCCGGGAGGACAGCGAGGTCTTCGTCGAGGCGTTCGCCGGGGACGACCGCAGCGTCGTCGACTACCTGAGCGAGGAGGTGCTGGCCGCCGAGTCCGAGGAGATCCGCGTCTTCCTGCGGCGCACCTCGATCCTCGAGCGTCTCTCCGCCTCGCTCTGCGACGCCGTCACGGGTGCGTCGCTGTCGGCGTCCATGCTGGAGACGATCGCGCGCTCGAACTTCTTCCTCCTCCCGCTGGACACGAAGCGGGAGTGGTACCGCTACCACCACCTGTTCGGCGAGCTCCTGCGGAACGAGCTCGACGCGGCCGAGCCGGAGCTCGTCCCCGAGCTGCACCGCCGCGCCGCCCGCTGGCTCTTGGCCGCAGGCTTTCCCTCCGAGGCGATCCATCATTCGCTCGCCGCAGGCGACTGGGACGTCGCCGCGGAGCTGATCGTCCAGCACTGGCTCGAGTTCCGCAACCGCCATCGCCAGGAGACGGTCCTGTCGTGGCTCGAGGGCCTTCCCGCCGAGCGCGTGGCCGGCGACCCCCGCCTGTGCCTGGTGCAGGGGTCGACGCTGCTCGAGCTCTTCCGCATCGACGAGGCCGCCGGGCCCCTCGAGACGGCGGAGCGCGGCGCGGCGGCTCTTCGGACCCCGGCAGAGCGCGCCTGGGTGTCGTCAGGCGTCGTCGCCTGCCGCTCGATCGTCGACTACCTCGTGGGCGACGTCGCCGGGATCCGCCACACCGTGCGGCCCGCCCTCGAGGGAGGCGAGCCGAGCGACCGCTACTGGGGCAGCGTGCTCCTCACGCTCCTCGGCGCCTCCCTCTTCCTCGGCGGCCGAGGGCGCGAGGCCGCCGAGACGCTGGAGGGCGCAGCCCGGCTCGGCGCCGAGTCCCGGCACGCGCCCGCCTGGATCCACGCCCTCGTCTGGCAGGCGGCCGTGCATGCCGATCTCGGGGAGTGGGCACGGGCGGCCGAGGTGGTCGCCGAGCTCGACGCGCTCGTTGCCGCGGAGCCGAGCCTGCGCGAGTACTACGGAACGCAGCTCGGCCACGTCGTTCGCGGGCGCCTGCTGGAGCGCGAGGGGCGGGGGGCGGAGGCGGACGCGGCCATGACCCGCTGCACCGGGTTCCCCGGGCGCACGGGCTCGCTCCTCCAGGCCGCCTATGCGGCGCTCGCGCACGCCGAGCTGAAGCACGCGCTCGGCGACCGGGACGGCGCGGCCGCCCTCCTGCGCGCCGCCGCGCAGGACATCGGCGCCTGCGTCGACCCCGGCACGCTCGCCGGGCGCCTGGCGAAGCTGGAGGCGCTCGTCCTGCGAAGCGGCGACACCGCCGGGCTCGGCCTCGACGCGCTCAGCGAGCGCGAGCTCCAGGTGGCGCGGCTCGTCTCGGCCCGCAAGACGAACCCGGAGATCGCGGCCGAGCTCTTCGTGAGCGTCAAGACCGTGGAGACGCACATGCGCCACATCTTCCGGAAGCTCGGCGTCTCCTCGCGGGTCGAGGTCGCGCGCGCGGTCGAGGACGCCGACCGAGCCAGTCTCTCCTAGCCGGATCAGGGTGCCGAATCGGGGTGCCGCCCCGATGGCAGCCGGCCTGCCCTCCCGCATCCTTCGTGCGTATCCGCCAGTCGAACGCCGAGGAAAGGAGCAACCCGTGCAGACCGCGCTCGTCCGGGGAGAGCAGCTCGAGGGATCCGCGCTGATGCGCACCTCGAGCCTGATCCGACGGCATCTTCTCGCGAGCTACCTCGTGCTCGCCTACTGCGTTTCCTGGCTCCTGTGGCTTCCGCTCGTCGTCTCCGGAGGCGGCGAGCCCACCGGTCTGGGTTTCGGCCTCCTGCTCCTCGGCTCGCTGGCGCCGTCGTCGGTGGCCGTCGCGCTCGTTGCCGCGGTCTTCGGCAGGGCGGGGGTACGAAGGCTCCTCAGCCGGCTGCTGATCTGGCGAGTCGGCGCCGGCTGGTGGGTGGCGGTTGCGCTCCTGCCCGGTCTCGTGCTCGTGGCCGTTGGCCTGAGCGTCCTGCTCGGTGGGGACGCTCCGGAGGTCACCGCCACGGTTCCCGGAGCTCTGGCTCTGCTGCTCTTCTCGATCTTTCCCGGGAGCGCCGGGGGCGAGGAGATCGGCTGGCGCGGGCTTGCCCTGCCGAAGCTGCAGGGATCCCGCCGTGCTCTGCCCGCGAGTCTCTACCTCGGTGTGGCCTGGGGCGTGTGGCATCTCCCCCTCTACCTGATCGGAACGGACATCCGTCCGATCAGCCTCTTCGTCCCGTGGGTCGTCCTCACCGTTGCCTGCTCGATCGTGTTCACGTGGATCTACAACGGCACGGGTGGCAGCCTCCTTGTCGTGATCCTCTTTCATGCCGCGTCGAACGTGAGCTTGACGATCTTCCTCGAGCCCCTCGACAGGATCGCCGCACCCTTCCTGATCTACGTCGCCCTGATGAGCCTCACCGCTGCCTCCGTGGTGGCCGTGACCGGTGCGGGCGACCTCTCGCGCTCCCACGCGAGGCAGACTGCCGTACCGTGACCTCCCGACAGTCCTGAGGATCCGGACGTGGAGCCGGTCGTGTGCTCCCTCGGACGCAACTGACGGATCCTCGAGGCGGCGCCGACGCGGATACGGATCCCGGCGGTCGGTAGGTTCCGCGGCGCACGGCGCGCTCCTGCGGTGTGCAGTCGCTGCGCTCGTGGCGGCGGGCGGGCGGCGGGATCGCGGTCGGCGAGCGGAAGCTCGACGAGGCCGCAGCTCGTCAGATCAGGGTGCCGGATCAGGGTGCCGCCCCGATGGCAGGCGGCCCTTCCCGGCGCATCCTCTCCGCATGTCCACCATCCGTTCGTCCGCAGAGAAGCCGGGGCGCGCCTGGCCGCACCGCCTCGTCTTCCTCGCCACGTTCCTCGCGGCCTGGTACGCGCT
>DASPGT010000130.1:0-10829 GCA_035620475.1 Gaiellaceae bacterium | reverse complement strand
CCGCCGGAGCGCATCACCCGGCTGCCGCGCTCGGAGAACTTCTGGCAGGCGGGGCCGACGGGGCCGTGCGGGCCCTGCTCCGAGCTCTACTTCGACCGCGGGCCCGAGCACGGCTGCGACCGGCCCGACTGCGAGCCGGGCTGCGAGTGCGACCGGTTCCTCGAGTTCTGGAACCTCGTCTTCATGGAGTTCGACCTGGCCGAGGACGGGACGCTCACGCCGCTCCCCAGCCAGAACATCGACACGGGCCTCGGTGTCGAGCGCGGCGCGACCATCCTCCAGGGAGTCCATTCCGTCTACGAGACCGACGGCTTCCAGCACGTCATGGACTGGGTCGCCCGCGAGACCGGGACGCGCTACGGCGAGTCGGAGGTCGCGACCAAGGCGCACCGGGTGCTCGCCGACCATGGGCGTGCGATGACGTTCCTCGTCGCCGACGGCGTCACGCCCTCGAACGAGGGGCGGGGCTACGTCCTGCGGCGGGTGATCCGGCGCGCGGTCGTCCACGGGCGCGACCTCGGGCTGGAGCGCTTCCTGCCGCGCCTCGCCGAGGTCGTCGTCGGGCAGATGGGCGGCGTCTACGCTGAGCTGGTCGCGCAGCGCGAGGCGATCGCCGGCGTGCTCGCGGCGGAGGAGGAGAAGTTCGGGGAGACGCTCACGCGCGGGCTCAGGCTCTTCGAGGATGCGGCCGCGAAGGGCGCGATCAGCGGCGAGGACGCCTTCACGCTCCAGGCCACGTACGGCTTCCCGGTCGAGATGACCGCAGAGCTGGCGCGCGAGCGGGGCCTCGCCGTCGACCTGGACGGCTTCCGGGCGCGCATGGCCGAGCACCGGGAGGTCTCCCGCGGCGGCGCGGCCGCGGGCGCCGGGGTCGAGCGTGCCGCCGAGCTCGCCCGCGCGGCCGGCTTCGTCACGGAGTTCGTCGGCTACGAGAAGCTGGACGTCCTCACGCAGATCGGCGCTCTCGAGCAGCTGGACGACGGTCTCTTCCTGGCCAAGCTGCGCGAGTCGCCCTTCTATCCCGAGGGCGGCGGCCAGGTCTCCGACCAGGGCTGGCTCGAGAAGGACGGCGCCCGCGCGGAGCTCGTCTCCGCCTTCCGCCTGGGGGACGACCAGGTGCTCCTCCTCGCGGGCGAGGGGTTCGCCGAGGGGGACCGGGTGCGCGCGGTCGTGCCCTGGAAGGTCCGCTTCCCGACGATGACGAACCACACGGCGACGCACCTGCTCCACAAGGCGCTCCAGGACGTCCTCGGCGACCACGTCCGCCAGGCCGGCTCCGCCGTGCGGCCCGACAAGCTCCGCTTCGACTTCACCCACCCGCAGGCGCTGACGGGCGAGGAGCGCGAGCGCGTCGAGGAGATCGTCAACGCGCGCGTCTTCGAGAACCGGCCGGTCCGCGCCTTCCTGACCCCGATCGAGGAGGCGCGGAAGCTCGGCGCGATGATGCTCTTCGGCGAGAAGTACGGCGACGTCGTCCGCGTGGTCGAGGTCGACGGCTTCTCGCGGGAGCTCTGCGGCGGCACGCACGTCCGCGCCACCGCCGAGATCGGCCCCTTCGCCGTCCTCTCCGAGGGCTCGGTCGGCTCCGGCGTCCGCCGCATCGAGGCGGTGACCTCGGGCGAGGCCTACGCGCTCCTCCGCGGCCGCGCGCAGCAGGCTGACGAGCTGCGCGGCGAGCTGGAGAAGACGCGGAAGGAGGCGAGGCGCGCGCCGGGAAAGGCCGCCGCCGGCCCCGGCGTGGTCGACGAGCGCCGCAGCAAGGCGGGCGACGTCGAGGTGATCGTCATGGAGGTGGCCGACTCGACGCCGGACGCGCTGCTCGAGCTCTCGGACTCGCTCAGGCAGAAGCATGCTCCCGCGGCCGTCGTGCTCGGGACCCGCGAGGACGGCCGCGTCCATCTCGTCGTCAGCCTCGACCGCTCGCTCGAGGAGCGCGGGCTCGACGCGGTGCAGGTGATCCGGCAGGCGGCCGCGCTCGTCGGCGGGGGCGGGGGCGGCCGGCCCACGATGGCGCGTGCCGGCGGCAAGGACCCGGAGAAGCTCGCCGAGGCGCTGGCGGAGGCCGAGCGGGCACTCCTCGCCGCCCTCGGCTGAGCGGTAGCTTCGGCCCGCCCAACTAGAATCGCTTCGCGGTGAAGGTGCTCGCCCTCGACTACGGCTCCGCCCGGACGGGCGTTGCCGTCTCCGACCCGACCGGCATCGTCGCCCGGCCCCTCGAGGTCGTCCTGCGGGCGGGGACGGACGCCGGGCTCCAGCGCGTGCTCGAGCTGGCGCGCGCGGAGGAGGTCGAGCTGATCGTCGTCGGCCTACCGGTGACCCTGCGCGGCGAGCGCGGGCTCCAGGCCGAGGAGACCGAGCGGTTCGTCGAGCGCCTCCGCGAGGCCACCGAACTCCCCGTGGAGAGCTTCGACGAGCGGTTCACGACGGCGCTCGCGCGGCAGGCGGGCGAGACCCGGGCGGCCGAGGACGCCGTCGCCGCCGCGCACCTGCTCACGAGCTACCTGCAGTGGAAGGCGAGCGCCCACCCCGCGTGAGAACGGACTACCGGCGGAGGCGCCGCGGCAGCAGGCTCGGGGCGCTCCTCGGCGTGGTCGTCGGCTTCGGCCTGGCGGCGGCGATCGCGTGGGCTGTCGTCGGGGTCGGCACGGGGAGCGGCGGCTCCTCCGAGGCGGCCTCGACGGGGCTCGTGGACACGGGCCCGGCGAAGCCGATCCTGCGCATCGTCTTCCCCGAGGGGTTCACGCGGAAGGAGATGGCGCGCCGCATCACCGCCGTGAACGGGATCGCCCTCGAGGAGCGCGGCATCGAGACGTCGCTCCGCTCGCGCGCCTACCTCCAGGCGACCGAAGACGTGAAGCCCGCGCAGCTTCCGGCCGGGTTCAAGACCGCCGACCCGCCCAACCTGGAGGGCTTCCTCTTCCCGGCGACCTACGACTTCACCGAGGACACGACCTCGCCGGAGCTCGTCGCCGACCAGCTCGAGGCCTTCGGGCGCGCCTGGTCGGAGGTGGACATGGAGTACGCGCGCTCCAAGAACCTGACGCCGTACGACGTCCTCGTCATCGCCTCGATGGTCGAGAAGGAGGTGCAGGTGCCGCGCGAGCGCGCGATCGTCGCGGCCGTGATCTACAACCGGCTGCGCGAGGGGATGCCGCTCGGGATCGACGCGACGATCCGCTACGGGTTCGACATCCCGCCGACGAAGGCGATCCTGCAGAGCCAGCTCGACTCGGACAACCCGTACAACACGCGCCGGCGCGTCGGGCTGCCGCCGACGCCGATCGCGAACCCGGGCCTCGCGGCGATGCAGGCGGCCGCCCATCCCGCGGACGTGAACTACCTCTACTTCGTGCGGAAGGCGGACTGCAAGAGCCACTTCTTCACGGCCAGCGAGCAGGAGTTCTTCGAGTACAGCCGCGCGGGGACCCGCTGTTGACGGCTCTGCGCGGGACGACGACGCTCGTCGGCCTCCTCCGCCATCCGCTCCGCGACTCGCTCTCGCCGCCGATGCAGAACGCCGCGTTCGCCTCGGCGGGGCTCGACTGGGCCTACGTCGCGCTCGGCGTCGAGCCGGAGCGGCTGGAGGACGCCGTCACCGGGCTCGTCGCCCTGGGGTTCGCCGGCGCCAACGTGACCATCCCGCACAAGACGCCGGTCCTCGCCTACTGCGACGAGCTGGACGAGGTCGCCGAACGGGCGGGCTCGGTGAACACGCTCGTCGTTCGCGACGGACGCGTGCAGGGATCCTCGACGGACGGGCAGGCCGTGACGGGCGCGGTCGAGGCCGAGGGGGCGCGGGTGCTCGTCCTGGGAGCGGGCGGCGCCGCGCAGGCGGTGGCGACCGCACTCATGGACGCCGGCTGCGCCTCGCTTCGGGTGGCTGCGCGGACGTCGGAGCGTGCGCACGCGCTGGCGCTGCGGCTGCGCAACCTCGCGCCGGGGCGGGCCGTCGAGGCGGACCCCGGGTGGCCCCCGCCGGCGGGCGACGCCGACCTGGCTCTCAACGCGACGCCGGTGCTGGACGATCCCCTGGTGGAGCTCGGCGGCGTCCGCCAGGTCGTCGATCTCGCCTACCGCCCGGGCGGCGGCGACACGGCGCTCGTGGCGGCGGCGCGCGCGGCCGGGTGCGAGCGGATCGTGGACGGCCTCGACGTCCTCGTCGCGCAGGGCGCGCTCTCGTTCGAGCGCTGGACCGGACTGCCCGCCCCGAAAGAGGTCATGAGCACCGCAGTTCGTAACCTTCCCGCATGACGCTGACCCTCACAACCGCCGGCGAGTCGCACGGGCCCGCCCTCGTCGCCGTCGTGACCGGGCTGCCCGCCGGGCTGCTCCTCGAGCGGGAGCGGATCGAGGAGGACCTGCGCCGCCGGCAGCAGGGCTACGGCCGCTCGCCGCGGCAGCAGATCGAGACCGACGAGGTCGAGGTGCTCGCCGGGCTGCGGCACGGGCGGACGCTGGGGACGCCGCTTGCGCTCGTCGTTCGCAACCGCGACCACAAGAACTGGACCTGGGGGATGAGCCCCTGGCCGCCTGCGGGCGAGCCGGTCGGCAAGGGCAAGGAGCCGGTGACGCTGCCGCGGCCCGGCCACGCCGACCTGGCCGGCGTCATGAAGTACGGCCACGACGACGTCAGGAACGCCCTCGAGCGCGCGAGCGCCCGGCACACGGCGGCGATCGTCGCGGCCGGCGGCGCCGCGAAGGCGCTCCTGCGCGAGATCGGCGTCGAGGTGACGAGCTGCGTCGCCACGGAGGCGCTGGAGGCGAGGATCGACGAGGCCCGGGCCGAGCGCGACACGGTCGGCGGCGTCGTCGAGGTCCGTGCCCGCGGCGTCCCGCCCGGCCTCGGCTCCTACGCGACCAAGGACGAGCGGCTCGACGCGCGCTTCGCGTGGACGCTCATGGGCACGCAGGCGGTGAAGGGCGTCGAGGTCGGCGAGGGGTTCGGGCTCTCCGAGCTGCGCGGCTCGGCCGCGCACGACGAGATCCTCCGCGACCAGCGCGGCTACTACCGTGAGACCAACCGCGCCGGCGGCATCGAGGCGGGGGTCTCGAACGGCGAGGAGATCGTCGTCCGCGCGGCCATGAAGCCGCTCCCGACGCTGATGAAGCCGCTGCGCTCAGCCGACCTCGAGACCGGCGAGCCCGCGAACGCGCTCGTGGAGCGCTCCGACGTGGCGGCGGTCGAGGCGCTCGCGGTCGTGGCCGAGGCGTGCGTCGCCTTCGAGCTGGCCGGCGCCGCGAAGGAGAAGTTCGGCGGCGACGCGCTGGTCGACTTCGTCGGCGCCTGGCGCGCGTACGTGGAGCGGATCCCCTGGTCGGCGCGCTAGGCCGGCATCTCGCCCTCGCCGGCTTCATGGGCGCCGGCAAGTCCACCGTGGGCGCCCGCGTCGCGGAGGCGACCGCGCGGCCGTTCGTCGACCTCGACCGGCTGATCGAGCGCCGGCACGGGCCGATCCCGGAGGTCTTCGAGCGCGGCGAGACGGAGTTCCGGCAGATCGAGGAGGGGATCCTGGCCGAGGCGCTGGCCGGGCCGGACGCAGTGATCGCGCTGGGCGGCGGCGCCGTCCTCTCGCCGCTGAGCCGCGAGCGGCTGCGCTCCCGCGCGTTCACCGTCTTCCTCGACGTCGACGTCGAGACGGCGTGGGAGCGCGTCCGCGGGTCCGACCGGCCGCTGGCCCGGCGGGAGGAGGACTTCCGCAAGCTCTACGCCTCCCGGCAGGAGGTCTACGCGGAGTCGGCGGACGCCGTGGCCACGGATACGGAGGGGGCACTCCTGGCCGCGCTCGGGATCGCCGTGCCCGGAGGGCTCCTGACCTCGGGGCCCGTCGCGTGGATCGCCGACGAACGCGTCCTCGAGCTGCACGACGCACCCGTCGGCGACCAGGTCGTCCATCGAGTCCCGGCCGGGGAGGCGGCCAAGAGTCTCGCCGTCGTCGAGCGCCTCTGGCACGAGCTCTCGCTCGGCCGCGACGGGACGATCGTCGCCTTCGGCGGCGGCTCCACGACCGACGTCGCCGGCTTCGTCGCAGCGACCTACCTGCGTGGCGTCGACTGGATCGCCGCCCCGACGACGCTTACCGGCCAGGTGGACGCCGCCATCGGCGGCAAGACGGGGATCAACACGGCCGACGGCAAGAACCTCGCGGGCGCCTTCCACTTTCCCCAGTCGGTCGTGATCGACCCGGACCTCCTCGCCACGCTCCCGGAGGCCGAGCGGCGGGCGGGCATGGCAGAGGTCGTGAAGACCGGGCTCCTCGCGGGACAGGCCGTCTGGGAGCTCCCGGAGGAGGAGATGATCCGCGCGTGCGCCGCCTACAAGGCCGGGATCGTCCTCTCCGACCCGTACGAGACCGAAGGCCGCCGTGCCTGGCTCAACCTCGGGCACACGTTCGCGCACGCGCTCGAGGCCGGGTCGGGGTTCCGCGTCTCCCACGGCGAGGCGGTCGCGCTCGGTCTCCTCGCGGCGCTCCGGCTTTCCGGCCAGCCGACTGACGCCGTCGAGGAGCTCCTGCGCCCGGAACCGGTCGAGGCCGACCTCGACCAGGCGTGGGCGGCGCTCAAGCGCGACAAGAAGGGGGAGGGCGTCTTCGTCCTCCTCGAGGCGCCGGGGAGCCCGGTCGTCACGTCGGTTTCCGACGCCGACGCCCGCGCCGCGCTCGCAGCGCTCGTTCTCTAACCGGCGCGCATGCCGGCCGTCCAACTGGACAGGGTGGTCTCGACGAGAGCGTGGTGGCCGGCGGCCCTGACGGCGTCGCCACCGCGCTCTCAGCCTGCCCGGCCGCCGACCCCTGTGGAGAGGCTGTGACAGTTTCGTGACACACATCCTGGCCCGGACGGCCATGCCCCGGGGTCAGACCCCGGGACGTGGCCGGCGGGGACGCGGCCGGCGGTGCCCTGCTCCGCCCGCGAGTAGACTCGCCGGGTGCAGGTCGCCGTCCTGAACGGGGTCAATCTGGACGTTCTCGGCGACCGCGATCCGGCGCTCTACGGCGGCCTGAGCCTCGGCGAGCTCGAGACGCGGATCTACGGATGGGCGCGGGAGCTCGGGTGCACCGCGCGCTGCTTCCAGACGAACCACGAGGGCCAGTTCGTCGAGTGGTGCCACGACGCGCGCCGATGGGCCGGCGGGCTGATCGTCAATCCCGGAGCGTGGTCGCACTACAGCTACGCGATCCGGGATGCGCTCGAGCTCTGCACCGCCCCGGTGGTCGAGGTCCACCTCTCGGACATCGAGAAGCGGGAGGAGTGGAGGCGCCACTCGGTCATCTCCGACGTGGTCGCGCACCGGATCCTCGGCAAGGGCCCGGACGGCTATCGCGAGGCGCTCGCCTACCTGCGGGAGCACGCGTGAACGCGCGCGTCGAGCGGTTGCGCGCCGAGCTCGACCGGCTGGGTGCGGCGTCCTTCCTCGTCACGCGGCCCGTGAATGTCCGCTACCTGACGGGCTTCGAGAGCTCGAACGCCGCCCTCGCGGTCGGCACCGACCGGATCGTGCTGGCCACCGACGGCCGCTACCTGGAGGCGGCGCGCGAGGTCGGCGGGGTGGAGGTCGTCCAGGCGGAGCGCGACCTGCTCGCCTGGCTGGGGGAGCGGCTCGCCGAGCTGGCCCGGGCGCCGGTCGCGTTCGAGGCCGACCACGTCACCGTCGCCGGGCACGCCTCGCTCGCGGCTGCCGGAGTCGAGCTGGTTCCGACGACCTCGGTGGTCGCGGGGCTGCGGGCCGTGAAGGACGAGGAGGAGCTGGCCTCCGTCCGCCGGGCCGCGCGCGTCACCGACGACGCGTATGCCCGGCTCGCGCAGGAGCCCCTGGTCGGCCGCACCGAGGCCGAGGTCGCGTGGTGGCTCGAGCGCGCGCTCCGCGAGGAGGGCGCGGACGGGCTCGCCTTCTCGTCGATCGTCGCGTCGGGGCCGAACGCGGCGCTGCCGCACCACCACCCGGGCTCCCGCCGCATCGGCGCGGGGGAGACGGTGATCGTCGACGCCGGCGCCGAGGTCGGCGGCTACTGCGCCGATTGCACGCGGACCTTCGCCACCGGCCCGCTCCCGGACGACCTCCAGCGCGCCTACGCTCTCTGCCGATCGACGCAGGAGACTGCGCTCGGGGCCGTCCGCGCCGGCGCCGTTGCCTCCGAGCTGGACGGGATCGCCCGCTCGAGGATCGAGGATTCGGGCCTGGCGCCCGTGCTGCACGGGCTCGGCCACGGTGTCGGGCTCGAGGTCCACGAGCTGCCGGTGCTCCGGCCGAGCTCGACCGACGCGCTCGCGACCGGCAACGTCGTGACCGTCGAGCCCGGCGTCTACCTGGCGGGTCGCGGCGGCGTGCGGATCGAGGATCTCGTCGTCGTCGGCGCGAGCGGGCCCGAGGTGCTGTCGAGCTTCACGAAGGACCTGCTGACCCTGAGCTAGAGTTTCCCGCCGTGGCCGAGACGGTCTCTACGAACCAGTTCAAGAACGGCATGCACGTCGAGGTCGACGGGCAGGTCTGGCGCATCGTCGAGTTTCAGCACGTGAAGCCCGGGAAGGGCGGGGCGTTCGTCCGCACGAAGCTGAAGAGCGTCGGGACGGGCGCGGTCGTGGACAAGACCTTCCGCGCCGGCGAGAAGATGCCGCGCATCCGCACCGAGACGAAGAACGTCCAGTACCTCTACGACGCCGGCGACGAGGTCGTCTTCATGGACGAGGAGACCTTCGAGCAGCTCTCGCTGCCGCGCGGGGACGTCGAGGAGGAGCTCGACTTCCTCCAGCCCTCGTCCACCGTCCAGCTTCTCGTCGTCGACGGGAGCCCGTCCGGCGTGCAGCTGCCCGCGTCCGTCGAGCTTGGCGTCACCGAGACCGAGCCGGGCGTCCGCGGCGACACGGTCTCGAACGTGACGAAGCCGGCCACGCTCGAGACGGGCGCCGTCGTCCAGGTGCCGCTCTTCGTCAACGTCGGCGACCGCATCAAGGTCGACACGCGCGAGCGCCGCTACATCTCGCGGGCCTAGGAGGCGGCCGTGCCTCAGCTCGTCGATACGACGATCCGGCTCCTGTCTCAGGAGCCGCTCGCGGGCCGCGTCTCGGCGGCGGGGCTCTACGAGCTGGCCGCCGAGCTCGACAAGGCCGGCTTCGCCTGCCTCGAGGTGTCCGGGGGCGGCTGCTTCGACGCGGCGGTGCGGCGGGGCGTCGAGAGCCCGTGGGAGCGGATCCGCTCGATCCGGGCGCGCTGCTCGACGCCGCTCGGCATGGCCCTCCGCGGCCGCTTTCTCGTCGGCTCCCGGCCGGTCTCAGGCGACCTCGTTCGCCGGTTCGTCGCCAGCGCGGCCGGGAGCGGCATCGACGTCTTCCGGCTCCACGATCCTCTGAACGACCTGGCGAACCTCCGCGAGGCCGCGGACGCGATTCGCGACGCGGGCAAGGAGCTCTCGGTCGGGCTCGTCCACAGCCCCGGGCCGACCGGCGAGACCGAGGTGCTGCTCGAGCGCGCGAACCACCTGGCCGAGCTGGGCGCCTCGCGCGTGCTCATTCACGATCCGGCCAGCTCGCTCGACCCGGCGCAGGCCCGCGAGCTGGTCGAGAAGGTCGGGGAGGCGAGCGGCCTCCCGGTGGGGCTCCACTGCCAGGGGGCGGGCGGCGTCGGCCTGGCCGCGGCCATCGAGGCGGTCCGCGCCGGCGCGGAGAGGATCGCGGTCGCCCTGTACCCGATCGCCCTCTCGCTTCACCGGGTCTCGGCGGAGGCGTTGACGCAGTCGCTCGCCGGCGTCGGCCTCGACACCGGCGTCGATCTCGAGCGGCTCTGGGGCGGCTCGGAGCTCGTCGACGAGGCCCTCGGCGACGAGCCGGTGCCGCCGCTCTCCCCGCGCGTGGCCGTGCGTGCCGCCGAGTACACGCTCCCCGCCGGGCTCGTCGCGGAGCTCGAGGCGCGCCTCAGGGAGCACGGCTCCGCCGACCGGCTCGACGAGGTGCTGGAGGAGCTGACGAGGATCCGGGGGGAGTGCGGCTGGCCGCCGCTCGCGTCGCCGATCGGCCAGGTGATCGGGTCGCAGGCGTTGCTCCACGTCCTCTCCGCGCAGCGCTGGCGCTTCGTCGTCGACGAGGTCCGCGACCTCGTGGAGGGGCGCTACGGGATGCCCCCGGCCGAGGTCGACCCGACCGTCAGGCGGGCCGTGCAGCTCCTCGGCGAGGGGGTCGACCGGCCGGAGGAGCCGCCCGCGGGGCTCGAGGAGCTCCGTGAGGACGCCCGCGGGCTGGCCGCCAGCGAGGAGGAGCTCCTTCTGCTCGCGCTCTACGGGGAGGAGGCCCATCCGCTGCTCCGGTCGGTGCGGGCCAGGGGCCGCCGCGACGAGTCGGAGGCCGCCGGCCTGGCGCCGGGCGAGGCGGAGAGGCTGCGGGAGATCATCCGGGTCGTCCAGGAGTCCGGGATCGGCGAGGTCACGATCGAGGAGGGGGAGATGCGCGTCACCGTGCGGCGCACGGACGAGCGCGCGGAGGCCGCCCTGCTCCCCGTCCCGGTGCCGACGGCGCCGGTGCACGAGGAGCCGGAGGGGTCGGTGGAGCCGCGCGCGAACGACGTCATCCGGGTCGAGTCTCCGATGGTGGGCACCTTCTACCGGGCGCCGCAGCCCGGCGCCGCGCCGTTCGTCGAGGAGGGGGACACGGTCGAGCTCGGCCAGACGCTCTGCATCCTCGAGGCGATGAAGCTGATGAACGAGGTCAAGGCCGAGGTGGAGGGGATCGTCCGGCGGATCTGCGTCGGCAACGCCGAGCCGGTCGAGTTCGGCCAGCTCCTGTTCGAGCTCGAGCCGCTGAACGGCCGGCCGCTCGACGCGCTCTAGGAGCCGGGCGTGTTCTCG